>VRUB01000076.1 GCA_019456345.1 Nitrospira sp. | reverse complement strand
AGCAACGCAGGAGCGGTTGCCGAGCTAGAGCAACGCAGGAGCGGTTGCCGAGCTAGAGCAACGCAGGGAGCGGTTGCCGAGGTAGGGCAACGCCGGGAGCACGACTACAGGGAAGTAGGAGGTAGGGTAACGCCTGGAGCAGTTACCGAGTTGCCGAGGTAAAATCGCGCCGGGAGCAGCGAGCGAGAGGCGCGAAGAACGCAGAGAATTCTTGATTAAGAACTCTGCGCCCGCTGCGCCTGCGCGCACGTTAGGAAACGGTAAATCCCCATTAGAAACTCTGTGAGCACGGATTGGGCGCGTGAAGGCCTAGCCGCCCGGGTTAATGCACTTGTAGACCGCGAACGACTGCTTGCCTTCGCTTGGCTCCGCCGAAGCGACGATCGTATCACCGCCCATGTCGGCGGCACTGTTGCGACCAAGGATGGTGAGCTCTTTCTTTATTTTCTTCTCACTGCGCTTGATCCCGTCGAAGTAATCGTCTTTTACCGACACGGTCGTTTTACCCAGTTTCTTGCACGTGGTCACTTCCTTCGGCTCCAGGACTCGCACCTTCTCTCCTGCGGGCGCCAACTTGACCCACTTGGCGCCTACCGTTGGTGCCCACAAGAGATTAAGCGCGATTACTGGCATTAATATGATCAGGCTTTTCATCGTTCCATTTACCTCCCATCGATCATGGCGCAAACAGCTCATCGGCAGCGATAGATATTATACCCTAGAGACGTATTCCGATGATCGCCCCACTGCGCCGGCAGGGGCTACCGTGCAATGCAGGGCGGCCGCCGAACCTCCCGGGCGCGCTTCTGATAAGCTAGCGTCCGCGACAACAAGGGGGCGCGGACGAGATGCGCAAGATAGTCAATCCTCGCTACTGCGACAGCAACGGAATGACTAAAGAAATTCTTTGCGTCTTGGCGCCTCTGCACTGGATGTTAGCCTCTATTCATCTTGTTTTACCGCTACGGGCCGGTCGCGCTGCGCTGGCACCATGCATAAAAACCCGAGCGGTTCCGGGCCTTGCGGATTGCAAAACTGGTGCACTTCCCATGGGGCGATGTAGACGACGTCACCGAATGACAATGCCTCCCGACGCGTCCCCAGCACCACCTCACCGTGACCACGCACCACCATAATCACGTGCTGATGTGCGTGTCTCTCCAGGCTGGAGAAACCGCCGGTCTGTACCTCGAAGTAGCGCAAATGAAACGGTACGGGCACACCGTCCGATCCCCCCACGAGCGAGGTGCGGGTCACGCTGCGCCAGCTCCCCGGCTCGTCCTTGTAAATCCTGCGCACGGCGCCGTCCCAGGCAAAGCCACCCTGGTGTTTGATCACCTTGCTTTCGTTTGTCGCACCCTGTGGCAGTGCCGCGTCCTCGAGCTTTTTGTGTTTCATGCCGAGCCGTCTCCAAATACCACCAGCACTTTTAATACATCACCGCCGCTCTTTGCGGTGTTGTAAGCGCGCTGGATCTCGTCGATCGGGAAGCGGTGCGTAATGAGCGGCGAGACATCGACCGCACCCGTGCGCAGCAGCTCGTAAGCCCGGCGTGTGTCCTGCGGACCACAGGAGTAGGAAGGCACCAGGCTTATCTCGCGAAAGTAAAGATCACAGAAGTCCAACGCGGTCGGTACACTCGGCGTCGGTGTAAACAGAACGACCGTGCCGCCATTTCTGACATAACCGAGAGACTGCACGATCACCTCCGGGCTTCCCGGTCCCACGATCACGTAGTCCGCGCCTTCGAAACCCTGCTTACGGGTCTCATCTTCCAGCTCCCAGGGGGTGAAGACCCGCTCCGCACCGAAACGGCGCGCATACTCTCGCCGCTCTGCATCAGGCTCCACCGCCCACACCTCAGAGCTGCCCGCCGCCTTGGCCGCGGCAATGTTCAACAGACCCATAACTCCGCAACCAACCACAACCGCGTGCGCAGGCACACGTTCACCCAGGCGCGCCAGCGCCTTCACCGAACAGGCGAGCGGTTCGATGAGCGCGCCGACCTCGGGCGTCAGATCGTCAATGGCAAATGAGTCCTGGCGAGCGTTGATTGCCGGTACGCGGATATACTCGGCCATACCGCCGGGGTCGAGCTTGCTCCGACGCCAGCTGGCGCAATGCACCGGGTCACCGGCACGACAGTAGCGGCACTCCATGCAGGGGGCATGATGATGGACGAACACGAGCTGACCCGGCTTCACGTGTTCCAGATCAGGCCCCACCTCGTCGGCATAGCCCACAACCTCGTGCCCGAGCACCGTGTTCACTTTGCGCTCCAGGTACCACTCCATCAGGTCACCGGAACAGATGCCGCACGCCGCCGTGCGCAGTAGAAGCTCGGCGCCTGACTGCAATGCGGGTCTCGGGACCACCTCCACCTCGAAGGTCTTTGGGCCGCGAATCACAGCCTGGCGCATCGATGCAGTGTCTTTTGCGAGTGGCGATTCCTGCATGCCGGCTAGCTCCATGGATCGATAGCATACTTGATTCCGGCGCCTGCCTCCATTTGGCGCAAGGCCGTATCGAGGTCCTCCAGCCTCATCTCACCGCTGAGCAGATCGCCGACGCGCAAGTCGCCGTGCTGGAGCAATTCCGCTGCACGGCGCACATCGGGCGGTCCGAAATGGAACGCGCCAAGCAAACGCAGCTCCCGGTAATGGACCTTGTAGGTGTCGACCGCGAATAGCGTTCCCTGCGGCAGGCCGCCAAAGAAGAGCACCTGTCCACCCGGCAGCACCGCATCGAAGGCGCTCTGCCATCCCTGCTCACGGCCGGTGCACTCGATCACGCAATCGAAGCCGGCATCTTCATCTAGCTGCCGAGCGAGCGATTCGTGCGCAGCATCGAGAACGCTTTCGAGGCCATAACTGCCGGCGATGGCGAGACGCTCTCGATTGCGCCCCATGCCAACAATCGATGCCTGTGTGAATTGGGGCAACACCTGGCAGAACAGTAGCCCCATGGAACCCAGGCCCAGCACCAGAACACGATCGACTCCGCGCCAATCGATCCGTTCCAGCGCGTGCACCACACAGGCCACGGGCTCGAGAAAAGCCGCGTGCTCCGCTGGCATACCAGCCGGTCGCGCCAGCACATTGTGGGCCACCACCCGCGCCGGCAACCGCAAGTACTGGGCAAACGCGCCAAAGGCCATGTCCTCGGGCAGCCGCGGACACAGACTGTAGCGCGCCCGGGCACAGTAGGGACACTCGCCGCAGGGGGCACTGTGCACGCCCCATACTGCCATCCCGGCCTCGAACCCTTGCACGCCTTCACCTGCCGCGTGCACGGTCCCCACGTACTGATGGCCAAACGGTCCCGGCATCGCGATAAAAGGGTGCCCGCGCTGGTAGGCCTTCAGGTCGGTCCCGCAGGTGAGCGCGCGCTCGACACGAACGCTGAGCTCCCCACGCCCAGGCGCGGGATCGGCGACGTCACGAATCTCAATAGTTCTTGGTTTGACCAGGTATGCAGCTCGCATCGTCTTCGCCATGGTACATGGAATTATTGGTGTGCGTATTTCTGGTTTATCTTAACCGGTCGGTTGCCGAATGCCTGTCATGGCCCGGAACATTTGCCCCTCCGTCGCAGCGCCTGCCGGTGTGAGCGACAGGCGAACGCTGGAGCCCCGCTACCGGCCGAAGTGCCGATTGCAGCCGGGGCGATTCACGCGCACAGCCCCACTCCGGCTCTCTGAACGGCGCGGCTGCGACCGTAGCAAACTACCCCAGGGATCGCCGTGCGGATCAGTGGTCGGCGCTATACTGTATAGAGCCTGTGGCGACCAGCTGCAGCGCTCAAGGACAATTTTGTCCGCTCATCCGAACGGGTTTAGACATTGCCAGTCCAGAACCAACAGTCGTCAAGCCGAGCCGCGGGCGCGCTGGGCCTGAGAGACGTGCTGGCCGATCTGATGGCGGACGGCTTGCTGTCGCAGGACGATGCCAACCGTATCAGCGGCAGTCACAGCAACAGCGAGCGCCATCCGCTGCTGTGCATCGCTGACGAAGAGCCCAGAAACGTCAAGGACCCGGACCAGTTCCTGACGCTGGAGCTGCTGACCAGCTGGTTGGCAGAGAAGGCCGGGTTGCCGCACAAACGCATCGACCCGCTGCGGCTGGACGTCGAGGCCATCACGAGTTTGATGCCTTTCGCTTACGCGTCTCGCCGCAAGATTCTGCCGATCTCGGTGAACCAAGACACGGTCGTGATTGCGACCTGCGAGCCTTACATCAGCGACTGGCAAGACGAGCTCGGCAGAGTCTTGCGCAAGAAAATCGTGTGCGTACTGGCGAACCCGGCAGATATCGATCGCTACCTGGCGGAGTTTTATACCCTCAGCCGTTCCGTCAGGCGCGCTACCAAGGATTCCGGCAGCAGCCAGCTCAGCGTTATCACGAACCTCGAGCAGCTGGTAGAGCTGGGCCGGACGGGACGGTTAGACGCCGATGACCACCATATTGTCAACATCGTCGACTGGCTGCTGCAGTACGCATTCGACCAGCGCGCAAGCGACATACATCTCGAGCCGCGGCGGGACAAGAGCGATATCCGCTTCCGTATCGACGGTGTGCTGCACGTCGTGTATCAAGTACCTCTAGCGGTATTGAGTGCCATCATCAGCCGGGTCAAGACCCTCGGGCGCATGGACGTGGCGGAAAAACGCCGCCCACAAGACGGTCGATTAAAGACCAAGACGCCGGCCGGCAATGAAGTCGAGCTGCGGCTGTCCACGATTCCGACCGCGCTTGGCGAGAAACTGGTGATGCGCATCTTCGATCCCACCGTGCTCGCCAGAGGCTTCAAAGAGCTCGGCTTAAGCGATGACGAGGGGAAGCATTGGGAGGCGATGGTCAAGCAACCGCATGGCATCATCCTCGTTACCGGCCCGACTGGTTCCGGTAAGACCACGACGCTCTACACGACATTGAAGCAGCTTGCCCGGCCGGAGGTAAACGTGTGCACGGTCGAAGACCCGATCGAAATGATCGAGCCCAGCTTCAATCAAATGCAGGTGCAACATAACATCGGCCTGGGATTCGCCCAGGGAGTGCGCTCGTTACTGCGTCAGGATCCCGACATCATCATGATCGGGGAGATCCGCGACCTCGAGACCGGGGAAATGGCAGTGCAGGCCGCGTTGACGGGCCACCTGGTCTTGTCCACGTTGCACACCAATGATGCCCCATCGGCGATGACGCGCTTGCTCGAGATCGGCATACCGGCCTACCTGATTAATGCGGCTATCCTCGGTGTCATGGCCCAGCGACTCGTGCGCACCTTATGCCCGCACTGCAAGCAGCCCGGAACACTGGATGACGCCGCCTGGGAGCAGCTGGTGCGCCCGTGGAAGGCGACGAAACCGGTGTCTGCCTTTGCGCCTAAAGGCTGCTCGGAGTGTCGTAATACCGGTTACCTTGGGCGGATCGGCATTTACGAGATGCTTACGATGTCACCGGGCTTGCGCAATCTGATTCAACCCGATGTTGATGTCGCGATCGTGCGAGATCACGCAGTTAAAGAAGGCATGCAACCACTGCGCCTGAGCGGTGCGCGAAAGATCCACGCGGGGTTCACGACGATCGAGGAAGTCGCCAAGGCCGCACCACCGCCCGAGGGATCCTGAATCGGCGGCCTTGGAAAGCGTTCTATGCCTGCGAGGGGACGATGCGAGGCCGGCGGTTGTCGTCCATGGCGACGTAGGTCAGTGTCGCTTCTGTCACCTGTTCGCACTCCTTCGCCTCGAGCCTGCGCTCGGCGTAAACGTCCACTTTCACCGTAATCGATGTGCGCCCCACCCGCTCCACTTCGGCATAGAAGCTTACTATGTCCCCTACCAGCACCGGTTTCTTGAATGCGAGCGCATTGACGGCAACTGTCACCACGCGCCCGCGTGCGCGGCGCGCCGCTGCAATGGCGCCCGCCACATCTACATGAGACATGATCCACCCGCCGAAGATATCGCCGACACTGTTCGTGTCTGCCGGCATCGGGACCACTCTGAGCGCTGCGTGGCGGTCATGGGGAAGACAATCGCCGGACATGGTAGCTCCTCCTTCGTATCACGCGTTATTGTGGGGGCGCCGCGTTCACCTGAGATAGATCATTGTCTCAATCGCAGAGCTCAAGTTCCACAGCGAGTGCATCGCCATCGGTACATAAATAGAGTTTGTCTGCAGCCGCGCGTACCCGAGGAGCAGGCCGGCGGCGAAGATCATCGAAACCTCGACCGCGTCATATTGCAGATGGACCAGCGCCCACAGCAAGGACGTCATTATGATGGTGGCTTTCGCACCAACTGGCGATAACAGGCCCTGGAAGATAAAGCCGCGAACGAAGATCTCCTCGAAAGCAGGCGCCGCAACGACTATGGCAAAAAACAACAGCCACAGGTTCTGTGCCGTTTTGTACACCCTCTGCTCGAACGGCGTTACGATCGGCCGGTCCAGAATCAACACGACGGCATGTACCGCGATGATGAATGCCACGAGGTAGCCCAGCCAGCGCCACAGATCGCGGCGCTTTGGCTGATTCAAGGCCAGGTAGGCGCCGAGCGAAATGCCCTTGCGTGCCGCGGCGAAGATCACGGTCAAACCAATGCCAACCGGGGCGGCCAGACTCGTGGCCAGCGCCACGAGCAGACCAAAGGAGTCGGCCGTAACGTCCGGCGCAACCGCAACCCCGCGCCATTGTAAGAGCGCGAACTCGGTTGCCACCTGCACGGCGATGAAAACTGCCACAACGACCAACGAAAAACCGGCGGTCGCCCACAGGCCCCAGGGTCGGGGCTGAGCTGACTGATTATCCTCGCGACTCGTTGCCAATCGCAGAACGATCCCGCCTATCCGCTGCCCGCGCGAGCGCCACCGCGCAGGAAGCGATCGACCTGCTCGTAGGCCCGCACATGCATACCAGCGTCGCGATCGTGCAGCGCCACGTAATCGCCAGTTGCATGCAGCGCGCGCAAAGCGAGGGCGGTCGCTAATTTGCTGTGGTACCAGATTCGCAGCTCCGCAGGGTAGCGCGCCATCAAGGCCTGTGCGATCGCCTGCAGCGCCTGCGCGCTGTGCTCACCTTTCGCCTCGATTTCCACCTCGTAGTGGCGGTAGTGCGCACCGTCTGACCGGTACAGCACCGTATCAAGCGCCAACTCGGCGACCACAGCGTGTGCATCCTTTTGGTGCAAGCTAATATCGCGTAAACGCCTATGGGTAATGTGTTGGTGAATCGGCGCCAGTCCAAGGCTCGCAGCAACTTCCAGCGCACCGTCCCCACACAGGGTCGATCGCGCGCCACGCAGTCTAACCCAAAGCTGGCAAGCTCATCGACTAATGCCTGCAAAGCCGCCGCAGACCAGGGCGTCTCGATCTCGAGGCGTTCTATGGCATGGTACGCGGTCACATGCGCCGGACCCTTGAGGGTCAGCCACTGCTGATGAGCTATGTCTCTGATGCGAAGTGCCAGCCGCTTGGCGGCCAACGCGCCTGTGGGCGTATCCAAATAATGGTCCCCGATGCGCTGCGCGGGGCGTGGCGCCAGGCAGTAATTGCCCACACGCCTGAGCCGGGCGATCTGGCTCAGCACGCCTGCGGCCCGATGGCCAACCGCAATCAATGTAACCTCGGTCTCACGGGGCTGGGGGTGTTCAGCAGATCCCTTGTTGGCGTTTCTTTGCACTTTTCGTGTGCTTATGCAGATGTATCGATCGCGCACCGACCGCACGCCAGACAGCGGGGCAAGTAGCGACCAAGCATACATCGCCGCTCGCGGCCGCGTCCACGACGCGCCGTGGTGGTATTCACAAATTGTCAACAAAGAGGATTACGATTAGGATATAGGGTCATGCGCGACTCGGGTACCCACAGCCAAGATCCGCCTGGAGAACAAGTCATGAAGAAAATCAAGGGCGCACCTCTCCGTTTCCCAGCCGCTGGCGGAAATGGCGCCATCGCAGCCGAAAAACCCGCTGCCACCAGCCACGTGATGGCGCTCGACCGGGCACTGGTACGGCGCTTACTGCACACGCTGGATAACCCGCCAATCAACGTCATTCTCTGGAACGGGGAAGAGCAGACCGGATCGCAGTCCGCGCCCGTAGCGCGGGTCTGGATCCGTGACCGCAAGGCGTTTTTCAAGGTTCTCACACGCCCGGACCTGCATTTCGGGGATCTCTACAGTGCGGGGCGTATCGCGGTGGAAGGCAGCCTGGTGCAGCTCATGGAGATCATCAACCGAGCGAGCAGGAATTCCGCGCACATCGGCATTATAAAAAAGTACCTCGCGCACCCCCTGAACCGGTCGCGGGCCAGCGCACAGGGCAGCTCAAGAGACAATATTCACCACCACTACGACCTGTCCAACAATTTCTACAAGCTCTGGCTCGACAAAGAGATGCAGTACACCTGCGCCTACTTTCCCGACCCCGACATGACACTGGAAGCGGCGCAACTGGCGAAGATGGACCATGTGTGCCGCAAGGTGCAACTCAAACCCGGTGACACCGTGGTCGAGGCTGGTTGCGGCTGGGGCGGGCTGGCGCGTCATATGGCGCGCCATTTTGGCGTCAAGGTCAAAGCCTACAACATTTCGCACGAGCAGATCGTTTACGCGCGCGAGCGCGCGAATACGGAGGGCCTGGCAGACCGTATCGAGTACATTGAAGACGATTATCGCAATATCACGGGCAAGTACGACGCGTTCGTATCAGTCGGCATGCTCGAGCACGTGGGGCTCGCTCATTATGGGGAGTTGGGGGAGGTCATCCACCGCTCGCTCACGGATGTGGGGCGCGGCCTGATCCACACGATCGGACGCAACCGCCCGGGGTTCATGAACGCGTGGACCGAGAGACGCATCTTCCCAGGTGCGCATCCTCCGTCGCTGCGCGAGATGATGGATATTTTCGAGCCCCGGGAGTTCTCCGTACTCGACGTCGAAAACCTTCGCCCGCACTACGCCAAGACGCTTGAGCATTGGCTCGAGCGATACGAGCAGCACGTCGATCAGGTTAGCAGCATGTTCGATCAAGACTTCGTCCGCGCCTGGCGGCTTTACCTGTCGGCCTCCATCGCGGCCTTCACCACCGGCTCCTTACAGCTGTTCCAAATTACGTTCGCCCGCCCACTTGACACCTCCGTTCCCTGGACTCGAGCGCACCTTTACACCGATCGCGGCTGATCGAACCAGCACCCGGCATCGGGCCGCGCTGGTATGCGGGTCTTAACGCGCAGCGCTGCATGTGGCCAGGGCTGCGGGCGGGAACCACATCGAGATCGCGATTACACCGAGCACCGACGCAGCGGCACAAAATAGCGATGGCGGCCCGAACCTTTCGAACAAGCTGGTAAACAAACACCTGTAGCGGCTACTAGCCCGCATTTCTCACCGGGTATCGTCGCGAGGGCGCGGAGATGCCCGTGGGTGAGCCGGATAAAGACGAGTGTCCGGTGGACGCTCGTCCCGGCGAACGGGAAATCCACGGAGGGATTTCCCCGGCCCGCCAAGCGACGCAGGACTGCGAAGCGCAGGCGGCAAGGCGCGCGAGCGAAAATGCGCGGAGGCGTAGCTTACACTACGTTGAGCACACAACCGAGCGCGATGCGGGCACGACTCCAGGGATGGAGGAGGTAGAGTCGCGTCGGGAACAGCGACCGAGATACGCGGCCGCACGACCACATGGATGTGGGAGGTAGGATCGCGTCGGGAACAGCGATCGAGTAGATAGCTGGTGAGAAATGCAGGCCAGCTAAGCGCTATCGGCTGAGTGACTAGGGGAGGATGGGCGGGGGTTGCGTGTCCGGGCGATCGCCCTGCAACCACAAGGGGCTGCGGGGTTCCGACACGAACTGCGCGCGCCCACACAGGCGGCACTTGTACCAGGACTGCTTGCTCAGGGGGTTCAACTCGCTATGGGTCTGTGCCATCAGTGAGTGGCAGTGCCTGCAATGCATAATCGTGTCTCCCGATCGGTTGCTCTGCGGTAGCCGGCCGGTTCGTTGTTCCGGCTCCAGGGTGGTGACCGGCGTCGTGATAAGCCGCGCCCGCTATCCGGCGTCCGGGCTCACAAAGACATCGGTCGCCTGATACCCAAGATCTTGGGGTAAAGACACCCGTGAATCGCAATATACTGGGTTTTGCTCGAAATGCAACCCCCCATGCCCGGTCGTACGACGGCCGGCTTTGGCGCCGCCACCGGCGGCGGCACGAGGGCGGTTCGGGGTCCATACAGCGCAGAAAGGGCACCAACTCACACCAGAGTTCGCAAAGATCGCAGAGAATTGCCCAAAAACATCCAACGCAGAGACGCTAATCGGCAGATCATATTCAACGGCCGCGCGCCTCCTCCAGTGCCTGGCACAGCTGCTCTGCGCCATTCAGCACACGGGGGGTGTGGCGTGCGATGCGTTCATGCGGGATCAGAAACAGATGATCCTCTCTGACGGCGTCGAGCTGCGGCCACCGGCGCCAGCGCTCGAGCGCGCGTGAATCAGGCGGGCCCGCGGCGATGATGACCTGAGGCTGGGCCCGCAAAACCGCCTCCACCCCGATCTTTGCCGTAAGCAACGGCAGGCCCGCAAAGACATTCACGCCGCCGCAGAGCTTGATCACGCGACTGATGAGGTGAGCGCCGCCGACGGTCATGAGCGGCTGATCCCAGACCTGAAAAAACACCGACACGGGCTGGCGCTGCATATACGTCGTTCGCAACGCCTGATAACGCCGGCGAAACGAAGCGCTCGCCCGACGCGCCACTTCGACGCTTCCCGCGAGCTGTCCCAGGCGTTCGATATTCGTGGCCACGTCCTCCAGGTCCTGTGGTTCGGATCGAAACACGGGGATACCGAGACGCTCGATCGCCTCCAGCGACCACGCAGGATTACCGCTG
This sequence comes from Nitrospira sp., assembly GCA_019456345.1. Taxonomy (GTDB): domain Bacteria; phylum Pseudomonadota; class Gammaproteobacteria; order Acidiferrobacterales; family SPGG2; genus VRUB01. Next base: position 1,280 of record VRUB01000076.1, on the reverse strand, counting down.
TGCCATGCGACGACCAGATCCGGGCGCAAGGCGGCGATGAACTCCAGATCCAGTCCCTGGGCTCCGCCGACACGTGGGATCTGTCTGGCGGCGTCGGGGAAATCGCTAAACACCGATACGCCCAAGACATACGATCCGGCTCCAGCAGCAAATAACATCTCGGTCACGTGCGGGGCGAGGCTTACGATTCGCCGTACCGGCTGCGCGACCGAAACCGGCTTGCCGGTATCGTCCACCACCCGGATCACGGCACAGGCGGGTGCGGCCGACACCACCAGGAGCAGGGTCACAACGACAACGGGGCAGAATGGCGTCAACCGGAGCGACCACGCATAGGCGCGAGCGGGGATCCGCTGCGGCGGCCCGACACTGTACGCCCGTCTCGTGAGCAGCAGCGGACACCAGGGCCGCATGAATCGCGAGGCTGCGGCTATCGTCGGGCCAATGCTAACCAAGTACGACACCGCCGACCCACAGCGTCAGCGCCAACACCAGCCAGAACACAAGACCGCGGCGCACCAGCGCCGCCGCGCCTTGTACGTGGTCCGCACCCGGAACGACCGTGGTCACCGTGAGCTTGCCCCGCCCTTCGCCATCGGGCACGCTATCGCAGCTCTGCATCTGCATAGCGCCGAAGCCCGAAGCCAGGAGCGTGGCGCTATTGTTGTAGGACCACATGCCGGCCTGGTGCTGCCAGCAACGCAAGGCATCCTCGAAGCTGCCCATGGTGGCATAACTGAAGGCCGTAACCCGTGCCGGAAACCAGCCTATAACTTCGTTCAGTTGCGCCGCCGCCCAACCGAACTCCTTAAAGCGCTCAGTGCGCCCACCCCACAGTCGATCCAGCATGCAAGCCGCCTGCTGCAACACGGCCCCACCCGGTCCGAGCACAACAAACCAAAACAGTGGAGCGATCAGGCCGGTGCTCCCTCGTTTGAGCACTTCCTCCACGGCGCTCTGTGCAATGTGGCTCTCGGTCCACTCGCTCGCGCCTTTGCCGTCGAGCAGTCGCAAGTTCTCATTGGCCACCGGCATATCGCCTGCCTGTAATGCGTCGGCAACGCCATCCGCGCGTTGCGACAAACCCTGAAGATCGAGACACCAGGAGAGCACGGCGACGTCAAAGACAAAGCGCAAGGGTGCGCCTACCTCGCCGAGCACATAGCGAACGATCACGACCAGCAATACAACCGGAATAATGGCAACGGCCACCGCCGTGATGCCCTGGGCACGGGTGCCGCCGTTGAACCGATGCTCGAGGGATTCGGACCAATCGCGAT
>VRUB01000281.1 GCA_019456345.1 Nitrospira sp. | reverse complement strand
GGATGGTTGTGTAAGCCGCATCCTGCACTAACGAGTGTTTGAACGTATAGGTGACATTGGGCGCTACCCCACGACGAAACACCATTCCCGACTGAACCAATCGATCGAGGGCGACATTGATCTCAACGTCGGTCTTGCCCAAGACCGCGGCAAGTAGGTCATAGGAAAACTCCCGGCCAACGGTCGCGCCAACCTGCGCAATCTCCTTTGCTTCGTCCAATCGGTCGAGGCGCACCACCAAAGAAGACTGAAGCGTAGCCGGTATCAGTTCTTCGGTCACTGGTTCATCCGCAGACACGCCGCTTTCGAGAACCGATTTTGTCAGCTCCTCGACGTACAACGGCACGCCGTCGGCACGCGCAACAATCCGTTCGATCATCGAGTCCATGAGATCCCGACCACCTACCGCGTGCGCGATTTCTGCCGCTTGCCTCCGGCCGAGCCGATTTAAAGCGACCGCGGTCAGGTGCGGGTGGCCGGACCAAAGCGGCGCATACTCCGGCCGGTAGGTGATTAGCATAAACACGGCTTGATCGGTGATCCGCGACATCATCTCCCCTACGAAATCGCCCGTCGACGGATCGATCCAATGCACATCTTCGACCACGAACAGAACAGGCCGCTGCCGGCTCAACGCCAGAACCTGGTCGATCAGCGTCTCGATGGTTCGGTGTCGCAGCTGTTGCGGCGTCAGATCGAGAGGGCCAAAACGATCCTCTCCCGGAAGCGACAGCAACGCCGCGAAAATCGGCGCAATCACATCGATGTTTTCCGCCGGCTGCCTCAGTAACTTCTCCAACTTGTGCAGTTTCGCCTCACCGTTGTCCTCGCTCGAAAAACCTGCGGCGCGTTGCAATCGTTGGATGACCGGATAGAATGCACTGTTGGCGTGATAGGGAGAGCACTGGTAGTACAGGTTGAAATGCGACTCATCGCCGAATTCGCTTCTGAAATTTTGCACCATTCGCGACTTACCAATGCCGGCCTCGCCCGACAGCAGTACAACTTGGCCTTCTCCGCCCTTAGCCAGTTCCCAGCGTTCCCATAACAAGGCTAGTTCGTGCTCCCTTCCAACGAGGCGGGTGAGCCGGTCCCCATGTGCCGCTTCGAACCGACTCTCGGCCGCGCTCTCGCCGATTACCCCCCAGGCAAGGACACCCTCGGCGAACCCCTTTAAGGGGTGCGAACCTAGATCCTTTAGTTCGAAGGTGGTGCCGAGCAGACGACGGGTGGTCGCACTGATGACGACTTGCCCCGCTTCAGCGATGCTTTGAAGACGGGCGGCTAGGTTCGGGGTTTCCCCGGTTGCTGCTTCCGCATCCGAAGTGAGATCACCGCCCAGGTCGCCCACGACCACCCGTCCCGTAGCGATGGCGGCACGGGCCCGAAGCGTGTCACCAGTATTGAGACTGATACCTTCAACTGCCCTAAGGGCATCGAGGCCAGCGCGAACGGCTCGCTCCGCCTGATCCTCGTGGGCTCGCGGCCAACCAAAGTAGGCGAGTACCCCATCGCCTTGAAACTGGGCCACGTAACCCTCGTAACGCAATATGGCAGCAGCGACCACAGCCTGATATCGCTGCAGCACTTCGCGCAAGTCTTCTGCATCGAGTCGACGTGAGAGCTCGGTTGAACCAACGAGATCACAGAACATCACGGTAAGCTGACGTCGTTCCGCCGCAGACTGACGAGCACCCGGTGCCTGCTCGCGGTCGTCGGCCTGAAGCCCTGCGATGGCCTTGAGCAGCTTCTTGCGGTGGCCGAGCTTTACGTCTAGCTTCTCGAGATCCGACTCTGTTAGGTCGGGCAGGACATCCCTGTCGATACCGTTTTCGAGAAAGGTAGCGGTATATCGGCCAAGCCCAAGCCCTTCCAGCCATCCTGCAATGTCACGCATGGTCACAGGTATCTGATCTTCCCACTCAAAAGTGGACACCGGTT
>VRUB01000075.1 GCA_019456345.1 Nitrospira sp. | reverse complement strand
TCGTCCTCCATCCATGTGGTCGTGCGGCCGCGTATCTCGGTCGCTGTTCCCGACGCGATCCTACCTCGGCAACCGCTCCCTGCGTTGCTCTAGCTCCTGCATCCCTGCAGTCGTCCTGCATCCATGCAGTCGTCCTCCATCCCTGGAGTCGTGCTCACATCGCGCTCGGTTGTGGGCTCAACGTAGTACACACCATGCCCGCGCGTTTTCACGCGCGCGCCTTGTAGCCACGGAGATTTCCGCGCCCTCGCGACGATACCCGGTGAGAAATGCAGGCTAGCAGTGGGGGTATGGCCCACCAAGGGCGCACCTCCCGTAACTCCTCCTGATCGCGAATAATGCAGGATTTCATGATGTTCTTGCCGGACGTCGCAGCCGGGAGCCGCGCGCCGATGCTGGCGGCAGATGCCTGCTGCGACTATGTTAAATGTAGTCGCCGCACCATATCGGGGAAATCGGCGACCTGCCAGGGAAGTTAATCCAGACATGTCCGTCAAGATCTCGCGCCTGGGGCAAAGGCGCTTCGCCCCAGGACCACACCATTGGTTAGTGAACGCGGCGTCCGTTGCTGCATTTAGCGCCGTTCTGGCCCTGCTCGCCGGCACAGTATCCGCGTCTCCCGAGCAGCCGGGCACCGCGCAAGTCCTGCGCATCATGACTGCCAGCACCGCTGGGAACACGGGGATCATTCGTGCGCTTGCGGGCGCCTTTGCCGCCAAGCACGCGGGAGTAGGCATCGAGGTGCGCAGCGCCGGGACGGTGCAGGTACTCGATCTTGCCCGTGAAGGCAGGGCCGATCTGGTGATCAGCCATCATCCCGGCAGCGAGGAACTCTTCGTCGCGCAGGGCTACGGCCGCTTGCGCACCCTGATTATGTACAACGAATGCGCGATCTTCGGTCCGCCGTCGGACCCCTTGGGTCTCGCACGCGAAACCGGGCCAATCGCCGTGATGAAGCGGTTGGCACGCGAGGAAGTGCCCTTCATGGTTCCGGGCCGCCGCTCAGGGACACAAGAAAAATTGGACGAGCTTTGGCTGGCCGCCGGCATTGAGCCAAACTGGCTGGGCTATGAGGTCACCAAGGAGAGCGCGGCACGTACGCTGGTGAATGCCTCACTTTCCGGGGCCTACACATTCGCCGACCTCGGTACCTACCTGATAAATCGCGAAGAGCTCGCCGGGCGCATTGCCCCGTTGTTCCGTGACCACATGACATTGCGCAATAACTACTACGCCATCGTCGTCGACCGTAAACGCATTCCCCAGGCAAACGAACCGCTCGCTGAGGCCTTCTTGGAGTACTTAGTGTCCGATGAGGGCCAGCAAGAAATAGCCCACTTTAGTGAGAAAAAATTCGGCACCCAAGTGTTTACTCCGGCCGCCTACCTCGACAAGGGACTCAAAGCCCGCCGCGCCGCACGCGCACTGGAGACGCAAACGAGCCACCTGCGCCGCGTGACCTTCCTGGCCGCCCTGCTGGGGTTGCTGAGCCTTACGGCAATTTGGCTGTTCGTGCGCTCGCGAAAACTCGAGTCCATAAGCCGGACGAACGAACAGCGTTTCGCATTCGCGGTATCCGGCACAAACGATGGCATCTGGGACTGGAACCGACAGACTGACGTCGCCTATGTATCACCGCGGGTATTCGAGATCCTGGGTTACACCGAGCAATCGACAACACTGCCCGATCCCGTGCACGCCTGGGAGGAGCGCATCCACCCCGAAGAACGCGAGGAAGTGTGCGGGCAGCTGCGGCAATACCTGGCAGGAAAGGAACCCGCGTTGTTTGTCTCCGAGCACCGCTTGCGAATGGCAAACAATGAGTATCGTTGGGTGCAAATACGTGGTAAAGCAGTGCGCAACGCTTTCGGCGCAGCAATCCGCATGGCCGGTTCGCTCACGGATATTGCCAACCGCAAGGAACAGGAAGCAGCACTCGAGCACCAAGCGCTGCACGATGCGCTGACCGGCTTGCCGAATCGTATGTTGCTGCTTGACCGGTTGCAGCAGGCGATCCTGGCTGCCGAACGCGGCGGCCACGTGGCTGCGTTGATCGTAATGGATCTCGACCGCTTCAGGGAGATTAATGATACCCTAGGGCATCAGGTCGGCGACCTCGTGCTTAAGCAAGTCGGTATGCGACTGCAGCGCGCTTTGCGCCGTTCCGACAGCGTCGCGCGCCTTGGTGGTGACGAGTTTGCGGTGTTACTGCCACACGCCGACGAGACCTATGCCAAGCACGTCGGCCAAAAGATCTTACTTCTGCTCGACCGCGTCTTTGAGCTAGGCCACCACTCACTACATATCGGCGGAAGTCTCGGTATCGCGCTCTATCCAGATCACGGCGAAGACGCCGAGACCCTGCTCAAGCGTGCGGACGTAGCAATGTACACAGCCAAGCGCTCCAATACCGGCTGCGCTCTGTATGACGAGAGCCACGATCACGGGAGTGTACAACGGTTACGGTTGGCCAATGAGTTGCATGACGCGCTCGAGAGCAACGTGCTTGAGCTTTACTACCAGCCAATAGTTGATCTGCCTTCAGCCAAGATCGTTGGCGTGGAATCGCTTTTGCGCTGGCAGCATCCGCAGCGAGGATGGATTCCACCGAATGAAATGATCCCCATCGCCGAACACAGCGGCCTGATCAAGCCGCTCTCGATGTGGGTGCTGGATTACGCGCTGGACCAATGTGTCAAGTGGCGTCAGAGCGGAATCCAACTGAAGGTCGCGGTTAACCTCTCGGTCTGGAACCTGCACGACCCCAACCTGATCGATGAGATTGCGCAGAAATTGGCCGCTCGGGCCCTGCCGGCCAGCCAGCTCGAGCTGGAAATCACCGAGTCTACAACGATGGCCGATCCGGAGCGTTTCAGCGAGCTCCTCGGGCAACTCCATGAAATGGGCATTCGTCTTGCAATCGATGACTTCGGCACGGGATTCTCGTCGCTGGGCTACCTCAAGAAGTTACCGGTTGATGTCATCAAAATAGACAAGTCATTCGTGATCGACATGGATCACGATCAGGATAGTGCAACGATTGTCCGCTCCACCATCGATCTCGCGCACAATCTCGGGCTCAAGGTCGTCGCGGAAGGGGTAGAAAGGGCGGATATATTGAGCCGGCTCGCCACGCTGGGCTGCGATGTCGTGCAGGGATATTACCTGGGCCGACCGATGCCCGAATTGCAGCTTCGGCGTTGGCTCAGCGACTCTCCCTGGGGTCTGCAGGCCATGCGGCCAAAGCGCGCCGCCGAGTAGTCGGACGGAAAGTAATCGAAATTTATTATCGCCGGACCTCCGTCTGTCAAGAGACGCCCACCGCAGTACCACAAAATCACTTTACAATGACACCATCGAGCATGTCAGCATCGACTCGCTGGCCATTTGCCCAGGCGCGTCACCCCACAGATCGCCGCAGTCTGACCTAGTAGTGCCTGTGCAGGAAAACTATGGGCGGCAGCGCTCTCAGTCAGCGCACTCCACGCGGTTTGCTGCGCGGCATATTGTCAGTATTGATTGCATCAACCGCGGTCAATATCTGGTACGAGTTGCTGATCGCTTAACCGCTCGCCCGCGCCCGTCAATCATTACTCTTGTACCACGAGCGCCAGGGCGGTCTTGCCACGGCTGCGGCACTGTGTTACGGGTAAGCGACAATGGTCCCAGTGCACACTGATGTTGTCGGCAGCCTGTTACGTCCGCCCGAACTGCTCGGTGCTCGCGAGCAGCTTGCGGCCGGGACACTCACGCCGGCGCAGTTCAAGGTCATCGAGGACCGCGCTGTGGACGACGCAATCGCGCTGCAAGAGGAGGTGGGTCTACAAGTGGTCACCGATGGCGAACTGCGCCGACTATCCTTCCAGAGCCAGCTGCCCGCGGCCGTGGAGGGTTTCGGCGAGTACGATCTCGATGCATTTTTGTGGGGGGATTGGCACGGCGATGAAAATGCGGGCAATATGCATAAGGAACGCCCGCCGACCCTGGGAGTCGTCAGCCGATTGCGCCGAAAGCGCCATTTGTCGGCCGAGGAATTCACCTACCTGCGGGCCCGGACAAACAAGATCTCGAAGATCACACTGCCTAGCCCCAGTTTGTGGGCAAATTTCTGGTCTCCCGAGCGTGCTACCACAGCCTACCCGACGCTGGACAGCTTTCTCGCTGACGTCATCGACCTCCTTCGGACCGAAGTGGAGGAGCTGGTGCGCCTCGGGGCGACCTACTTGCAGATTGATGCGCCGCACTACACGCTTCTTCTGGATCCCAAGACGCGGGCGTTTTACGAGCGCAGCGGTTGGAGCCTCGACCGTTGGCTCGCCCGCGGCATCGAAATGGACAACGCACTTATGGATGGGTTTCCCGAGACCACGTTTGGATTTCACCTGTGCCGCGGCAATCAAGGCAGCCGCTGGCTTGTGGCCGGGGGTTACGACTTGCTCGCGAAAGCAATCTTCCGGCGTATTCGTGCGCAGCGGCTGTTGCTCGAGTACGATGATGAGCGTGCCGGCTCTTTCGAGCCGCTGCGCGAGGTGCCCGACGACAAGGTGGTGGTCCTCGGTCTGGTGACCACCAAGCGACCACGCCTCGAGAGCCCACAGGAACTGGCTGCCCGGATCGCGGAAGCGAGCCGTATCGTACCGTTGGAACGCCTTGCGCTCAGCCCACAGTGTGGATTCGCGACGTCGATCCTCGGCAATCGGCTCTCGATCGATGATCAAAAACGCAAGCTCGGACTAATCGTGGAAACCGCCAAGGGCGTATGGGGATAACTGCGTCCAGGTTGAGCATCCGGTGAGCCCAGAGCCTAGTTTATATTAGTCAGTACCCGAGTCGCGAGTTTTATAATTATGCAAACTCCCAAGCCACCCCGTAACCCGAAACAAGTCAAGGTCTTGACACACCACGGCATAGCGCGCGCCGACCCCTGGTACTGGTTGCGCGATAAGGACGACCCCGCTGTGATGGACTATCTGCAGGCGGAGAACGCCTACACCGCTGCGGTCATGGGCTCCGCCCAGGATCTGCAAACAGCGCTGTACAAGGAGATGCGCGCCCGAATCAAAGAGGACGATTCCACCGTACCCGAAAAGGAAGGGATGTATTTCTACTACGAGCGCTACGAACGAGGGGCCCAGTATCCAAGTAACCGCCGCAAGTATCAGACGCTCGATGCGCCCGACGAGCTCCTGCTCGACCTGAATCAGTTGGCCAAGGGCGAATCCTATCTAGAGCTGGGTGTCTGCCAAAACAGTCCCGACCACCGTTATCTTGCCTACTCCTTGGATCTCGATGGATCCGAAGAGTACACCATCCGAGTCAAGGATCTTACCAGCGGAAATCTCCTCGACGAACGTATATCTCGTACTTACGACTCGCTCGAGTGGGCCAATGACAATTGTACGTTTTTTTACACCGTGTTGGACGAGCATCAACGCCCCCTCAAGGTGTTCCAACATAAGCTCGGCGGCAGTCCCGAGCATGATTACCTCGTGTTCGAGGAGCACGACCCACGATTTTTTCTCTCACTGTTCAAATCAGAAAGCGGGCGTTTTATTTTCATTTGCAGCGAAGGCAACAACATGTCGGAGTGGTATTACATTGACGCCCACCACCCAGACCGGACACCTACACTAATTGAACCTAGAACGCCAGACCATGAGTATGACGTCACGGACCACGGTACACGTTTTTTCATTCGCACGAATATCCACGGGGCAAAAGATTTCAAGATCGTAGAGGCACCGATCACCACACCTGGCGCGAGCCACTGGAAAGACTTCATTGCCCACCACAGCGGCCGGCTTATCGACGATTTTGTCGTATTCAGCAACTATCTCGTCGTATCCGAGACCTCACGCGGCCTGCCGCAAGTAAGGGTTATCGAGCTCGCCAGCGGCGGCAGCCACCTTATCGAGTTTTCAGAGGAGGACTATGATGTGCACGTCGTGATGGGGCGTGAGTTCGACACCACCATATTGCGGTACTCCTATAGCTCATTGGCAACGCCGGAGGAGATTTACGACTACGATATGGCTACCGGCGTTCGCGTGCTGCGCAAACGAAAGGAAGTGCTCGGCGGATTTTGCAGCGACAACTACAAGACAATGCGAATCTACGCACAAGGCCGTGACGGTGTCGAAATTCCCATCTCTCTGTTGTTGCGCAAGGAGACACCCCGGGACGGGACGGCCCCGCTCGTGCTCTACGGCTATGGCTCCTATGGCCACAGCATTGCACCACGCTTCAATCAGATGTACTTGAGCTATGTGGACCGTGGGTTCATCTATGCCATTGCTCATGTCCGTGGCGGTATGGAGATGGGTTTCCAGTGGTACGAAGATGGAAAGTTACTAAAGAAGAAAAACAGTTTTGATGACTACATCGCGTGCGCGGAGTACCTGATTAAAAAACAATTCACTGCGCAAGGGCAGATTCTCGGCATAGGCCGAAGTGCCGGCGGCATGTTGATGGGGGTCGTCGTTAACCTGCGCCCGGAGTTGTTCAAAGCGATTATCGCGGACGTACCTTTTGTTGACGTCATCAATACCATGCTGGACAAGTCCTTACCCTTGACAACTGTCGAGTACAATGAATGGGGAAACCCGGATGACAAGCACTATTTCGAGTACATGCTGTCCTACTCGCCCTACGATAATGTCCGGCCTCAACGCTATCCTCACATGCTGGTGGTCGGCGGCATGAATGACCCGCGGGTTACATACTGGGAACCGGCGAAGTGGGTGGCAAAGTTGCGGCACACCAAAACTGACCACAATCTGCTGCTCTTGAAGATCCACATGGGCTCAGGCCATGCGGGAGCCTCAGGTCGATTTGAATATCTCAAGGAGATCGCGCTCGAGCTGGCCTTTGCGCTCAAAGTGTTTGACAAAGCTTGAGCGCCGGCGCCTACGCGTCAGCGACAAGAGCTTGTCAAACACGATGGGGATTCACTATCCGGCAAATCTCGGCGTGACCTCCTGAAACCCGTTAACACTGCGGGTATTTTTCCAATGGGCTCCGGTCCAGGCATGCCGCACATTTATTTCCGAGCCCGGCGCCAGCGTCCCTGCTTGCAGCGGTCCCAGAAATACCTTCTCCACATGTATTGGGCTATGGTCGGGGTTTGTGGGAGAGCAGTGATGCGGGCTCTTACTCGCGACCCAGTGGTGGCTGCCGTTCTCGCTGCCGGCAGGGCGTTTTCAAAAGCTTGTCAGCCTTTGACCTGATTTTAGCTGTTGACGAATAAAGGTGCTGTCCATCTCAATCAACGGTCGCGGCCTGGCAATGCCGAAACCTTGCGCGTAGTCCACGCCAATCTCCCTGAGCTTCCACAGGATCGATTCCTTCTCCACGAACTCGGCCACAGTAAGCTTACCCATTACATGGCCCAACTCGTTGATCGATTTAACCATTGCATAATCGATTGAATCATCCATGATGTCTCTAACAAACAAACCGTCGATCTTGAGATAATCCACGGGAAGGCTTTTCAGATACGCAAAGGACGACATTCCGGAGCCGAAGTCATCAAGCGAGAATCGGCACCCGAGATTTCTTAATATAGACATAAACCTCGTTGCTTTCATCAAGTTACCGATAGCCGCAGTTTCCGTGATCTCGAAACAAATCTTATCGGGGGAAACTCCGGTTTTCTGGAGCTGCTCAACCACGAACTGCCGAAACTCGCCTTCACCCAACGAATGGCCTGAAAGGTTAATGGTGCACAGTTTGAGCTCACGCAGCCGATCCGGGTTCTGAGCCAGCCACTCAAATGCAGTTTGCGTAACCCAGCGGTCTAGATGCGGCATCAAATTATAGCGCTCCGCCGCCGGCAGAAACGCGCCAGGAAGAATGATGTTGCCGTCCCTGTCCTCCATTCGAAGCAGCAGCTCCATGTGCAGGCCCTCGATCTGGCGCTGATCTACAGGGACGATAGGTTGATAGTACAAGTGAAAGCGCCCCTCCTCCACCGCCTCAGTAATTCGCGAAACCCATTGCATCTCGCCATGTCGTCTAACCAGTGTACTGTCGTCCTCATCATACACGTGAATCCGGTTGCGCCCGGCGTCTTTGGCAGCATAACATGCGGCGTCCGCGGCTTTCAGTATGCGCGAAAAATTTTCACTTTGCCCGTTTATAAAAACTAATCCGATACTCACGCCCAGAGTAAAGCTATTTCCCTTCCATACGAACCGAAAATCCTGAATTTCTCCCAACAATTGATCGGCTAATTGCAGCGCACGATCCTGCGGGCAGTGCTCCAGTAACACGCCAAATTCATCTCCCCCGAGCCGTGCTAGCGAGTCGTGCTTGCGCAACCCATCCACGAGCATGGCGCTGAGCTGTCGCAGATACTCATCGCCGGCGGTGTGTCCGCATGTGTCATTGACAACCTTGAACTGATCCAGGTCCATATAAAGCAAAACATGCTCGGATTGCTCACTTTTGGCGATGTTCAGTGCAGCCACAATGCGGCGCTCGAACTCGCGCCGATTCACCAAACCCGTCAACGAATCATGCGTCGTCTGAAACGACAGATCAGTTTGATAGCGCTGAATCGCATCACGCATGGAACTAAATACACTAATCAGCACACCTACTTCGTCTCCCCCCGGTTTTGGCAATGCGGCTCCAAAATCACCCCTCGCCATTTTTTCAGACGCCTCAGAAAGCCGCCTGACCGGTCGCCGTACGACCAGCTCGAGTGTGAGGGCGATGGAAAGAATAAAGATCAGCATCACGATCATGAAGGCAACCAGAAAGTACCGTTGCAGGCTTCTCACCGCGCCCAATTTCGTTGCGCTATCGACGGTAAGCACCAATGAACCGAGCGACCTGTTGGCGATTCTTACGGGCTGCATCACGGTGTAGGGATCGAGCCTATTCGTCGCGATACCCGCCCCCCTTGCCGCGTACCAACGATTGTCCTGTGCGTCGACAAGCTCCACCGTTGTCCAGTCTGGATTTTCGTCAACCACTGTGTCGAGCATGTCGAACGCACGTTGCAGCTCGTTGGCGGCTATAAGTAGCGCAATGCCCTCGGCAACGCCGCGCAGTTGCCCGGACAACTGCTCCTCGTACTCCTTCTCGACAACGTTCGTGATCTGTGGAAGCCAGCCAATATTGACATAGGCTGTCAGCGCGATGCCGAAGAAGATCAAGGGGATAAATAACTTAAGCCGTAAACTCATAATCGGCTCTGTCTGACGTCAACTGATCATGGTCTTCTCTGGAAGGATCGCCATACATTCCTCGAGCGGCACTGGTTCCGAAATTTCGAAGCCTTGGGCATAGTCCACACCCAGCTCCTTGAGCTTGATCAACACTCTCTTGTGCTCTACGTGCTTAGCTATCGTCTGGATATCCATCACGTCTCCGATCTGGCGCATGATCTTTACCATCGCATAATCAACCGGGTCACTTGCGCTATCACGGACAAAACGACCATCAATTTTCAGGTAGTCCACCTGTAGGTTCTTCAGGTAAGCAAACGAGCTGAGGCCGCTGCCAAAATCATCCAAGGCGAACCGGCAGCCCATCGATTTCAGCACGGAAATAAAGCGCTTGACATGCGTCAGATCGGCAATTGCCGCGGTTTCCGTGATCTCAAAGCAAATGTTCTCCGGTGAAATAGAGTTCTGATGCAATTGATCCACTACAAAATCGAGGAAACGTTCATCCGACAGTGACTGACCGGAAAGATTGATAGCCAGCATGCCAAGATCGTTCGATGTGGTGACCCCCACGTCGCACAGGAAAGCACAAACCTTGCGCATAACCCAACGATCTATGATGGGCATCAAGTTGTAGCGCTTGGCAGCGGGTAGGAAAGCGGTTGTCGGGACGTGCTCGCCATTCTCGTCCTGCATGCGTATCAGTACCTCCGAGTAGCCGCAACGCTTCGCCTTGGCGGACAACGGCATCGCCTGTTGCCCAAACAGATCAATTCGGTCTTCCTGAATGGCCTGTGCAATTCGCGACACCCATTGCATTTCTCCGAAGCGTTGCTCCATAACCTTGTCATCAGGCTCATGGACATGGACCCGATCACGGCCGCGATTCTTCGCCATGTAACACGCCGAATCGGCCATGCTCAACACTTCCGTAATGCTTCCACTATCGCCCGTGATGGGTACAACACCGATGCTGATTCCCACTTCGAATACGCGATCCGCCCATGCGAAACGGAAGTTCTGCACCGTCTGGCGCAATCCGTCAGCGATATTTCCAGCCTGGTCAAGCGGACAACCTTCCAACAGCACACCGAACTCATCGCCCCCCAGGCGCGCTAAAGTGTCGCTCTCCCGCACCCCTCGCTGTAGCTCCGCGGCGAGCTGCCTGAGCAGAGCGTCACCGGCAACGTGGCCGCACATGTCATTGACACCCTTGAACTGGTCCAAATCGAGGTAACACAGCGCGTGCTGACGATCTTCTGTGCGAGCACTCTTAAGTGCTTGCATAAGACGCAACTCGAACTCGTGGCGATTTACCAACCCTGTCAGCGCGTCATGGCTTGCTTGATAGGTCATTCGCCGCGCCATGCCGTGCATCTCGCTCGCCTCATGTAATACCAGGACTGCGCCTATGCCATGGAGATCGTGATCACGAATGGGGCTGATCGCAACCTCGACAGAAATCTCTGTTTCTCCATCGCGGTGGACGAGCATGCTGTGGCCAGAGAGACGCACACTGCGTTTTTCCTCCAGACATCGCCGTACCGGGTCCGGCACCTCCTTCTCCGTTGATTCATCAACCAGTTTGAGTACCCGCTGCAGCGGCAGGCCTTGTGCCTCGGCATTTAGCCAGCCGGTAAGCTGTTCCGCCACGGGGTTAAGATATTTAACCGCACTGTCCATGTTGGTCGTGATCACCCCATCACCAATCGATTTCAGGGTAACCTTGGCCAGTTCCTTTTCCAGAAACAGATCCGCCTGCGCGCGTTTTCGCTCCTGTATCTCCGCAGCGAGCTCTGCGCTCGCACGGTTCGCCTCCATCTGCGCATCGGACAAACCTTCAGTCAACGTGATATTTTCGAAACGCAAGGTCAAAGAGTCCTTGATGGCCAAGTGAATCGCCCGCCCGATTGTCAGCATGACCCCGCTAAATACCAGCATCATGAGTCCCATAAACACATAGATGTTGCCTCCCTGAAAAAGCAACAGCACGGCGGGCGGTAACAGGGCCGGAAGCAAGAAAGCAACGTAGGCGCTCATTACCGCAGACAGATACGGCGCTGCGCCCGCAACCATGCCTCCGAGCAGAATTGCGAGGAATGCCTGTTGGAAAACGAAACCGGTTGGAAACAGCAGCGTGCCCGCCAGCCCCCAACTAACCCCGGCGCAGCCCGCACCGACACTAAACAGCGCTAGCCAACGCCGGATATCGGTCTCGGGGTCGGTAGTACGACGAAATGTTCGGTCCAGGATAAATCGTCCCAAGGTAACGAGAGCCATAAATCCAAACCAGGTAAGTAACCACTGGTGCCGCACGACATCCCATAGGCCCGCCACCAGGAAAGCAGAGATCAGGAACGAAATAACAAACCCACGATTGGCCCGTGCGTACACGAGCTTGACCTGCTCGGCAAGGATCCAACGGTTCCGGTGTTCAGTATCGTCAGCGTGGCCATCCACCAACGACGGCACGGTTGCAGATTGCTTGTTACTTCGTCCAGTCATACATTCGTTACTCACGAAAAACGGCCCGCATGCCGGCCGTTGAGCCGGGCGCTCCGGTTCCCCGGCCCCGAACGGCTAGAACCCTTCGGGCTCGAGTTTTCGCAGGGTGTTACCGCAGCTATAGGGAAACGGGTCAACCAGGGTCCCGGCTGAGGTCAAAAAAATCGCCGGCCGCATGGCCAGCTGATGTCCGGGAGAGAGAAAATCTGGAAATGTCACATACTTATGCCGAACCTCGTCCTTTCCACACCAATCTTGCCATCCTGGCAAAGCCGAACTTTCCCCGCTCCCTCTCCAGTATAGTACCCACGAGCGCTGCCGGAGTTGGCCTGCTTTGCCCGCTGTTTTCGCGACTGGGCGCTGTGGGCGCCACGCAACGCGCCAAAATCCGTCGCCACGCCGGCCCACCGAGGCCCGCGTCCAATTGCTGCTGTGCCCAACCGCCATTCTGGCAGATGCTCGGCTCACGCCGACCGAGTTGGCGCGACCGGGTCATCGCCACAGCCACCATGCAGTGATCCGTTGGGCAATACCGATGGGTCCATGCGTCAATCGCGCGGGCGGCGGGCGAGCATCGGTTCCACATTGTGGGTGTCGCCTACCGGCGGTTATTCTAATCGGGTTCTCGCACCCGAAGGCGAGGTACTTTCTTGTCGCGACAAGAAAGTACCCAAAGAAACGCTCCC
>VRUB01000280.1 GCA_019456345.1 Nitrospira sp. | reverse complement strand
CTGAGTACATGGGGGGAGAGTCGGTAATGGAGGACCCCATCAGCGACTGCGTGACGGCAATCGACGCGTGCGCCGAGTCCGGCCTGCCCGTCATTCTCAGCGTCTGCGGGGTCACCAAGAGCGGAACCATGTACGACGGTGCCTCCTTTTCGGCCCTGGTCTCGGCCCTCGAAGGCCACCCGGTCGCGGCGATCTGTCTCATGTGCAGCTATCCGCGGGACATCACCGGGAGTCTTCCCAAGCTCCGCGACGTGTACAGCGGACCCATCGGGGCCTACGCACACCTCGAGTACAACGAGAATCCGAAGTTCGGCAGCTCCCCCGACGAGCCCTTCTTCACGCTCGGGCAGGGCGAGAACACCCCCGAGCGCTACGCCGAGGCCGCAATCGGCTGGAAGGAGATGGGAGCCCAGATCATTGGCGGCTGCTGCGCCACGACGCCCGACCACATTCGAGCGGTGCGAGCCGCCGTCAAGCCCTAGCGAGTAGACGCGGACATGGGGCTAATTGCTAGGCTGATTTCGGCGCGCCTTTGAAACCAGTAATTCGTGCCGCGAATAACGCACTATTCTAGTGCGGTATGATTCGAGCATAGGAGACACGCACGATGCCCCTTCAGTATTTTGATCCCGATGTCGATACCGCTGACATCATCAGGGCGCTGCGACGTGACGGCGCCGCCGTTGTAAGAAACCAGGTCGGGCCGGAAGTTACAGACGCCATTCTAACGGAGCTACGCAAACCCTTCGATGAAGTCGGCAAATGCGACGAGAGTGATTTCAACGGCTACAAGACGCTGCGGGTTAGCGGAATACTTGGCATCTCGCCGACATCAGCCGAACTGGTTGCACATTCACGGGCTATGGAGGTGGCAGATGCGATCCTTCTTGCGCACTGTCTCAACTATCGCATTGGTAGTCTGACGGCCATTGAGATTCATCCGGGCGAGACAAATCAAACTCTTCATGTGGATGACGGCATTTATCCGGTTCGCATGCCGGGGATGCAGTTGCAGGTCAGTGCCATGTGGGCGCTTGAGGACTTCACCGAAGAAAATGGCGCGACGCGCGTGGCGCTCGGTAGCCACATCGACCAGGGAACCAACCGTTACTACAACCGGGAAGAGGAATACGACGGTGCATCTGATCGCCCAGACGAAATCGTCCAGGCGATCATGCCCAAGGGCTCCTTACTCTTTTACTTGGGTAACACGAGGCACGGCGGCGGTGCCAATCGGACCGATAGGCCCCGCGCCGGCCTCATCAACACCTATGCTCTGGGCTGGCTACGGCAAGAGGAGAACCAGTATCTCAATGTGCCGCGCGAGATCGCCGAGCAACACTCCGAGACCATACAACGCCTGATGGGCTATCAGATGCACCGAACCCTGGGCGCCTTCCAGCATCCGGATGGCACCTGGTTCAAGGACTGATCTCGCTTAGCCCTCCTCGAGGCGCGCAACGGTTTGCGAGTGATGTTCCCGGGAGATGTTGTAACGACTGATCGCATAGCAAGCTCCAAGCCAGATGACCAGGACCAGCGGCCCGTAGACCAGCCCGAGATCGAACAGTGTGTCTGCCGGGACCTCGCCGACGGCGGTTTCTGTCGGGAACGCGATCAACGCCAGCAGCGTGCCGGCAATCATGGTACCGAGTGCATACGCGCACTTGCTCGCGAACGTCATCGTAGATGAAATGACACCCTCGTTGCGCCGCCCGGTCTCCAGCTCCAACTGTTCGGTAATGTCCGCCGTCATTGAGCGCCAGCTGACGTCGTAGACGAGATACAGTACGGTTTCAAAGAATGCGAGCCCCACCATGATGTAGAACAGGGCCTCAGTGCCGTTGTCCGGAAAGGACCCGAGCAAGCGCATGGCGATCGGAAAGACATTCACGACACTTGCGCCGAGCAAGCCGAAGATTGCCACGCGTTTTTTCTCCCGCCCGTGC
>VRUB01000279.1 GCA_019456345.1 Nitrospira sp. | reverse complement strand
GATCTCATTACCAATTGGGCAAGAAAAACCGATGCGCGCGGGGCACAGGGCGGGTCCCTTAAAACGTTCATTTCTTCCGCGAAAAGCGGTGTCTAAGCTCCAATACAGAGCTTATTTTCGCAGGCTCGGTTTTGCTGTCAATTGGTAATGTTGGTCCGGCCCTTGTTAGTTTTTGAGACCAGAAAAAACTAATAAAAAGAAGACCCGACCCCTTATCTCACGTTTAGCACCGCATAGGTGCCGTCCGCCTCGGACATCACCGCGCCCATGTAAGAACCACAGCTCTTGCAAGCCAAGAGCTCCGCCATGTTGGTCGCAAACCGATGGCGATTGACGTTTTCTGGCTTCAGGAATTCGAAGCGAACGGATCCATTCGGATCAGACACGTAGATATGCTCGTGTTCCCTGCAAAAAGAGCAACCACATTTACGCACGGGCCATTCGCGGGGGTGCAAGGATGTCTCAAAGTAGTAGTTCAAACTTCCACACTTATAGGACGCTTTATATGATTTCGACATGTCAGCCCCTTGCGCTAAGAGACGTATCGCGACCGAGCTAACCTACGGCGGAGCGTGATAGCAGCGCTAATCGCGATAGGAGGGGTCCGTGCGTTCGATCGAGCGGCGGATGGCGTCCCACTCACGTTCCCCGGTGAACTCCGGGCCGTGGGCGGCGGTGCGCGCGACGGTCTCGTCATCGGGAATCACGAGCTCGACGCCGCTGCGCATGAGATCGACCTGGACCTTGCAGGCGGTCTCGAGAATATAGAGCGTCGTGAACGCCCCACCGACGGTAGCCGCGCACGTGAGCAGACCGTGATTGTGGAGAATCATCGCCTTCTTCTCACCCAGATCGGCGACAAGGCGTTCGCACTCCTCCGGGCCCGCCGTTTGCACATCCCAAGGATGGTAGGCGACCCGGCCGTGCAGAAACATGGCCTGCTGCGTCAGGGGCATTAGACCGGAGCGCATGCACGAGACGGCCATGCCGGCGCGCGTATGGCTGTGCAGGACCCAATTGACATCGGTGCGCGCCTTCAGCACCGTGCTGTGAATCGCGTGACCGGCCTTGTTGACCGGATAGTCGCCCGAGACCACTTCCCCTTCGAAGTCGACTACAATCAAGTTCGAGGCAGTGATCTCGTCAAACAAGAGGCCGTACGGGTTGATGAGGTACCACTCCGCACGCTGAGGATGACGGGCCGAGATGTGGGTGTAGATCAGATCCGTCCACCCGTATCGCACGAACGCACGGTAGCACGCGGCAAGATCACATCGAACCTGCCACTCTGCATCGCTGGACTGACGCGGCTGCAGAACGTTTCGATTTCCCATTTGCAGTTGCCGCTAAGCCACCGAGCAAGTCATATCTTGGCCGCAACAGAGCGGCGATTTGATTTTTCCATGCCCATTGGGGCATTTTGAAATTTGTACTTCGTTCCCATCAGGGAGCTTGAGCATATCGTTTTCAAGGGGAGCGTCACATTTTCCACACGTCGCGTTGACACTCATACCGCATTTTTCACATTCATAAGTTGCCATAGTTCTTCTCCTCCACTGAGAGATTTGTAGCACCCGTAGCCGTGGGCGGTGACAGGGTAGCGCGCGCCGGGAGAATCCCGTCCCAGGGGTCTGACTATAATCGGCAGCCTGCCCCAGCCTTCTATGCGAAGTCAAGCACTGAGACCGTCCCCTCGCTGCGCATCGCCACTGCATTCAAAATGGGTTGCGTCCCCTTTTTGGGTCCCTGGAAATCTGGAAAAGACTCCCGACTCCTTTTCTTAGACAATAATGCTCGCCGTAGTGGTGTGCCAAACATGATTTGGCAGAAAAACCCGATGCGCACGGGGCACAGGGCGGGCTCCTTAAAGCGTTCCTGTCCTCCACGAAAAGCGGCGTCTAAGCTCCAATACAGGGCTTATTTTCTCAAGCTCGGTTTTGTTTGCTATTGG
>VRUB01000278.1 GCA_019456345.1 Nitrospira sp. | reverse complement strand
CTTCAGCCTCATAGCATCTCTACCCCCAAAAGCCGACATTCTCATGGCCATCACTGACTTCCGGTTGTGACCCGTTGCCGTCATTCGGGAAGGCCGGCCTTGCGCAGGCCCTCGGCGATCCGGCCTCGATCGACGGCGCGGCGATAACTCGCCGCCGCGATATGCGAGGAAATCGTGAAATTGGGATTGATGGCGAGAACTTCCGCCACGTGGCGCCGCGCCACTTCGGTCTGCGCCAACTGGGCATAGCTTGCCGCCAATAGGGCATGGTCGACGATAGTAAGCCGGTCGAGCCGATTGAGCACCGCCACGGCTTGGTCGTCCGCGCCTTCGAGGTAATGAATTCGCGCCGACAAGGTTGCGTACCAGCCCGGGTAGTGAGGATTGCGGCGAATCGCGTCGTCCGCCCAGGTGCGTGCGTCTGCGAGACGTCCGAGCGCGCACATCATCCCGCCATAGGTGGCGATCAGATCGCCGTCGTTCGGATTGAGCTCCAAGGCGCGCTCGATATGCGCCCGGGCCTTGTCGTCTTCGCCCCTGGCGCTCGCGATCCGCCCATAGAGCCGATGAACGCGGTAGGTGTCGCCTTCCAGGGCGGCCGCTTTTTCTGTTTCCGCGAAGGCATGATCCAGGGCCTCGGGTCCCGTTGCCTCCCACTGATTCAGATAGTCCAAGACATAGGTCCAAGCCAGGGTGATATGGCTGTCGACCAGATTGGGGTCGAGGCCAATCGCTTTGATCAGCAGCGCCCGCGCCTCTTGGTTCGACTGTTTGTCGAACCGGTGCAACAGCTCCCGGGCGCGCAGTTCGTAGTCGTAAGCGGCAAAGTTCTCGATCGGCTTGCGCTTCAGCTCGGCGGCGGCGCTGCGCCAAACGGTTTCGCCGACGGTCGAGACGACGGCGTTGACAATCTCGTCCTGGACCGCGAACAAATCGGTGAGCACCCGGTCGTATCTTTCCGACCACAGATGGCGCTCGCTCTTGGCCTCGATCAGCTGCACGTTGACCCGAAGGCGCTCGCCGGCCCGTTGCACGCTGCCTTCGAGCAGGTAGTCGATGCCGAGCTCCGCCGCGATCGCCTTGGCTGTCTTCGCCTGGTCCCGATATGAAAAGGCCGATTCCCGCGAGATCACGAAAAGATCCTGGAAACGGGACAGCTCGGTGGTGATGTCTTCGGCGATGGCATCGGCGAAGTAGCTTTGTTCGGGATCGCCGGACAAGTTCTTGAAGGCCAAGACCGCGATCGACAGGCTATTGCGGGCGACCGGCGCTGCCGCGGCATCTCCCCGCGCCGTCGACCCCGCAGGTTGTTCCGCGCGCCAGCGCCAAACCCGGACCGGTCGGACGATGTTCTTGAGCTCGCGCTCGCCTTCGTCCTGCCATTCCAGGTCTAGGCGGTCGCGCACCTGCCGGTGGGCATCGTCGGACAGGATCATCCCGCCCGGATCCGCTAGAGCCTCCAGGCGGGCGGCGACGTTGACGCCGTCGCCCAGCAGGTCACCGCCCTCGACGACCACGTCGCCGACATGGATGCCGACGCGAAATTGAATCTGCCGATCGCTCTCGATATCCCGATTGCGTGCCGCCATGCCCGCCTGGACGGCCACGGCACACCGCACCGCGTCCACGGCGCTAGGGAACTCAAGCAACAGGCTGTCGCCGGCGGTGTTGGCGATCCGGCCGCCGTGCTCCTCAATCAACCGATCGATCAATTCCTGTCGATGGGCACGCAGGGCCCGTAGCGTGCCTTCCTCATCCCGGCCGATCAGCAGGGAGTAGCCCGCAATGTCTGCGGCCACGATCGCTGCCAGCCTGCGGTTCTCGCGTTGCACCGGCGACCTCCCCTGAAGCGGCCATTGTAGCGCGAGCGAGTTCAAAAACTAGACACTGTGGATGGTGCCCGAATGTCCGTTCCTGGCTAATAGCGGAAGTCAGGACCATGCTGCCGGCATGTCT
>VRUB01000007.1 GCA_019456345.1 Nitrospira sp. | reverse complement strand
TTGATGCTTGAGCATAATCAGAGTGCAAACGTTGCCTATATTCACTCCGAGCGGTTTGTCGCGGACATGGTGCGGGCGTTGCAGCACAATACCATCAATGAATTCAAGAAATTTTACCGCACACTCGATGCCCTACTTATTGATGACATTCAATTCTTTGTTCGAAAGGAACGCTCACAAGAGGAATTCTTCCATACTTTCAATGCCTTACTGGAGGGTCAGCACCAAGTAATCATTACTGCAGATCGGTTCCCGAAGGAGCTGGCTGGGGTAGCGGAGCGCTTGGTGTCGCGTTTCGGCTCAGGCCTTACGGTCGCGATTGAGCCACCCGAGCTCGAGACACGGGTAGCGATCTTGATCAAGAAGGCTACTGCTGAGGGTGCTGCCTTATCTGAAGAGGTGGCATTTTTCATAGCAAAGCGCGTGCGCTCCAATGTGCGCGAACTGGAGGGTGCCCTGCGGCGTGTGATGGCCAATGCATACTTTACTGGGCGGGCGATTGATGTGGAGCTGGCCAATGAAAGCCTCAGAGATCTGTTAGCATTCCAAGAACGTCTGGTTACTATACACAACATCCAGAAGACTGTAGCCGAGTACTACAAAATCAGAGTAGCAGACCTTCATTCTAAGCGCCGCTCACGACAGGTGGCACGGCCCCGACAGGTGGCGATGGCGCTAGCAAAAGAGCTTACTACACATAGTCTGCCTGAGATTGGTGATGCCTTCGGTGGGCGTGACCACACTACCGTGCTGCACGCATGTCGACGGATAACAGGCCTTGTAAGCAGCGACGTTAGAATAAGAGAAGACTACGATAACCTCACCAGGATCCTTACAAGTTAACTGTGCATAACCTTGTCATCAACCCAGGTACAGATAAAGCCAAAAGCCACGCGATCGAAGTTATGTACAGCGGTCCACCGCAAACACACAGGGTTAGACCCAGGGCTCTACACAACCAAGATAAGCGCCCCCCCAAGATCGAAAACATCAAACGCGGCATCGACCACATCTTATGCACAGGACTTACTACAATAATAATCTTCTTAAATAATAGTAATAATATATTTGAAGATAGAATAAGACCACGGTCCACCACAGCACTAAACACAAACAGCTGCTGTAATTTATGAACCTAACAATCGCTCGAGATGAATTACTAAAACCTCTGGGCTATGTAACCGGAGTGGTTGAACGCAGACAGACACTGCCGGTTTTGTCGAATGTTCTTATCCGATCGGATGGTGAGAACCTCAAGTTAACCGGCACTGATCTGGAGGTAGAGATTATAGCGGCGGTAAAACCGCAATCAGCAGACGAAGGCACAATGACAGTGCCAGCACGAAAGCTTTACGATATTTGCCGGGCGCTCCCAGCGGGGGCAGAAATAAAGCTCGAACTTAGTGGTGAAAAAGCAGTGCTGCGTTCAGGCAAAAGCCGATTTACTCTGTTGACCTTACCGGAAGCCGATTTCCCGAGCGTGGAAGTCGGGACCTGGGACATCACCTTCACCATATCTCAGGAACAACTCAAGCGGTTGTTAGACCACACACAGTTTTGTATGGCACACCAAGATGTGCGGTACTACCTAAATGGCTTGCTGCTGGAACTGAGTAAGAACAGACTACGCGCGGTAGCAACGGACGGGCACCGGATGGGCCTCAGTGAAGTAGAGCTATCGGTGGATGAAGGCACTGAACGTCAGGTGATAGTGCCGCGTAAAGGGGTGCACGAGATCGGGCGCTTTCTTGCGGCCGCCGGGAAGACGGCGGAGATCAGGCTGAGCCCCAATCACATCAGAGTGAGTGTAGAGAATGTGGCGTTAACCTCGAAGCTGATCGACGGCAGGTTTCCGGATTATGTGCAAGTAATCTCATCAACCTACCAGCAGAAGATGCGTATCGAGCGGACAGCACTGGCAGAGGCACTTGCGCGCGTTGCTATTCTCGCAAACGAGAAATACCGCGGCGCACGCTTCACGCTGCGGCCAGACTTATTGGTGGTAACTGCGCACAATCCCGAACAGGAAGAGGCCCAAGAAGAGATATCTGCAAACTATAGCGGCAAGGAGGTCGAAATCGGCTTTAATGTAAACTATGTGATCGATGCCGTAAATAGCCTGGAGGGCGAGGAAATCGAGCTCGGGGTTAACGATCCTAATAGCAGCTGCGTCCTACAGTCACCTGACAGCAGCGATACCCGCTACATAGTAATGCCTATGCGGCTGTAGTCGGCGAGCGCTACAGCTCTCCCGGCACCAAGGCGAAGATGTCACTGACCCTGCTCGAGGCCGACAATCTACGCATTGTCGAACATATAACCTTGGAGCCAGGACCGCACCTGAACGTCATTGCGGGACCCAATGGCAGCGGCAAGACCACCCTGCTGGAAGCGATCCATTTGCTCGCACTCGGGCGCACGTTTCGTAGCGGCCGCACCGCCCAGTTATTACGTGCAGGCACTGACACACTGACGGTACGCGGCCACTGGCGCACGCACGCAGGTGAGGCGGTGGCGATTGGGATTGAACGGACGGCGACTGGGCGGCGCATTCGCATCAACGGGCAGACCGCGCTCACCATAGGAGCACTGGCGCACGTGATGCCCGTGCAGGTGATCGGACCGGAGAGTCGCTACCGATTGACGCACAGTGCTCGCTATCGGCGCGGCATGATCGACTGGGGGCTGTTCCACGTGGAACCCCAGTTCTACCCACTGTGGTCGCGCTACGAGCGCGCCCTGCAGCAACGGAACGCCGCACTGCGCACAGCAGCCGGCAACGCAAATCTGGACAGCTGGGATGCTGAGCTGGCTCAGACCGGCGAAGAAATACTCTCGCGCCGCGCCGACTACGCGTGCCGCTGGGAGCCACGAATCGCGCAGTACGCGCGATTACTGCTGGGTACCGACGGGCTCACCGTGACGCTAGCGCGCGGATGGCCCGTGGGCCTCTCGCTGGCGCAGGCATTGTGTGCGGCACGCTCGCAGGACCGCGAGCGCGGCCATACCACATGCGGCCCCCACCGGAGTGATCTGATTGTGACGTTGGATGAGATGCCGCTGCGCGAGCGCGGCTCACAGGGCCAACAGGCGCTTGCTGTCGTAGCGTTGCGGTTGGCGCAAATAGACCTGTATTTGCGTGGAGCGGGGCGGCAGTGTGTGTTATTGCTGGACGACATAGCCGGAGAGCTTGACGCGCAGCGCCGCCAAGAACTGCTCGCCGCCCTGGGCAGCCTGGGCGCGCAGGCCTTTATTACCGCGACCGAGGCTAGCCGTATCGTGACGCGCGCGGGACAAACCAGGGTGTTCCACGTGGAACAAGGGCGACTGACCGTGAGCGAGAACGCCTGACCCCGCCGGCGCAGGGACAATGGGGTATTGTGCCACGAGCACAATGCCGTCATATATATTAAGTAATGAAATTGATCCGGTGCCCGTGAGCCGAGCCTGCCGCGGTCACAAATGCTAACATAGGACACCGCTGCGCTGATAAATATGATGGCCAAACAAGCCGCCAAACAACCCCGCTATGACTCCGGCAGTATTCAGGTCCTGAAGGGCCTGGATGCCGTGCGCAAGCGCCCGGGCATGTACATTGGTGATACCGATGACGGCACCGGCTTGCATCGCATGGTCTTCGAGGTCGTCGATAACGCCATCGATGAGGCGCTGGCAGGGTTCTGCACAGACATCGAGGTCACGGTGCACACGGACGATTCTGTGGCGGTAACAGATAATGGCCGTGGTATCCCGACCGAGATCATCCCAGATGAAGGGCGCTCCGCTGCCGAGGTGATCATGACCGTGCTGCACGCGGGCGGTAAGTTCGACCATAATGCCTACAAGGTGTCCGGCGGCCTTCACGGCGTGGGTGTGTCGGTGGTCAACGCCTTGTCGGAAAGCCTAGAACTCAAGATCCGGCGCGACGGCAAAGCGCACGTGCAGAAATACCGCCTAGGGCGGCCGCTGGCGCCCCTGAAGGCCGTCGGTGACACCCCGACCACGGGCACCGAAGTGCGGTTTAAGCCGAGTACCACGATTTTCGGCGACACCAAGATCCACTACGATATCCTTTCCAAGCGGCTGCGCGAGCTGTCGTTTCTCAACTCCGGGGTGCGAATCAGGCTATTGGACGAGCACACCGGCAAAGAGGACACCTTCGAGTACCGTGGTGGCATCGCCGCTTTTGTGGTCCATCTCAACCGCAACAAAACCCCGTTGCACCCCCAACCAATCGTCATCAGCGCCGAGCGCGACCACGTGCTGGTCGAGTTGAGTATGCAGTGGAACGACTCCTACCAGGAGAACATCTTCTGCTACACCAATAACATTCCGCAGGTGGACGGGGGTTCGCACCTGGCCGGCTTGCGCGCCGCCATGACGCGCACCTTGAACCAGTACATCGAGTCCAAGGGTTTGGCGAAAAAGGCCAAGATTACGACCAGCGGCGACGACGCGCGCGAAGGCCTGACGGCGGTATTGTCGGTCAAGGTGCCTGATCCGAAGTTTTCGTCCCAGAGCAAGGACAAGCTGGTGTCCTCGGAGGTCAAGGGGGTCGTGGAGTCCGTCGTGAACGAAAAGCTGGGCGAGTTCCTGCTCGAGAACCCGTCCGATGCCCGCGCCATCGCGGCTAAGATTATCGAGGCCGCCCGCGCCCGCGAAGCGGCACGCAAGGCGCGTGAAATGACAAGGCGCAAAGGGGCCCTGGATATCGCCGGCCTACCCGGAAAGCTGGCCGATTGTCAGGAGCGCGACCCGCGGGCGTCGGAGATCTATCTGGTCGAGGGCGACTCCGCTGGGGGCTCGGCCAAGCAGGCGCGCGACCGTCGATTTCAGGCGGTACTCCCGCTCAAGGGCAAGATTCTCAACGTCGAGCGCGCTCGCTTCGACAAGATATTGTCCTCGACCGAGGTGGCTACCTTGATCACGGCGCTCGGCACCGGTATCGGCGCCGACGATTTTGACATCGACAAGCTACGCTATCATCGCATAATCATCATGACGGACGCGGACGTCGATGGTTCGCACATCCGCACACTCCTACTCACCTTCTTTTATCGCCAAATGTCTGAGCTCCTGTATCGCGGACACATCTATATCGCACAGCCGCCGCTCTACAAGTTCAAGCGCGGGAAGAAGGAGGAGTATTTTAAGGACGACGCCGCGCTGCAAGCGCAACTGCTCAAGCACGCCCTGACCGAGGCATCCGTGTCTCCCGGCGCCAAGAGCGCCCCGATAAAGGGCGCGGCGCTCGCCAGCCTGTGCCGGGACTACCTGGCCGTGCAAACCACCATTAAACGGCTCTCGCGGCGCTACGACGAGAACGTATTGCATAAGATCATGTACATGAGTGGTTTGGACCGTCACACCCTGCGTGATGCGAAGAAAACCGAGGCGTTCGTGATCGCCTTACAGCAGCAGCTGTCGGAGGATCAGAACGGGACCACGCGCTACGACGTGAGTATGGGCACGGACACGCGCAGCGGGATGCACGAGATCCTGGTTGCTCGTAGCGAACATGGTTCGGTGAAGCACAGCCGGATCGACGCAGAGTTCGTCGGCTCGGGCGAGTACCGGAGCATCCGCACCTTGGGGGGAAAACTCGAGCACCTGCTGCATTCCGGAGCCACGGTACAACGGGGTGATAAGACAGAGCCGGTCCAGAGCTTCGATGTGGCGCTGTCGTGGCTGCTGGCGGAGGCCAGGCGCGGGTATGCCATCCAGCGTTACAAGGGTCTGGGGGAGATGAACCCGGACCAATTGTGGGAGACGACTATGGACCCCGCCCATCGCAGGTTGCTCAAGGTCAATATCGAAGATGGCGTGGCCGCCGACGAGACCTTTACCACGCTCATGGGTGATCATGTGGAGCCGCGCCGGGAGTTTATCGAACGCAACGCCCTCAGCGTGAGCAATCTCGACGTTTAGCCGTCCCGGTGGCGCGCGCCACAGCCGGGCGCAGCCTTAAGGCGGTCCGCCCAAGTGATCCCCCGAATAACTCGTTGATTTTATTGAGTTTTTGAAGGAGAGGAGGTGCTTGCGCGCATTTGTTAGTGCAGCGTACGAGGCATGCTCAGCGTGAACTGCGGGATCGGGGCGTCGAAGGCGGCGCCGTCGTCCGCCACCATTTGATAGCTCCCATGCATGGTACCGACCGGCGTCTCCAGAATGGCGCCGCTGGTGTACTCAAAGCGCATGCCAGGCTCGAGGTAAGGCTGCTGTCCGACCACCCCCTCGCCACGCACCTCTTGTACCTTGTTGTTGGCGTCAGTGATGATCCAGTGCCGCGTCAGTAGTCGCGCCGGCACGGTGCCGATGTTAGCAATCGTAATGGTGTAGGCAAATACGTAACGCTGCATTTCCGGCGCGGACTGATCGGCGAGATACGCAGTCTTCACCGAAACATCAATACGGTACTTGCTGGACTCTGTCATGCTGAATGCCTTTAATAGTGGCCGATCTCGACGACGGCATTCTGCACGAATAATCGAGCCACGGGTACTGCTAAGGCGTCTGATGCTGCCCACAGCGCACGCGAAAGAATTGCCGCTGCGCGCTATCCAGCCGCACCGCCGTCAATGCGCCGCCCCAAAGGCAGCCCGTATCGAGCGCGATCACGCCATCGCGCTGCCACACACCCAGGGTCGACCAGTGGCCAAGTATAACAGTGAGGTTGCGGGAACGGCGCTGCGGGATCTGGAACCAGGGTATCAGATGGCGCGGCTGCGATCCCGGTGCCCCCACCGGGCGCAGGTCCATGCGGCCGTCGCGATCGCAGTAACGCAGGCGCGTGAAGGAGTTAATAATAACGCGAACCCGATTCCAGCCGTTCAGAGATTCGTCCCAGCTGTCCGGTGCGTCGCCATACATATGGTGCAAGAGCTCGGAATATGCCGGGCCGCGCAGCTGCGCCTCGACCTCCGCCGCCAGGGCGCGAGCGCGCGCAAGATCCCATTGTGGAAGCAGTCCGGCATGGATTAGGGTAAAGCCAAGGGCTGCGCCGTGGTACAGCAGCGGGCGTGCACGCAACCAGTCGAGCAGCACATCACTATCCTCGGCACCCAGCAGATCTGCGAAAGTGTCGGTAGCGCCACGCACGCACGCCCCGGCGGCAACCGCAAGCAGATGCAGATCGTGATTGCCGAGCACGGCGATCGCATTGTCCCCCAGGTCCCTGACAAACCGCACAACATCGGCCGAGCGCGGGCCGCGGTTCACGAGGTCACCGGTGAACCACAGCGTATCGTGCGCGCGGTCGAAATGCAGCTGTGCCAGCAGTGCAGCCAGCTCGTCGTAGCATCCCTGGACGTCGCCGATGGCATAGACCGCCATCAGGACGTTGCGCGTGTCACGCGCTCGGCCATTTCGATCCCGGCCAGCACAAGCGCATTGACGATGCCAGGCTCAGAGGCCGAATGTCCCGCCTCGGGAATGATTTCCAGACGCGCGTCTGGCCAGGCACGCTGAAGGTCGAAGGCGCTCTCGAGGGGGCAGATCATGTCGTAGCGCCCATGAACGATAACCCCGGGCATCCCGCGCAGGCGGTGCGCGTCGCGCAGGATCTGGTTGGACCCAAGGAAGGCGCTGTTGATGAAATAGTGCGCCCCCATCCGCGCCAGTGCGACGGCGGTATGGGGCGAGGCGAAAAACTCCATAACATGCGTGTTGCGCCCCAGGGTGGCCGCGCGCCCTTGCCACAAAGACCACGCCTTGGCGCACGCCATGCGTGCGACCTCATCGTCACCGATAAGACGACGGTAATGCGCCGCCAGCAAGTCGTGCCGCTCCTCCTCCGGGATTGGCGCCACAAACTCCTGCCAGTACTCTGGAAAGACGCGCCCCGCACCATCCTGATAGAACCATCGGATCTCGCGCGGCCGACAAAGAAAGACCCCGCGCAAAATCAGCCCGAGCACCCGCTGCGGATGCGCCTCGGCATAAAGCAGACTCAGCGCCGAACCCCAGGACCCGCCCAGCAGCAGCCAGCGATTGATGCCAAGGTGCTCGCGCAAGAGCTCGAGGTCGGCCAGCAGATGCTGGGTGGTGTTTGACTCCAGGCTTGCATGCGGCGTGGACCGGCCCGCCCCGCGCTGGTCGAACAACACCATCCGATACACATTCGGGTCGAGAAAGCGCCGGTGATAGGGCTCGATCCCGGCCCCTGGGCCGCCGTGTACCAGCAGCACCGGCACACCCTCAGGGTTGCCGCACTCCTCTACATGCAGCACGTGCAGCGAATCGACGGCGAGCCGCTGCGTGGCGTAGGGTTGGATGTCGGGATAGAGCTTGCGCATGCCTTGGTGGCGACCCCCAGAGTTTTTGACGTTTTCAGCACCAGGCGTGGGCAAGACCGCGGGCACTTACGGCGCCCCGAGATGTGCCGGCGGGCCTGCGGTCGGTCCAGGCACCGGCCTCTGGCTTGAAGCGCCGCCGCTTGTGTCAATAATACCTAGCCGGCTCCGACGGCAAGAATATCCGCGTGCGCCCTGATGCGGTGGCCGGCGCGGTCTTCATCTGTCCGCAGCCAGCTGTGGGCCGGGCGGCCTTGGATGTCGCCGGTTGCGGGCGCGACGATGGACGCAGTATAGCGACAACACGCGGGGGACTGAAGCCGACAGTTCCACGGACCGCGCTCATATCGTAGAGACCTTAAGTGGAGGCCGATCGGTGAAAGAGCTTGTTTTTGTGTACGGCAGCTTGCGCCGTGGGCAATCGCACCACCCTTTGCTGCGGCACGCGAAGTACTTGGGCGCGCACAAGACCGAACCGTGCTACACGATGTTCGGTATGGGCCCCTTCCCCGCGATTACTGATGGCGGCAGTACAGCGATCATTGGCGAGGTTTTTGCCGTCGATGGGCGAACATTGTCAAGGCTGGATGAGTTCGAGGATTGCCCGGCGGAGTACTTTCGTCGCCGAATTGTCACACCCTTCGGGAAAGCATGGGTCTACGTCTATCGCTATGCACCTAAGGCTGCGGTGATTCCAACGGGCGATTGGTGCGATAGGTAGACGAAATAATCGACCCCAGCTCGCGCAGAGACCGCCGAGAGACTGGTCTGAATAAAGCGCCTTCTGTTGTCGACGCTGTCGTGGCGCAACACGTGACACGACCCACCCGCACTACTACGTTAGCCTGTACTTTGGTTTTCTCTTCCACCGCCACCGCGCTCGCGCCGGCTTGTAGCCGACAACGTAGGTTACTGATAGAGGCGATTCAATTGCTTCACCAATTCCACGGCACCGTACAATCCAGCATGGATCGTGCCGTCACGATTGCGTTCAATGATTGGCTGTATGCTAAAGCCGATGCTGACGCCAAGTTCGTGCCCCCTCTCCTTTATCTGCTCGGCGAACTCGAGATTCATCCGGATAGACTCGTCCACCCTCGCCTCTACGGATGGCAAACCATGAAATCTTTTTTCGCAAGCCAACTGGTCTTTTCTCAACAATTTTGCGTGAAACGTGCGGTTCTTCAAAGTAAACATCGCCAGGCCGACATTCCACTCCAATCGATCGAGGCTGAAGCCTCTTTGCCCGAATTCTGATGCGAGAGCGTCCATAAAGGACAATGCAGGACCGGCGCTGTCCAGGAATTGCCCAATCAAGCGCAGCTTCCGCCTCCCAGCGGCCTCGAACTTCCTCGCTAGTCTTTCGGTTTCGCCTTTGCGCTCGTGAATGACGACAACTCCCAGGTTGAGTTCAAGACTCGGCAGCTGATTGACCACATACGACAGCATCCTCTCCACGGTGTTACGATAGACGACACCTGGCGGTGGCCTACTAAAGGGCTTGCCAACAAACACGATATCCTTAATCCCGCGACTCGCAAGGTTGCGAAACGCCGTTGCGTGAACTTCGGGTGGCTGATAAACAATTACCCGGTGCGGGATCAGGACTCCGCTGAAAGCATCCAGGTTCGCCTTGACGTGGTCCGCATACGCGAGCGTGTCATATCGCTCCGGGGGTGGTTCACCCCGCATTTGTCGTGCTTCGTACCAATCCAGATCAGAGTGATGAAAGCCCGCAAATCGCACTCCGGCGTTGATATAGCACGCAGCTATCTCCGTGCCCTCCTCGACGGGAACAGCCATGGGTTTTTGGCTGTGCGCCGCTTGTTTGAAGGGAGGAGGATTTTCTATGAGAATGCGACAAGCCTTCGCTTAGTCCGCACCGGCGCAGCGTGTAATGCTCCGTTGATGCGCCGTTACCGAATGGTTGATCAACTAGCTGAATTCTACCCACAACTGCGTGCGCCTGTCTTTGGTTACTGTCACACTCGGCGCTCGCCTTAATCTAGAGGCTCCGCGGCATAGATTGAGTAACTACAGGGCCGGACTGACGTGCCCTTAAGGCCTCGATGATTTTTCTCGGGCCAAGAACAACCAGCTTGTATCTTGGGGTCGAATCTTGGGCCCGGTTTTAATACCTATAATAATTCGGCTTGTAGGGGCCCTCCACCGGGACATTGATGTACTCAGCCTGTTCTTTTGTGAGCTCGGTCAAGTGCGCACCGATCTTTTTAAGGTGCAGCCGCGCGACCTTTTCGTCAAGCTGCTTGGGCAACACGTAGACCTTCTTGTCATAGTTCTCGTAGTTGCGCCACAGCTCGATCTGAGCCATCACCTGATTCGTAAACGATGCCGACATCACAAAGCTCGGGTGTCCAGTGGCGCACCCGAGATTAACCAGGCGTCCTTCTGCAAGCACGATAATGCGCTTGCCGTCGGGAAAGATTACGTGGTCCACCTGCGGTTTGATGTTTTCCCACTGATACTGGCGCAGGTTCGCGATATCAACCTCCGAGTCGAAATGGCCGATGTTGCACACAATCGCCTGGTCCTTCATCCGTTGCATGTGCTCGAGCGTGATTACATTGCAGTTTCCGGTTGCGGTGACGAAGATGTCGCCCAGCGGGGCGGCCTCATCCATGGTGACCACACGGTAGCCTTCCATCGTTGCCTGCAGCGCACAGATGGGATCGATCTCGGTGACCGATACGGAGGCCCCCAATCCGCGTAAGGCCTGCGCCGAGCCTTTACCGACATCACCGTAGCCGCACACGATGGCAATCTTCCCCGCGATCATGACATCGGTGGCACGCTTGATGCCGTCGACCAGTGACTCGCGGCAGCCATAGAGATTGTCAAACTTGGATTTGGTTACGGAATCATTGACGTTGATACTCGCCGCTAGAAGCTTTCCTTGTTGCTGCATCTGGTAGAG
Source organism: Nitrospira sp. (assembly GCA_019456345.1). GTDB lineage: Bacteria > Pseudomonadota > Gammaproteobacteria > Acidiferrobacterales > SPGG2 > VRUB01. The sequence goes on along the minus strand of VRUB01000007.1, from coordinate 27,185 downwards.
ACGATGTACTCCGGTAGTGGTCTCTTCGGAGATGCCGCGCACGTCCGCCAACAGCTCCGGGTATTTTTCATGCATTACCTTGGTCAGATCACCGCCGTCATCGAGGATCATGTTGGGCCGCCAGTTGTGGGGGCCGAAGATGCTCTGATCGATGCACCACCAGAACTCCTCCTCGGTTTCGCCCTTCCACGCGAACACCGGGATATCGCGTGCGGCAATGGCAGCAGCAGCGTGATCCTGGGTAGAAAATATATTGCACGATGACCAACGTATCTCGGCACCGAGCTGTACCAGGGTTTCGATCAGCACCGCCGTCTGTATGGTCATGTGCAGACAGCCGGCGATGCGCGCCCCCTTGAGCGGGGCCTGGCCTGCATACTCCTCGCGCAGCGCCATCAGGCCAGGCATCTCCGTTTCGGCGATGGCAATCTCTTTGCGACCCCAGTCCGCCAGCGAGATATCAGCGACTTTGTGATCCGGCTGCAGGTGTTCCACGGGTGTGCTCATTACGAATGTCCTAATGGCCTTAATGCTGGAATCGGGGGTCCGGCGCTCGAGCTAGGCGCGCTTGATTGCCTTGGGCCCCAGGGCATCACGCAACGCTTGCGCCTTGTCAGTGCGCTCCCAGGTGAATGTAGGTTCGCTGCGCCCGAAATGGCCGTAGGCCGCCGTCAGCGAGTAGATCGGGCGTAACAGATCGAGCTGCTGGATAATCGCCTTGGGGCGAAGATCAAAATGTGCCCGCACCAGCTCGGCGATCTTCTCATCGGTGATGCGCCCGGTGCCGAAGGTCTCCACGTGCACCGAAATCGGGCGCGCGACGCCAATCGCATAGGCCACCTGGATTTCGCAGCGCCCCGCGAGACCGCCGGCGACCACGTTTTTGGCGACGTAGCGTGCCGCGTAGGCAGCGGAACGATCGACCTTGCTTGGGTCCTTGCCGGAAAACGCGCCACCACCGTGGCGGGCCATGCCGCCGTAGGTATCGACTATGATCTTGCGCCCCGTCAAACCGCAGTCGCCGACCGGTCCGCCAATAACAAATCGCCCCGTCGGGTTGACCAGATACTTCGTGTCCTTGCCCAGCCACTCCGCCGGTAATACCGGTTTGATGATTTCATCGATGACCGCTTCCTTGAGCCGAGCATAATCGATGTCCGGCGCATGTTGGGTAGACAAGACCACGGTGTCGATACCGACGGCAGCACCGTTCTCGTAGCGCACAGTGACCTGGGACTTCGCGTCGGGACGCAGCCACGGCAACCGGCCGCTACGGCGCACCTCGGCCTGTCGTTTCATCAGTCGGTGGGCAAAGCTGATGGGCATGGGCATGAGCTCCTCGGTTTCCTCGGTGGCATAGCCGAACATCATGCCCTGGTCGCCGGCGCCTTGATCGAGGTCCAGCCCCTGGCCTTCGTTCACGCCCTGGGCGATGTCCTGGGACTGCTTGTCGATGGCTGTCAGTACGGCACACGATTCCCAGTCAAAGCCCATGGAGGACTCGTAGCCGATGCGCTTGATGGTCCCGCGCACGATCTCCGGCATGTCCACCCACGCGCTGGTGGTAATTTCGCCCGAGATGACGGCCATGCCGGTATTGACCATAGTCTCGCAAGCGACACGGGAGTGCGGGTCCTGGCCTATGATTGCGTCGAGGATGGAGTCGGAGATCTGATCCGCCACCTTGTCGGGGTGGCCTTCGGAAACCGACTCGGAAGTAAAGAGGTAGCTATCCGCCATGTTGGGTGCGTTCCTTGTGTTCGCGGTGGTTGCTTGTGGTTTATTTGGCTAAATCGGCGAGCTTAGCAAGCTCGGGCGAGTATAACATGCGCCGCTGACAGCACTGTTGTTGCGGGCCCGCGCCGTGTCGATGCCACGCCCCAAACACGCTCGGGCCGCCGTGAGCACGGTGGGCCATCTCTAGCCGGCACCACATCACTATCATGAACTGCCCCACAGTGGGTTTGGATTTACCGGTCGTAACACGCCGCGCCAGAAATTCAGCATGAATATGAGAGGTGCTCTCCACATGATGACATATTCTAAGGAATTGATGGGCCATTGCCAGATATTATGTCAAAAACACAAACAAGTGGATATTTATCACCTTATTTTTGGCATATTACTGAAACGGTGGGAGTAGATAGCCTTACAACACCAACGGCTTCCTTAGGGGTAGGGCTCATAGGTCTTAACGCCGGCGATACAGCTCCCTGGGCCGAAAAAGCTCGGGGCGTAAGGAGGCGCCGGCATTAACCCTTATCGACACCACTTTGCCGGTTTCGGATCAGGCGCTTGTTCAGGGCCTGTCGCGTGCGCCCTAACATGCCCGCGGCGATTCCCTGATTTCCATCGGCCCGGCGCAGGGCTTCGCTGATTAAGATGTGCTCCGTCTCTTTCAACGTTGGCAGGCCATCGGGGAAAAGCTGTGCAAGCTCGCGCTCGCGTTGTTGCAGGCCAAGATCGCCACGCAGCCCGTTGCTCAGGCACAGCCGCGCCAATCAGTATGCCAATCACCACATTTACTGCGATCGACCCCGGATTCATTTGAGCCTCCTTAGCCTTGCGTTACCTCGCCTGGTCCTTAGGCAATGAATATCTTCTCGCTGTGCTTCTGTGACGTTACCAAGAACTCTCTTTGTTGGTGTGTTGCTGCTGCGCATCGTCACTCATTGCGGTCATTCGTCGTGTTCCCGTTGTGCGATTTCCCCCGCTTGCTGTATGAAGACGCGCGTGGTTTCTGCCTGCCTTTGCGCCAAGAATTCCCGGTAGCTGTCATCGTAGGCAATGCGTGACGCCACCACGCTGTCGAACATGCCCAGCAGCCCGAGGAATAGCTCGCATACCTCGCGCACAGCGTAGTGCGACGAATCATTACCGGTGGTGTAGTCACAGAGGTTTTGTGTTATCGCGTACTGCCTGAGCAACGGGCTGGCGGGACGGTGTACCAGACAGCGGATACCGCACATCGCGGCCATCCCGAGGTCGTTGATATCGTCGAAGACACAAGCGATTTGCCGGGGCTCGATTTCGTGAGTCGAGCAGATGTGCCTGAGCGCGAGCCTTTTGTCGCTTATGCCGATGTACACGTTGTGGAAATGCTCGCGCTTGGCGAACTGGATGGCGCTGGGATTGTCTTCGCCGCTGACCAGCGCACTGCTGGGAAGCCGCCCGGCCTTGCGCCACAGCCCGTAGCGCAACATGTTGGTGCCCATGGAGTCGGCTTCGCTGAAGGTGTTGGGCAGGTCGTGGCCCTTGAGACCGGCGTTGAACACGCCGTCCCAGTCGAACACCAGCGCCCGAATGTCGGCAAGCTTCGCTGCCAGCTCGGTAGCTGGCGTTACGAACACGGCGCCCGCGGCGGTGAAATGTCCGCATAGGGCTTCAGTATCCTTGTCCAGCTCGTGGGCGGGGTTCTTATCCAAGAAGGCCCAGCTTCACAAGATCCTGAATATCAAGAATGCCGAGAGGAACGTTGTTTTCCAAAACGATGATACTGTCGATCTCGTGCTCGTTGAACAAATTGACGGCTTCGTAGAGCAAGGCATCCGCTTGAATGGTGATGGGTTCGTTCGAATAACCGGTCTGAGCCAGGGTCTCGTCCATGATCTTCGGGCCCTGTTCTTGTAGCTTGCGCCGAATGTCGCCGTCCGTGAACACCCCCGCCAGATTGCCCTTGTCGTCCACCAAGGTGACTGCCCCGAGGCGTGACTCCGTCATCTTCACCAGGGCTTTGGTGAGGGTATCGGAGGGCTGACACACGGGGTTGTGCTCACGAATTGCTTCCTTGACCAAGGTGGTCATCAGCCGCGTGTGCTCGAAGAACTGGTTCGCACCCACGGTTGTGAGCGAGTTGTCGCACAGGCGCTTGAGCACACCCCACGGCACGGTGCAGACGTGAACCCCGGCAAGCATCGCCTGGCGCACGTGTTCCGGATAACGCACGGAGGAGAACATGATCTTCGCCGGGTAGTTGTACTTCTCTGCAATGCTTACGCACTGCTCGAACAGCTTTATGGCGTCGTGCCCCTGGTCCTGCAACCGGCCGGCCAGCGGACAGACGTAGGCGGCGCCGGCGGCCATGGCCATATACGCCTGGTTCAGGGTGTAGACCAGGTGCACGTTCACCCTGTGGCCTTCTGCGGTGAGTGTGTTGCACGCACGCACCCCCTCGTTTGAAACCGGGACCTTGAACACCGGCTTGTGGGCCAGCGGCAAGGTCAACAACCGATGGGCCTCGCCCACGATCTGGTCGTGGGTTTCGCCGAGTGCCTCCACCTGCAGCTCCGGAACCATGCCTGAGAGTTTCACGATGGCGCCGTCGATGTCGGTGACGCCATGCCGATGCATAAAGGTGGGGGTGGTCGTAAGTCCCTTGAGAAAGCCGAGCTTGAAGGCCTCGTTTATTTCCTTGAAATCGACGGAATCCAGATACAAGTCCATGCTGTATCCCTTAGTCAGCTGTGATTCCAGTTACAAGATCGTGGATTTCGATGAGCGGCTGCACGAACGCTTCCATTTGCTCCAGATAGTACTGGCTCGCCGCATCGCACATGGCTTTTGGCGGCTCGGGATGGGCTTCTATAAACAGCCCGTCGACGCCGGCAGCAACACCCGCTCGCGACAGTACCGGGAGGAACTCGCGCGCACCACCGGTGGGATCTTTGCTCGGGATCCCGTACTTGCGGATAGCGTGCGTGATATCGAATATCACGGGGTAGCCGATCTGATTTAGCAGGTGAAAGCTGCGCGGGTCGACGATCAGGTCATTGTAACCGAAGGTGTAACCGCGCTCGGTGATCAAAATCTTATCCGAACCCGAAGCCTCGATCTTCTTGACCGGGTTGGCCATGTTCTCGGGCGCCAGGAACTGGCCGTGCTTCAGGTTCACGACTGCGCCCGTGCGTGCCGCCTCCACCACCAGAGTGGACTGCATACACAGGAAAGCGGGAATCTGGAGAACATCGACCACTTCGGCCGCCGGCTTCGCCTGCTCGGGGTAGTGTATGTCCGTGAGCAGCGGCAGCGCGAACTCGCGCTTGATCTTGGCCAGTATTTTCAGCCCCTCCTCCAGTCCCGGGCCCTCGTAATACTCGAGCGAGCTGCGGTTATCTTTGCTGAACGATGACTTGAATATGAGCGGCAGCTCCAGTTTTTCCGAGATCTGTTTGAGCCGTTCGGCGGTATGCATCATCAAAGATTCGTCTTCAATGACGCAGGGCCCCGAGATCAGAAACAGACGGTCCGCGCCGCAATCGACGTTACCGACTTGGACGTGCTTTTTTGCCATTGAGGTCTCCGTGTTAGTCGTGCGAGCCAAGGGTTGCGTGGGATCAGGCCGCGCCATGCTGGCCAGCCGCCAAGGAAAGCGAGGGACGAGCAGTCCTGTGGCGGCATCTTACCACGGTCAAAAGTACCCATCTATGCGGCGAGCGCCCCCGGGCCTGCTGGGGATTCGGACCTTGGCGCTGCCGATTCTCGCCGCTCCCGCCGGTGTGCGCCTGCGCACTCGGTGGCCGCTGGGGGCGGTGTTGCCGGGGTGTCGGGGTCGTTTGTTCAATCCCTCCGATGGGCCCGCTATAATGCCGCGGGCGTGGCGCCAGCAGGCGTGCTTGCCCGGCGCATCGGTCACACTTATCCGTTATGGAAAAATTTGATGCTCGCCCATAACATGCGCCTCATTGCGTCGTGAGCGTTACCACCGCGACCGGGTCGCCACGGCAGCCTAAACGTGCGCACAGGCCGCCTGATTTCTATTCGTTGCGATTGCCACCAGGCTATCTGCGACCGCGTTTCTGGGTCACGTGGTTTGCCCTGGGCCTGCTGCGCTTTGGTGTGTTCCTGCCCCTCGGTGTGGCGCGTTGGCTGGGCGCCCTGTGGGGCTGGATGTTTCTTCTCGTCAACGCTAAACGCCGGCGAATCGCGCGTATTAATCTCGCGATGTGCTTCCCTGAGCTGAGCACGCAAGAGCGCAGGCGGCTGCTGCGCAAACACTTTGTTAGTGTGGGGAAGAGTTATGCCGATCTCGGTTTCCTCGCTTGGGCGCCGAAGGCGCGGCTGGCGCGCAGCGCCCGCCTCGTGGGCCTAGAGCACCTCGACGGCGCGGCGCGGCGCGGCAAGAATGTGATTCTGCTCGTACCGCACTGCCTGGGTGTCAACTATGCTTCGATCATTGCCAGGCATCACGCTGTGTTCTCGATGTTCAAGCCGCCTCACGACGCCGTGGTCGACTGGTTTCTCAACGAGGGTCGCGTGCGTTTCGGTGCCGCGCTGCTGTCGCGCCAACAGGGGATGCGGCCGGTGGTGCGTGCACTCAAGCGCGGGATGGCATTCTACTATATTCCGGACGAGGACTTCGGGCCGGAACGCTCGGTGTTCGCGCCCTTTTTTGGCGTCGTCACGGCGACCTTGCCCACGCTCGGGCGCCTGGCCAAGATGGCGGACGCGGTTGTAATACCGGTTTCCATTCGTATGCTGCCCGGAGGCGCCGGGCACGAGCTGGTTTTGGGTCCTGCGCTTGCAGAATTTCCCACCGGTAATCTCAACGAAGATGCCGCGCGCATGAACGCGGCACTGGAGCAGAGCATACGCGATGCGCCCGAGCAGTACATGTGGACTTTGAAGCTGTTCAAGACGCGCCCCGACAATGGCCCCTCGCCCTACGCCTGAGCGGCGTCGTTCGCTTAGCTTGCTGCACCCGCGGCAATGGCATCGCTGGCTCGGGATCGGCGTAATGCGCGCAGTCAGCATGCTGCCGTTGCGCGTGCTGTGGGTGTGCGGTGCGCTCCTGGGAGAGGCGCTCTACCATTTGCACCGGCCGCGCCGGGACATCGCGCTGGTGAACATTCGCAAGTGTTTCCCCGAGCTTGGCGCACGCGCACAGCAGCGCCTGGTGAAAAAACATTTCCGCGCGCTCGGACAAACCGTACTCGATATCGGTATCGCCTGGTGGGCGTCGCCGGCGCGCCTGCGGCGCCTGGTGCGGGTCACGGGAGTCGAGCACGCCCGCGGGGTGCTGAAGCAGGGCAAGAATATGATTCTGCTCGCGCCCCACTTTCTGGGGCTGGAAATCGCCGGCGCGCGTATCATCATGGAACACCCCGGGTGCGCCGTGTTCCGCCGTGTGGCCAACGATGTGATGGATGCCGTCATGGAAAAAGCGAGGACGCGCTTCGGCGCTGTGCTGGTGGACCATAATCAGCCACTGTTGCGGGTTGTGCGACTGGTGCGCAGCGGTATGCCGCTGTACTATCTGCCCGACCAGGATGCGGGCCCGCGCAGCTCCGCGTTCGTGCCGTTTTTCGGGATTCCCACGGCCACCAACGCCGTGCTCGGGCCGCTGGCCAAGTTCACCGACGCGCTGGTCGTGCCTTGCTTGTGCCGGCAGCTGCCGCGCGGCCAGGGCTACGAGGTGATCCTCAAGCCACCGCTGGCGGACTTTCCGTCGGAAGACGCGGTGGCGGACGCCGTGCGCATGAACCGCGAGATCGAGCACGGCATTCGCGAGATGCCCGAGCAGTACTTCTGGGTGCACAAACGCTTCAAGACTCGCCCGCCCGGTGAGCCGGATTTCTATGCGTGAGCACAGGTGGCGGCGGCTTGCCCGAGAAGGGTGCACTTAAATGCTTTGAGCAACTTGTCTGCATGCTTGGCGATTAATCTGTCACCACGAAATTTGACTCATCTCTCTTGTACAGGAGGCTCGCATCGATGCGAGGAGTGATTGCGCGCCTGCACGCTCGCGTTGGTGAGTATTGGCGCGAGATCGCGCTGGGCGCGATCATCCTTGTGTCCATATTGGGGATGATGGTCGCCGAGCCGATTGCCCAGAGCTTGGCATACCACAACTTCGCGGATAGCCGCAGCTTTTGGGGAATCCCGAACTTTCTTGATGTCGCCACGAATATCCCGTTTCTGATTGTCGGTGTGCTTGGCTTGGTGTACGTCCTGCGCCACCCGCAGCCAGCGGCACCGTGGTCATGGATCGTGGTTTTCCTGGGGATCGCCGCGGTCGGCTTCGGATCGGCCTATTATCATTGGAACCCGAACAGCGCGACGCTGGTGTGGGACAGACTGCCGATGACCATCGCATTCATGGGATTGGTCGTGGCACTTCTGAGCGAGCACGTGCGCCCACGGATCGAACGTGTGTGGCTGGTGCCCACGCTCGTGGTGGGATTTGCGAGCGTACTCTACTGGCACTATACGGATGACTTACGAGCCTACATCTGGGTACAGGCAGCACCGTTCTTGCTCGTTGCGTGTGCCCTGGCCCTATTCAGAGGCCGCTATTCGCATCAGCGCTACTTGATCTACGCGGTCGTATTGTATGCAATGGCTAAGATCGCGGAGTACTATGATGTAAATATTTACTTACTCTCGCAGCAACTTCTCAGCGGCCACTCGCTCAAGCACTTGCTCGCGGGCGTGGGCGCAGGCTTTCTTTATCTAATGCTAACGCGCCGGCATGCGCTCCATGTGGCGTAAACAGACGCACTTCGAGCGAGCTTATAGCGCTAATCCAGATCGGGGCGAGCTGTCTGGGCGCGACCCTCTGGGTTAACTGGCCTCCCCCCAGAGCTCGTTAAGACGCTGGTCCCGACCACAGCGGTAGCGATAGAGCTTGTAACGGATCGGGTTTTTGTGGTGGTAGTCCTGATGATATTCCTCGGCGACGTAAAATTCCGAGGCGATCGCAAGCTCGGTAACGATTGGCTCTTTGAATGGTTTCGATCTTTCCAGCGCGCGCTTCGATTCCTCGGCCAGGCGCTGCTGCGTCTCATCGTGGTAGAAGATGGCACTACGATACTGGTTGCCAACGTCGCAGAACTGTCGGTTGGGCGCGGTTGGGTCGATGTTGCGCCAGAAGACGCGCAGCAACTCGCCGTAACTGACTTTCTGCGGATCATAGATCACTCGCACCGCCTCCGCGTGGCCGGTGTTACCCGCAGACACCTCGCTGTAGGTCGGGTTTTTTTTGGGACCGCCGGTGTACCCGGACGTGGTGGACACCACGCCCGCAACCTCGTCAAAGGCGTGCTCGACGCACCAGAAGCAACCACCGGCAAAGGTCGCCGTTGCAAGCCGACCGGGCCCGGGCTCGTCAACGGCCGCGGCGGTCCCAGACAGACTTACGGCCAGCAACAACGCGGTGGCGAGCGTTGCAAGCTGCCTGCAAGGTCTTATCGTGCGCATGATACCGATGAGACCATACTCTGGTGCATTCGTTCAGCGCGCCACCGGGCTTGGGCCGGCAAGCCAGTCCATGGTTTTCGGAATACCGCGCTCGTATGGAGTGAGCGGCGGCTCGCCAACGAGGCGGCAAAGCTTGGTCCCGTCAAAGCTAACAGGGTCCAGGTACGCAGGCACGATCGGCATGAACGCGCGTAACCGCCCCACCCAAAGACTGAGCAAGCGCAGCGTCCAGGCATTGCTCGCTCGTGCCGGGATGCGATGCCCCAGGTGCTGCTCAGAGATGGCAAGCGCTCGCCTCAGACTAATCGGCCCGGCGCCAGGTACGCGCCAGTGTTCGCCGTAGACTTCCTCGTGAAATGCCAGTGGGGCCACGGCCTTCATCGCATCCGGCACATATACGTGCTCGCGGGTGGTATCGAGCGAGCCCACCCAGTTCACCGTTTTTTCTTCAACGGCTTGCACCAGTGCCTGCTGCAGAATGGCCGTGTGCACTTCAGGGTCGTAGAAGTCCGGCAGGTTAACCACCCGTTACTCGATGCGACAGCGCGCGTGGGTCAACTGAGCGAGGCTCGCTGACCAGCTATCTGCGCCCACCCGATTCAGGTCATTACTTAGCCGCGATAACAGCAATCTCGACATTGAACTGTGGAAACGCCAGCCTGGCCTCGACGCAGGCACGTGCTGGTGCGTTCCCGGGATCGGTCCAGGCGTCCCACACGGCATTCACTTCGTCATAATAGCGCATGTCGCTGAGCCAGATCGTAGCCGACAACAGCTTTGATTTGTCGGTACCGGCCTCGCCCAGCAACGAGTCTATTCGCCTCAGGATGTTCTGGGTCTGCTCGGTGACGGTCGCGCCGGTGGCCGTGTCGGCAACCTGGCCGGCGGTGTAGACCGTGTCCCGGTGAATCACGATCTGGCTCATGCGTGGGCGGGTGTGATAGCGCGCGATGGTCATTGGTGAGTTGTCTCCTTTGCGTGTTCCGAACGCCTCGGGCCGACGAGTGTAGGCGACGCAAGCCGTGTGGGCAATCATGCATGCATTGTTCAGGAGATGCGGTATGCCGGCGTACTACCCGCCCTTCAGAAGGGCGCGGACGGTGGCGTAGGTCGAGACACAATAGGGCACAAAATAGGTTAATACCATCTTTAAATAATCAGTAGTAGTTAGCTCCGCGGCGATGATCCCGTCGGTATAGTTGATCAAAACCAGGATGGTGCCAACTAACAGCCCAACCTTGATCGACCGCCCGACCACGTCGTGCCGCAGCGCCCTATGGCACCATTGCCGTACGGTGTCATGATTTCCGTGTGTGCCTGACATTTCGCTGTATAGGCAAGGCCGCCGCGGTAGCGCACTTGCGATCAACTCTATTCTAACCCGATCTGATCCGGTATGGTGCTGGCTCGGCGCGGTTTATTGCATCATAGTTATGATTGACACGATCGAGCTGATTTTGGTTTATTGAGCGACTCATAGAGCAGCAACGATTATAATAAGCGGCAGGCAGCGCAATGGCACACGGCACTGTTATCGAGATCTATACTGCTTTGACCAGGGAAGCCGCACTCGAGTCTCGCGATGAAGTACGGGCGGTGCCGGGAAAAGGTCTTGTGGGCGATCGTTACCATGATGGTTGCGGCACGTACTCAAATGATTCGGGTCCGGACCGCGAGCTTACGTTGATCGAGCTTGAAAAACTCGAGGCGTTAAAAACCGATTTCGATATCGAGTTCTCGGGGGCGGAGGCGCGCAGAAACATCCTCACACGTGGTGTTTCGCTCAACGAGCTTAGCGGTGCGGAGTTCTATATCGGCGAGGTCAAGGTGCGGGGTATCCGCCTGTGCGAGCCTTGCGCCCATCTGGAGCGACTGACGAGCAAGAAGGTGGTGAAGGGGCTTGTGCACAAGGGCGGCCTGCGCGCGCAGATACTGACGGAAGGCATTATTCACGTCGGCGACCGTATTGTAATTTAATCCCGGCGGTTATCGCGCCCGTGCGGTACGGTTCGACATCGGCTTGACGGGGGCGCAGAATGGAATTGTGATCCGCCGGTATCGAGAATATCGGTAAGGACGCCGCTAAAAGGATGCTAAAAAAGTCCTTCCATGGTCTTTTTCGGCTCGCAAAGCAAAAACCGTGGGTTTTGCTTTGCTCCAATTATCAAACGTTTGCGTGTTTGATAAATGTGCGGTGCATCCTTGCACCGCACTATCAGGCTGCTGAAAACAGCCTTTCAGCAGTCTGATAAGGTAGCGGCTTCGACTTGGCCTCGGAGACGATTAGCATGGCGCTTGCATCAGAGTGGTGGCGAGGCAGTGACGACACAAGCGGCACCGATAGCGCCGGTTCGCCCCGCCTGCTGTATCGCTACCTGTTGGTGCTGCGCTTTGTGTTAGTCAACATAGTTGCCATCGCGCTGCTCGCTGCCATCTATCTGCAAGGCTGGCTGGACGATGCACTGGTCGGCTACACGGGCTGGCTATCACTCATCATCTTTGCTGTGTTTGCGTTCGGCATGATTCTTTGCGCCGCAAAAATCTGGAGCGTGAGCACAGAGCTCAATGATGTGCGAGCAAGTGTGCCCAGCGCGACATCGCGTGCCGGCAAGTACCTTGCTGCAATTGGCGAGCGACCGGCGGAAGGCCGCTCGCTCAGCGCGAATCTATTGCGCCTGCGAATCATTAATTACATTGCGATCGTTTGCCACTTCGCTAACACACTGGTCTTTCTTGGGCTGGTGGGCACGGTCATAGGTTTTATCGTTGCCCTTTCCGGAGTAAACCCGGAGCTATCCGCGACCGTCGATAATGTTGCCCCGATGGTGGCAACACTCATTAAAGGCATGTCCATCGCACTTTATACCACGCTAATCGGTTCCGTGCTGCACGTATGGTTGATGATGAACTATCGTATTCTCGCCACCGGCACGCTCCATCTGTTCAACACCATTGTCGAACTGGGGGAACACGGTGTGGGACGCCGATGAGTTTGACGGCGACGCGGCCGGCACTGTATTCCGCGACGTCCTTATGCTGGCATTGGTCGGGTTCGTGGCCATGGTGATTATGCTGCTGCCGCATCTGAGTAAATCACAGGAGCAAACCGAAGAGCATAAGGCGCCCGGCAACGTGGTTGTTGAGATTCACTGGCCGAACGGGCTGCCGGTAGACGTCGACCTTTGGGTACGAGCACCGAACGACGTACCCGTTGGTTTTTTCAATCAGGGCAGCCGCATCTTTAACTTGCTGCGTGACGACCTGGGGCTGGAAGGCGATGCCACCGGGCAGAACTACGAAGTCTCATACAGCCGCGGCATCCCCGCTGGCGAGTATATCGTCAACGTGCACATGTATGGCCCGCTGCCCGCGGGCGTGACGGTGCCCGTCACGGTCGTGGTCAGCGTGCGCCAGAAGTACGATACGCTGCGGCAGATATTGCAGACGCGGGTGGAGCTCAAGCGCCGCAACCAGGAGGAGACCGCATTCAGGTTCAAACTCACGGAAACCGGCGAGCTGGTGTCCGGAAGCGTGACGACGCTCAGGCAGCGGCTGGTCACCGCCCCGTCGTGATGGATACGATGATACTGATCTTCGCCGCGCTTATTGCCATCGCTGCGCTGCTCGCGAGTATCGCCATCTGGGCGCCGCGGCGCACTCGCATACGGGCGAGTGCTGTGGTGATTACCGCGTTTTTTATCCCGCTCGGCTATCTCGGGCTGACCGAGATCTTGAGCCAGCCCAAACCGATGGAGCACGAGTGGTTCAAGCGCCATGTCGACGAGGCGACCGTGCTCGGCATGAGTGTCGACGAAGGCAACGCCATCTACCTTTGGCTCCGGCTCGATCGTTCGCTGGAGCCGCGCTACTACGTGCTGCCATGGCAGGCGCGAGTGGCCGAGAAGCTGCAGAACCTGATCGACGAGGCGATCGAGAAGCAAGGCATGGTCAAAATCAGGAATCCGTTTTCACGGCGATCCTTCGATGACCTCGGAAACCTTAATGCCGAGGTGATACTGCCAGCGCCGCTGCCGCTCAAGCCACCGCCGCCCCCGGCGCAGTATTTCAATCCACGCGAGCATACAATCTAGGCATGATGGCAGGCAGCGAACGACTCCATCGGTCACTTCTCATCGGATTTGAATCGGAGGTGCGCGAATGTTGCTCGAAGGATCATGCCACTGTGAGGCCGTACGCTTCCGTGTCCACTCATCCCACCCTTATCCCTTCAACCTGTGTTACTGCTTGATCTGTCGCAAGACCGCCGGCGGTGGCGGTTACCCCATCAACCGGGGCGGTGAATACGCCACGCTGAAGGTGGACGGCCGCGCGCACGGGCGCGTGTATCAAGCGCGCATTCGTGATCCCGATAGCGGGGAGATCAAACGCAGTCCCGCGCAGCGTAACTTTTGTGCGCTGGGCGCCAGCGCGTTGTCGGTATGGAATCCGCGATGGCCACAGCTCGTACATCCGTTCGCATCAGCCATCGACACCGACTTGCCGATACCGCCAGAGCGCACACACTTGATGTTGAGCTCCAAGGCATCGTGGGTGCAGCTATGCGGCAAGCCGCGGGACAAGCACTTTCCCGGCTACCCGGCCGAGTCCATCGCCGCGTGGCACGAGCGCCTGGGATTGGTTGGCACAAGCTAGCAGGGTCTGAAAGAGTACCGTGGCACTGGCGCAACAGCGATGTATGGCGGGGACGAAAAGGCAAAGCCATTGGCGCGATAGCCTGCGTGGGCGAGCGGCACAACAAGGCCGTCGACACGCATAAAAAGTATTGGGACAATGTCTGTAAGGCCCACATCGGGGGCGTGGCCAGGCGATGCCCCGGCCACCGACGGCGCGTGTCATCAAGGTGAATGCCCCAAGGGCTGAGGGCGATCACATAGGGTGCATCCCCGTGATCGACACTTCGCAGGGCCTGCCATCGACGCAGGTTGAGGAGGCGACAATGTCACGGTTCGCAGCGTTGCGCAGGCACGCGCTAGTTACTGTAGCTGCGTTGCTAATATTGCCCGGGGCTTCCGCGGCCGCGGGCCAGGTAGATTTCGCAACCACCGTGAGCCATCTGGGCAACCAGGATCATTACCGCGACAAACGCCCGCAGGAGCGCGTCGAGGTGTCGTTGCCTGGGACGCTTTACGCGCCACCGATTACAGTGGCGGTAGTTGGTAACGAAGATGCCGACCGTAGCACCTTGCTTGGCGCAGTGGCGTCCGACTACTCCGCCTGGCGTAACAACGATGCACAATGGATCCTGAGCAACTTCGTGCCCGAAGATCAGCAGGGACTGAAGAAATTTCTCGCCAATGAAGAGCTGCGCAAGGCCAACAGCGTGATTTTCTCGCCGGACCGGACCATGGAGGTGTGGGGTATTGTCAACTACAAGGAGTATGGCTTGGTGCTCTTCACCTACGACAATAACCGCAGGTTCGGCGCCGTGGCCACCTTTCGCAAGATGAGCGGCGACTGGAAGAGAACCAACGCCCTGTCCGGGGATCGCGTGTTTGACGTCGTGTGGAGTGCGTTCCGCTCGGGGGACGTGACGAAAAAGTAGCCTTTGATGTTCACAAACGCATTGCACACGCGGGAGTGATACCGGACATGGTGGGCGGCAGACGCGGCGGCGCGGGCGAAGAGCCCGATCATCGGAATGGGCGCACAAGAAGTCACACCCGCCTTGAACGGTGACATGCGCCAGCGTGTCGGCGTTGACAGCGCCGCCAGGGCGTGGCAGCCGAGCCCGAGTGGGACCGTTTGGCGCAAGCGCTTGCACCGCGTAGGGCCGGCGGAGTCGGGGCAGGTGACCTCGATCGTTCGTTACGATCGGGGCGCCACCTTCCCGGTCCACGATCATCCCGAGGGAGAAGAGATCCTCGTGCTGCAGGGCATATTTTCTGACGAGCATGGCGATTGGCCCGCCGGGACCTACCTGCTCGATCCCGAAGGTTTTCGTCACGCGCCGTTCTCCAGACAGGGCTGCGTGCTCTTTGTGAAGCTGCGCCAGTACGCGGGCACGGGGCGCCGTCACGTTGCGCTGGACACGAACGCACTTCCCTGGGAGCCGCCTTCGCAGGGCGGTATCGAGGCCAAGACGCTGTATGCCGACGAAAGCTTTGCGGACACCACGCGACTCGAGCGCTGGATGCCGGGCGCAGTGCCGGGGGAGTTGCATCATGCCACGGGCGCCGAGATGCTGGTGCTCGACGGCAGCTTCCAGGACGAGCACGGCGCGTATCCAAAGGGCGCGTGGCTGCGCCTTCCCGCCGGGGCCCACCATCGCCCCACGTCGGCCGGCGGGTGCGTGCTCTACGCGAAGCGCGGTGCACTGGCGTCCTTGCGCTCACAGCCCGGTTGCACCTTGGATGGGCGCGTGGACAATAGACAATGCCAATCGGAGGATTAAAAATGGTAAACGAAGGTTACCACGAGGAAATCTCTGATCTCAGCGACCCCACGCGCGACATGCATCGCGCCATCACCTCGCTGATGGAAGAGCTCGAAGCGATTGACTGGTATAATCAGCGGGTCGATGCCTGCAAGGATCCGGAGCTCAAGGCGATCCTCGCGCACAATCGAGACGAAGAAAAAGAGCATGCGGCCATGGTGCTGGAGTGGATCCGGCGCCAGGACGAGACCTTTTCCAAGGAGCTCAGGGATTATCTGTTTACGCAGAAATCCATCGCCCACGGCTAGTCGAGCAGGCGTGCAAGATATTGTAGCGCTGTTTGCAGAGCTGGAAATCCATGCCCAGATTGATTGAACAGCCCACTGTGATCGAGGCAGCCGGCAACAAGCCCAAGCGTATCGAGGAGTACGCGGGGCGCGTCAACACGGGGCACGAGCGGGCCAGCGTCGCACGCATGGTGTCGCCGGCGGGTTGGGAAGAGCCGGGACAGCGGCCGGAGTTCGAAGAAATCACCGTGGTGCTTAAAGGCCTGCTGCGGGTCGAGCACGGCGACGGTGTGCTCGACGTGCGCGCCGGGCAGGCGGTGATCACCGACCCGGGTGAATGGGTGCGATACAGCACGCCGCAAGCAGAGGGTGCCGAGTATGTCGCCGTGTGCGTGCCCGCGTTCTCGCCTGATACGGTGCATCGCGATGCCGATTAGGCGGCGGCGCAGCGCGTCACGGCAAATCGCGATATGTGGAGCCGGGCGACTATTTTTGTAAGCGTTTCAAGAACACACGCATCTCATTGGCTGCCTGCACATCGCCTTTCTCGTCGGCGACCCGGATACCGGCCTCATAAGCCTCGACCGCCTCGGCCTGTTGTGCGCCCGCGACCAGCGCCTTGCCGAGTGATTTCCAGGCGGCCGAGTAGTGGGGATCGAACTCGACCGCCTTACGCAGGTGCACCGCTGCCTTGTCGAACTCCTTGCGCTTCAGGTACTCGTTCCCCAGTCCGTAGCGCACCAGCGCGTTGTCCTGGCCGCGCGCCAGCATGGTCTCGAGATTATCGGCCAACCCCATGTCTAAGTTCGCTCGCAGGTGAAATACCTGTCAATAAGTTACCTAGCTGATGCAGTATACACTCACTCTTCACTCTGCCTTTTCGCTCCCTTACTCAAGCCGAGCCCCGAGTGCAGACGAGGAGCGGGCCCGTAAGGGGTGGGGACGGGTGAAGCGGATCAAGACAAAGGTCCGGTGGGTGAGGCGGCAGAAGGCGAAGGTCCGGTGGACGCTCGCCCCGGCGAACGCCCAAGCCAGGGTAGGCTTGGGCCGGTGCCCAAGCACAGCAGGAAAGCGCAGCGCAGCGGCCCGCAGTCGGCGCCCGCAGGCCGCTCCCGTGCGTCCCCCGGCAACTGCTCCTGCATCTGCTCTAGCTCCTGCCTCCCTGCAGTCGTCCTGCGTCCATGCAGTCGTGCACTCGCGGCATAGATGCCCCTCCGTACACGGAACCCGGGGAAGCGTTTCTTTGGGTGCTTTGATCCGCACGGTCCGTGGCGCGGCCCCTGACCGGGCGCACTGACGTGCGGCCAAATTCGCTCCCGGCGAGTGTCTTGTCGCGGAAAGACAAATCTGACCGGATCAGATTTGGACCGCCAAAGGCGACCCGCAGGGCGAGGATCAGCGGCGAGCCGGAAAAAGGCGGTGATCCAGTGAATCGCCGCCCCGGCCAGCGGGTTCGCCACGGACGGCGAACCCCGGGCTTTCGAGCGAAGCAGGACAGTGAGAGCGAAGAAAGGCCCGAGTCAAAGTACCTTGCCTTCGAGTGCGAGAACGCGGTTAGAATAGCCGCCCGGTAGGCGACACCAGCTTCAACCGCGCCAGAACGTGCGCGACATCAACACGATAAGCGTGAACAACTCCAAACGCCCCATCAACATCGCCAGCGACAAGATCCATTTGGCTGCGATCGGTAAATCCGCATAGGTCTGCGCCACCTGACCCAGGCCCGGCCCCAGGTTGTTGAGGCAGGCCGCCACGGCGGAAAAACCGGTCAGGAAGTCGACCCCGGTGGCGCTGATGGCGAGCGACAACACAGCGAAACTCAATACGTAAAGCGAAAAGAACCCCCACACGGCGCTCAGGACCTGGTCGGACGTGGGTTTACCACCAACCTTAATCGGCATGAGCGCATCCGGGTGCACCAGCCGGAAGATCTCGCGCTTTCCTTGCTTGAACAGCAGCAGCGCGCGAATCACTTTCATGCCGCCGGCGGTCGAGCCGGCACAGCCACCGACAAAGCTCGCCATGATCAACAATGCCGGCAGAAACAACGGCCACCAGTCGAACCCGGAAGTGACGAAGCCGGTGGTGGTGGCGATCGAGACCGCCTGGAAGACCCCGTGACGCAGCGCGCCGGTCCAGCCACCATAGGTCCCCATGACTATGAGCGCGATGACGCTGATGACAGCGACCGTCAGCACGATGCGCAGATAAACCGAGACTTCCGCGTCTATGAGATAGGGCTTGAAACTGCGCGAGTTCCAGGAGTGAAAGTGGAGCGCAAAGTTCATACCCGCCGCCAGCATGAAAATCACGGCCACCCAATCTACGGCTGCATTGTCGAAATAGCCGAAGCTTCGGTCATGCGTGGAAAATCCGCCGATGGCAATGGTGGAGAAGCTGTGGCCGATGGCATCGAACAACGTCATGCCTGAGACCCAGTATGCTCCCGCGCACGCTACGGTCAGCCCCAGGTAGATGTACCACAGCGCTTTCGCCGTCTCGGTGATGCGCGGCGTGAGCTTGTTATCCCTTGTCGGGCCGGGCGTTTCGGCGCGATAGAGTTGCATCCCGCCGACCCCGAGCATCGGCATTACCGCCACGGCCAGGACCACGATACCCATGCCGCCGAGCCACTGCAGTTGCTGGCGGTAATAGCGAATCGATTCCGGCAGCTCATCGATCCCGGTCAGGATCGTGGCGCCAGTGGTGGTGAGACCTGAAATCGATTCAAAAAACGCGTCGGTGAAGATCATGTCCGGCCGGTTGGCGATGAAGAACGGCACCGCACCGAACAGGGCGAGCAACACCCAGAACAGCGTAACGATGACAAAGCCCTCACGGACCCGCAGCTCCCGTCGTTGGCGCCTGACCGGCAGCCACAACACCAGCCCCGTTGCCAGCGCAACAAAGTATGCGCCGGAGAATGCCTCGGCAGCGCCATCATGGTAGAAAAACGAAACCCCGATCGGCGGCAGCAGGGTCGTGCTGAACAAGACCAGCAGCAACCCCATCACACGCTGAATCGCGAAAAAGTGCACGCTACTAGACGAATTGATACTCGACCTGGAACAGGCGCTCTACTTCCGGGATATATTTCTTGTCGACCAGGAACATAATCACATGGTCGTTGGGCTGGATAACGGTGTCGTGGTGGCAAATGATGACCTTTTTCTTGCGTACGATCGCACCGATCGTCGTGCCTGGAGGAAGCTTGATGTTCTCGATAGCGCGCCCGCACACACGCGATGATGTTGTATCGCCGTGCGCCACTGCCTCGATTGCCTCGGCAGCGCCACGGCGCAGCGCATGAACGGCAACCACATCGCCACGGCGCACATGCGTCAGCAGGCTGCCAATGGTCGCCTGCTGGGGCGAGATCGCGATATCGATGTTTGCGCCGCTTTGCACCAGGTCAACGTAGGCCGGGCTTTTGATCAACGACATCACGCGGCGCGCACCCAGGCGTTTCGCCAGCATCGCGCTCAGGATATTAGCCTCGTCGTCGTTGGTAACGGCACAAAACGTGTCGATATCTTCAATGCCTTCTTTCATTAGCAGGTCTTCATCTGCGGCATTGCCCAGTAGTACGATGGTCTTCTGTAGCTCGTCGGCGACCTGTCGCGCGCGCGCGGCATCGGACTCGATCATCTTGACCAGGAAATTCCTGCGCTCGAGCTCCAGCGCCAGCCGGCGACCGATGTTACCGCCACCTGCGAGCATCACGCGTTTGCCGGGCTTGTCCAGCCTGCGCAGCTCACTCATTACCGCGCGGATATGCTTTTTCGCGGCGATGAAAAACACCTCGTCATCCGCCTCGATGACAGTATCGCCCTCGGGCATGATGGCGCGATCGCCCCGGTAAATGGCGGCGACACGTGTATCGATGCCCGGCAGATGGTCGCGCAAAGCACTGAGCTCGTGCCCCACCAGCGGGCCGCCGTGATAGGCCTTGATGGCGACAAGCTCGACCAGACCGCCCGCAAAATCCAGCACCTGTAACGCGCTCGGGTACTCGATCAGTCGCTCTATGTAATCCGCGACGAGCTGCTCGGGGCTGATAATGACGTCGACCGGGATCGCGTCCTGCGCGAAGATCTCCGGGTGCGACAGATACTCCGCGGAGCGAATGCGCGCGATCTTGGTGGGCGTGTGAAACAGCGTGTAGGCCACCTGGCAGGCGGTCATGTTGGCCTCATCGCTATTGGTGACGGCGAGGATCATGTCCGCGTCCTCGCCACCCGCCTGGCGCAGGATTTCGGGGAAGGCACCGTTTCCGACTACGGTGCGCAGATCCAACCTGTCCTGCAGCTCCTGCAGACGGTCGGCGTCGGTATCGACGACGGTGATGTCATTGTTTTCGGTTACAAGATTCTCGGCGACCGATGTGCCGACCTGGCCACCGCCAAGGATGATTATTTTCATTTTTGTTGGAGCTTAGTAACCGACCACTATTTTGTTCTTACGGACTTCGGATTTACACCAAGGTTCTTGAGCTTGCGGTAAAGGTGTGTCCTTTCCATGTCGGCCACGGCAGCGAGCTCACTGACGTTTCCATTGGTCCGTTTAAGATGATATTCCAGATATGCTTTTTCGAACTGGTCACGGGCAGCACGTAACGGAAGCATGAACGCTGCTTCCGGCAGCGTTTCGTTCGTCGCAGGCTGGCTTACCAGCGCCTGTTCCACCTCCGCGGCGCTGATTTCAACGCCTCGATTCAGTATCAATAGCCGCTCGACCATATTTTTCAACTCTTGAATGTTTCCGGGCCACGAATAGTTGCGCAGCTCGTTCATGGCCGAGGTCGAGAACTTGCGGTATGGCAGTTGCTCGTGCTCTACCATCCGGTCACAGTAGAAGTTGACGAGCTCAGGCACATCTTCATAGTGGTCTCGCAACGGCAGAATAACTATGGGCACCACGTTCAAGAAGTAGTACAGGTCTTCACGTAGGCGGCCGTCGTTGACGGCTACCTTCAAGTCGTGGCTGCTGGTGGCCACGACCCGGATGTCCAGCTCGAGCGACTCATCGCTGCCTACGCGCTCAAAACGTCTCTCTTCAAGGGCCCGTAACAGCCGCGGCTGCAGTGCAGGATCGAGGCTGGCAATTTCATCCAGCACCAAAGTGCCGCCACGCGCCTGCTCGAGCTGGCCCGGGAACACACGGTTGCCCTTTCGAATTCCAAAAAGCTGGGCGGTGACCTCATCGACCGGTATCGCAGCGAAGCTTATCTCGACCAGGGGCTGGCGCGAACGCACGCTTTTGCAATGCAAGTAGTGTGCAGCGATTGATTTACCACTTCCGGGCTCACCGGTAATGAGCACGCAGCTGTCTGTGGCGGCGACGCGCTCGAGATCATCGCGCAGCTGTTGCATCGTCGCACTTTTGCCGGCCGGGATCGCGACCGTCGGTGCATTGTACTGCACACCCTGCGGGGTCTGCTGCGTGCGCTGCAGGGCGCGCTCCACCGTTACGAGCAGCTTGCCCATGGACAGGGGTTTTTCGATGAAGTCAGTCGCGCCCAGCCGCGTGGCCTCGACCGCCGTATCGACGGTACCGTGGCCCGACATCATGACCACCGGCACGTCAGGTGTGCCGGAACGCGACCATTCCTTCAGCAACGAGATCCCGTCCGTGTCCGGCATCCAGATATCGAGCAGTACGAGATCGAGGCGCTCATTCGCATAGGCCTCGCGCGCCGTCGTGGCATCTTCCGCCGTTACGACCTGGTACTGCTCGTCTTCGAGGATTTCCTTGACGAGCCGGCGAATTTCCGGCTCGTCGTCAACCACGAGAATGCATCCGCCTGTCATGCACGCTTCTCCCGTAAAGTATCGACCCGCGCGCTCCCGCGGGTGCCTTCGCCGGCGGATAAAGTCTTTTCATCGATTGGGAATCGAATGGTAATTCGTGCGCCGCCGCCAGCTATGTTCTCGGCGGTCAACGTGCCGCTATGTTCTTCCACGATCTTCTTGACGATCGCCAACCCGAGGCCCGTGCCCTTGTCATGGCTCGTAACATAAGGCTCGAACAGGTGGTCCATAAGTACCTCGGGAATGCCGGGACCGTTGTCTTGTATGGTGAGCACAGCGGTCGCGCCGCGCACATCCTGCACGGTGCGCGTGCCGATGCGGATGACCGGCTGCTCGTGCCCCGCCAGGGCCTGACGCGCGTTCAGTAGCAAGTTATGCAACACCTGCCGCAGGCGACCCGCGTCGGCGGTTATAGCAGGAAGTTTCGTATCTAGATCGAGCTCGATCACGGGCGCCGCCGCCGGCGTGATTTCGCCGCTCGACTCAGCGTCCTGCGGCAACGAGCGCGTGGAAATGTTGCCGCCCGCATTGTAGAGCTCGACCACGTCTCGAATCAGGTCATTGAGATCCATCGCCGTCGCCTGTACCTGCACACTACGAGCGTAGTCGGAAAACGCATTCACCATGGATTTCAGCGCTTCTACCTGCTCAACGATAGTACGGGTGGCGCGATCCAGAGTTTCATGTTCGTTGTGCCCAGCCTGCACCAGGCACTTGTGACGGATGCGCTCGGCGGACAGCTGTATCGGCGTCAGCGGGTTCCTGATCTCGTGCGCGAGTCGTCGCGCAACCTCGCGCCAAGCGGCATCACGCTCCGCTTGAATTAGGGCGGTGACATCGTCAAAGACTACGACGAAACCGCCTTTTTTTCGCCGCAGCTTGGGCAACATCGTTCCGCGCAGCAGCAACGAGCGCTTGCCGTGCTGCCCCGGCAGGCTCACTTCGGCCTGCCACTCGCCGCGTCCCTGCTCGGTAGCGTCGCGTATGGCCTGGCAGAAGCCGGCAAGCTCCGGTTGGGACTTGGTAAGGTGCAACAGCGATTTCCCTTCGCTGGGCTGCAAATCAGCTCGCAGGATATGAGCCGCGGCTGCGTTGTGGGTGCGCAAGTGGTGTCGTTGGTCGAAAGACAACACACCCGAAGACAGGTGTGTCAGCACAGTCTCGAGGTAAGTGCGTTGCATCTCGGCTTCCGCGCGGGAGCGTGTGATCTGTTCCTGTGCATTGTGGATCTTCCGGGTCATGTCGTTGAAAGACTGGACGAGCACACCGAATTCGTCTTTTCCGGTCACCGGGAGTTGCTTGCGATAGTCGCCCTCCGCGACCGCACGCGTACCGGCCGCCAGGTCTCGCACCGGCGCGACCAGCCGCCGGGCCGAGAAGATTGCGGCCGACACCGAGATCAACATCGTGAGCAGCGCCACCAGACCAAGCGTCAGGGTGAAACCGAACTTCAGCGGGCCACGCAAGTACACCAGCTTCTCGTATTCGGCGAAGGCCGTTTGTACGCTCTGGCCAAGCTGTGCATAGCGTGTGGGCAGCGGCTGC
The DNA here is from genome assembly GCA_019456345.1 of Nitrospira sp. Lineage (GTDB taxonomy): Bacteria > Pseudomonadota > Gammaproteobacteria > Acidiferrobacterales > SPGG2 > VRUB01. The sequence continues at coordinate 3,954 of VRUB01000007.1, read as the reverse complement.
AGCAGCTGCAGGATGCGCATTGGGGCACCGACCTCACGCCGGTACACGGGCACCACGACGCGTAGCTGCAAGTCGGTCTTCCCAATCGGGTCGAGGTGGGCGTAGACATCCCCCTGGCGGACCTGCGAAAGAATGGTTTCGCTCGGCTGATCAGGGATCAGACTGCCGGTGTCGGGCCCGGCTTCGCTGCTGGAGGCAATGATTGCCCCATCTTGGGAAAACAAGGTGAGCTCGGAGATGCCATACTTCTCGCGCAGAAAATCGAGCGCGGTCACGGCTAGCTTGTCCGGACTGTCCTCGAGATCCCCTGCCATTTCTTTTGCCGTGTTCAGTTGGTCTTGCGTGATCGCATCCAGCGCACTGCGGCCCACCAATAGCGCATCGTCCAGCGCCTGCCCGGTTTTTACGTCAAACCAGCTGTCGATTCCCCTGTTTACGGCCTGCAAAGAAAAGACCAGTACCACGGAGACCGGGATGACCGCGAGCAGCACGAACATGCCAAGCAGGCGCACGGTGAGGCGCGAGCCCATAACTCGTGCTCGATACTGGCCGGCAAGCCGGTAGAGATTAATCAGGATCACCGTCAACAGCAGGATAATGCCGAATATGCTGACGACGAGCAGAAACGGGTACAGGCGGCCGGACAGCGCTGAGGATTGTGTCGCCGCATCCATCATCAGCAGCGCACCTAACAGTAAGACCGACAATACCACGAGCGGCACGATGCCGGTGGCGTAACGTGCTAATGTTGAACGTACCATTCGGTCCACCCGCTGTTGAGGTGCCAGGCGAGCGATGTGTATGCTACCGGGCGCAATGGTGCCGGCAACGCCTCCACGTCCAGGCTCGCGCGCACGCTCACATAGTACGTATCCTCGCCGTAGGGCAGCTCATTCAGAGGCAGTTTCAGCTCCTCGAGCGTGCCCATGCCGGCGAGCGCCGCCTGCAGCGACGTAAAGCTCTCGACGGCATCAGGCCGGTGTCCGGCGACGAGATACTGGCGCGATAACGCATGGTAACTGATCCCGCGCCGCATTACCCAGCTCTGCATGAGACGGTCCCAGATCAGCGGCCGCTTGCGGTAGAGACTGACATCAATGATCACGTCGATCGGTATGCCCTTGCTCAAGGCCTCTTCGACCTTGGACGTCAGCCCCAGTTCCAGGGTCCCCGAGAGCACCAGCTCGCCGTCGGCGACACGCGGTGAAATGCGCGTTACCTTAAAGTCTGCCTGCGCCGCAAGTCCGCTCAGCACACCGCCGAGGAGCAGCACCGCTAGCCATCTAGGTTTTTTGCAGGCACGCATAGTAAAACCCATCCATATCCTCTTGTCCCGGCAATATCTGGATGCCTGGGGCTCGCGCTATGCCGACGGGCACGGCCAATGTCAAAGCCGCCGCATCGCCATGGCGGGCCGTAAACGCACTGACCTGGTGGTCGTTTTCCGCCGGCAGCACCGAGCACGTCACGTATAAAAGCTTACCGCCGCTGGCCAGCAAGGACCACAGCCCATCGAGGATGCGCGCCTGTAAGCGTACCAGGCTCTCCACGACGGCGCGGCTGCGATGCAGCTTAATATCGGGGTGACGCCGGATCACGCCGCTGCCGGAGCACGGCGCATCCACCAGGATGCGATCGAACGGCACGCCGTCCCACCACTTGCCTGGATCGGCGGCGTCGCCCACGATCACCGCCGCCTTAAGGCGCAGGCGCGCGAGGTTCTCATGGATGAGCCGGCGTCGTGCCGGCTCCTTGTCGAGCGCCACGATGTGCGCCGTGCCGGCGCAATGCTCCAGAATGTGCCCGAGCTTGCCGCCGGGGGCGGCGCAGGCATCGAGCACGCGCTCCCCGGCGTGCACGTCGAGCAGCTCGGGCGCTAACTGGGCCGCCGCATCCTGTACCGAGACGCGGCCCTCGGCAAAGCCCGGTAGTGCGCTCACCGGCACCGGCGTGTCCAGCACCACGGCGGAGCCGAGGCGTGGCACGGGCGTAGCCCCGAGCCCCGCATCGAGCAAGCACGCCAGGTATTCGTCGCGACTGTTCCGCCGCAAGTTGACCCGCAAGCTCATAGGCGGACGGTGGTTGTTGGCCTCCACAATCGCCCGGTAGTGATCGGGCCAGCTTCGGCGCAGCGCGTCCAGCAGCCAGCGCGGATGGGCGCTGGCGAGGATCGGATCGCGGCGAACCTGCTCGAGTAGTGGCTCCTTGTTGCGCGTGAAGGAGCGCAGGCAGGCATTCAGTAGCGCCTTGGCCCAGGGTTTACCGAGCACTGCGGTGGCCGCTACCGTCTCGGCCACTGCGGCGTGGGCCGGTACGCGCATGTGAATCAACTGGTAAAGCCCTACCAGCAGCAAGGCATGCAGGTTCCGGTCCCGGCTCCGCAGTGGCCGCTCAAGCAACTGACGCGCGATATACTGCAACGGCTCGGCCCAACGTAGCGTACCATAGGCCAATTCCTGCACCAGCGCAGCGGTTGTGGCGCCGCGCTGGTCGGGCGTAGCCAGGGCGGTTTCAAGGGCCCGGTCGAGTAATCGACCGCCATAGGTGACCTGCTCGACCACGCGTGCCGCGGTGGCGCGGGCTTCGCTGGCGGCACTGGGCGCCGTGGGCATAGCCTCCACCGCTTAAACGGCGCGTGCCGAGGCGCCGAAAATCTGCGTCGGCATCGTCATCCCAAGCGTCCCCCCGCCGTCAGCTGATAGCCATTGATGAAGGCTTGCGCGCTCAATGGCTTGCCTCCCTCGAGCTGCAGCCGTCGAATCACGAGCACGCCATCGCCGGTGCGCACGCCGATACCATCCCGGTCCGCGCTTAACACCGTCCCCGGCGCGACGTCCTGTGCCCCGCATGCATCCTCGACCGGCCCGACTTCCCAGATGCGAAGCTGGCGGTCGCGGAATCGCGTCTGTGCCACAGGCCAGGGGTTAAATGCACGAACCTTACGCGCAAGTACCTGCGCCGGCGCGCTCCAGTCAAGAATGGCTTCCTGCTTGCGCAGCTTGGGGGCATAGCATGCGCGAGCCCCATCCTGCGGCCGCGGAACGATCTGGCCCTTGGCGAGCTTGCCCAAGGTGTCGAGGAGCAGCCCCGCCCCCAGCGGCGCCAGTCGATCGTGCAAGCTCTGCGCGGTGTCGTCCTCATGCACTGCGAGCTGCTGTTGCACCAGGATGTCGCCCGTATCCATACCTTCGTCCATTTGCATAATGGTGATGCCGGTGACCTCCTCGCCGGCCTCCAGGCTGCGCGCGATAGGCGCGGCACCGCGCCAGCGCGGCAACAGCGAGGCGTGAACATTGATGCCACCGAATCGTGGAATTTGCAGGATTGCCGCAGGCAGGATCAGCCCGTAGGCGACCACCACGAGCACCTCTGGGGCCAGGGCCTTTAGCTGTGATGTCGCCAGCGGGTCGAACTTTGCGGGCTGCAACACCGCCAGCCCCAGCTCCAGCGCCAGCTCCTTAACGGCACTCATCCTGGTGTGCCGGCCGCGCCCCGCCGGCCGGTCAGGCTGGGTGTGAACGGCCTGGACCGTGTGTTGACGCGCGTCAACGAGCGCGCGCAGCGTCGGTACGGCGAAGGCGGGGGTCCCGGCAAAGACGATGTTCATGAATCAGGCTCACCATGAAAGCATTCAGGTGGGCGCAATAGTAACAAGTAGCAAGTTTGAAGGAACAATTTGCTAGCATCCACTGTTCGATAAATCTCGCCATCGCCTAAACTATGACGAGATTTTCTTCCGAGACACGCGGCGGCTGCGCAATCGTGCTGCGCTTGCAGGACCGGGGCACGCCTGCCGGCGCTGCGCCGCTGCGCGTCGCTGTCCTCGCCTCGCTTGGGCACCGGCCCAAGCCTTTCTTCGCTGTCGCTGTCCCTGCTACGCTCGAAAGCCCGGGGCGTGCCGTCCGTGGCACGCCCGTTCACCGGGCAAAGGGTCCCCCGGACCCTTTGCAATGC
>VRUB01000277.1 GCA_019456345.1 Nitrospira sp. | reverse complement strand
CGGTGGAATGTCTGGTTGATCCTCAGGCGCCGGCAGCCGCTTGATGCTCACACGATAGTACTCCGGATGATTGGGGCTGTCCGATAGCGAATAAGTACGCGTCACCGGTGAGGAATGACCCGGTATGCTCAGCCTGAACGTCAAGAACTGCCCCGGTAGGTATGCCGGCAGCGGCTTCTCGTCCTCCGGTCTTAGATAAAAAGAAGTGATTGTCTTGCTTTCGGCCACCTTGCGGTCGACAACAAACTCGCGGAATCCTTCCCAACCACTCGGCCCCAATACCGGCTCCGCCTTTTTGAGCATTTTTTCCAAGTACACGCGCCATGCATCGCCCAGGTCACGCGAAGCAAGCACGCGTTTCAGGCTTGCCGGGTCGTGGGAGTCATGCAGATATACACGGATGAAATCGGCGATCGTGACGGAGTCCTCATCACTTTCGATGAGCTCAACTGCGTCACCGGCCCCGATCTCGCCCTCCTCCAGCACCCGAAGGTAGAAGCCCATCCGACCACTTGCTTGAAAGCGCGCCGGGAAGTCGGGTTCCTCGGCCATCCGCATGGCCAGTTTGTAGCACGGGACGCGCGGTTGGGTGACTTGCAGCAGTGCCCCGCCTATGCGGAAGATGTCACCGACCCGGACGGTATCCTCGCGCAAGCCGCTTACGGTGAGGTTTTCACCGAACTGGCCATAGGGAAAGCTCTCGCGGTTAAGCTCGCGCTCCCAGAAGGCATAGTGTTCGACGGGATAGGCATAAGTTGCCATTTCGAATCCCACCCCGTGGACGCGTCGATCGGCCTGGTCATCGCCGTCAATATTGAGTCGGCGAACCATCACCCGACCAGGCACGGGATCCTTGAAGATCGCCGTCGTTACAGTTTTGCCTTGATAGGAAACTTCCTTTGGTAAGGAAACGTTCACAGAGAGTAGTTTCATCATGCTCACGATCATTATATTAAGTGTCTTGCCGACACCGGCAAGACGACTATCACCTTATTCCAGGGGCTTCAGATCACCGAGCATGGTCGGGATCAACTCGGTCACCGTCGGATGGATGTGGACCGCGCGCTGGATGAGCGTGTAAGGCGCATCAGCATACATCACATCGAGCACTGAATGGATTACCTCGTCACCGCCAATGCCGAGTACGGCTGCGCCCAGGATTTTTTTCGTCTCCGCGTCGATGAGGATCTTCATAAACCCCTGGGTTTCGCCGCGCTCGCGGGCACGGCTCACACGCGTCATCATCCTCTTACCGATGAGTGCTTTGCGCCCCGATGCGCGCACCTCGCGCTCGGTCACGCCGGCGCGCCCGAGCGGCGGGTCGATGTAGAGCGCATAGGTCAGGATACGATCGGTGACCCGGCGCGGGTCGTTGTCGAACAGGTTGGCGACTACGATCTCATAGTCGTTATAAGAAGTGTGCGTGAACGCGCCGCGGCCGTTGACGTCACCTATCGCCCAGATACCCGGGACATTGGTGCGCAGTTGGTCGTCCACGACGATAAACCCGCGTGGGTCCGTCTCGATATTGGCTTTGTCCAGACCCAGATCGTGCGTATTGGGCGTTCGGCCGATGGCCATTAACAGATGGCTGCCGAGCACCTCGGGCGCGCCGGTGTCGCACTCGACCTGGATCGCCACACGATCGCCCCGCTTCTGCACGGTCATGCATTCGGCATTCAATCGGATCTCGACGCCTTCGTTTTCCAGGATCTCCTTCACCGCGGCGGAGATGTCCTCATCGTCTCGAGAAATGAGATGGTCGGCCTTCTCCACCACGGTGACGCGGCTACCGAAGCGGCGATACATCTGCGCAAACTCAAGCCCAATGTAACTGCCGCCCACAATGATCAGGTGTTCCGGAAGAAAATCTACATCCATCATGCTGGAGTTGGTGAGGTAATCCACATCCTTAAGGCCAGGCATGTCCGAGATGAAGGCGCGTGCGCCCGTATTGATGAAAATCTA
>VRUB01000074.1 GCA_019456345.1 Nitrospira sp. | reverse complement strand
GGTGAGCTACTGGCCGCTGCAAACGAAGTGATCACCGAGGAGCTGATCGATAAGTTCCAGGAATCCGGAATCGCCGAGCTTAAAACGATTTACACTAACGAAATTGATCGCGGCTCGTATATCTCCGATACTCTGCGTCTGGATCCGGCGCACGACCCGCTGGAAGCCCAGGTCGAGCTCTATCGCATGATGCGGCCGGGTGAGCCGCCAACAAAAGATGCGGCGCAGACGTTGTTTAACAATCTCTTCTTCAGCCCGGATCGGTACGACCTTTCGGCTGTTGGGCGCATGAAATTTAACCGTCGTTTGGGGCGGGAAACAGACGAAGGACCGGGCATCCTGAGCAAGGAAGATATCGTTGATGTCATGAAGCTCCTAATAGGTCTGAAAAATGGCGTGGGCACCATTGATGACATCGATCACCTCGGTAATCGTCGTGTACGTTCCGTCGGTGAGCTCGTGGAGAACCAATTTCGTGTCGGCCTTGTGCGCGTGGAGCGAGCGGTCAAGGAACGTTTGAATCTGGCAGACAGCACGACACTAATGCCGCAGGAGCTTATCAATGCGAAACCGGTTTCGGCGGTAGTCAAAGAGTTCTTTGGCTCCAGTCAGCTGTCTCAGTTCATGGATCAGACCAATCCGTTGTCAGAGGTAACTCACAAGCGACGTGTCTCTGCACTAGGCCCGGGTGGTCTGACGCGCGAACGCGCGGGCTTTGAGGTACGCGATGTGCACCCGACGCACTACGGCCGCGTTTGCCCCATTGAGACACCCGAGGGTCCAAACATAGGTCTGATCAATTCGCTGGCTGTGTATGCCCGCACCAACGAGTACGGTTTTCTCGAGACCCCGTACCGCAAGGTGGTTAATGCCAGGGTTACTGACGAAATTCACTATCTCTCGGCGATCGAAGAGGGCGAGTACACGATAGCGCAGGCGAATGCTGGCACGAATGAGAAAGGAAATCTCATTGACGAGCTCGTATCGTGTCGCCACAGAAACGAGTTCACATTGTCTACGGTAGATAAGGTTGACTATATCGATGTGGCGCCGTCACAAATCGTTTCGGTGGCTGCTTCCTTGATCCCGTTTCTCGAGCATGATGATGCCAACCGTGCATTGATGGGGTCGAACATGCAACGTCAGGCGGTTCCGACGCTGCGCACGGAAAAACCTCTCGTGGGCACCGGTATGGAAAGCATCGTTGCGGTGGATTCGGGAGCCACAGTTGTGGCGCGCCGTGGCGGAAAGGTGGACTCCGTTGACGCGAGTCGTATTGTTGTGCGAGTTAATGATGATGAAACCAAGCCCGGCGAGGTCGGAGTCGATATTTACTCTCTCGTGAAATACCAAAGGTCTAATCAAAATACCAACATCAACCAGAAGCCACTCGTGCGAGTGGGTGACAACATCGCCAATGGCGATGTCCTGGCGGATGGGCCGTCAACACAGGCCGGGGAGCTGGCATTGGGTAGAAACATTCTCGTGGCGTTCATGCCCTGGAGTGGTTACAACTTCGAGGATTCAATCCTGATCTCGGAGCGGGTGGTCGAGGAGGATTACTTCACAACCATTCATATCGAGGAGCTGAACACGGTCGCGCGAGATACCAAGCTGGGTCCCGAGGATATTACGCGCGATATCCCTAACGTGGGTGAGGCAGCTTTGTCCAAGCTCGATGAATCGGGAATCGTCTACATAGGCGCCGAGGTTACGACCGGCGACATCCTGGTCGGTAAAGTGACACCCAAGGGTGAGACGCAGCTTACACCCGAGGAAAAGCTGCTGCGTGCAATCTTCGGCGAAAAGGCGTCGGACGTGAAAGACACATCGTTGCGGATGCCCTCGGGTATGTCGGGAACCGTTATTGACGTGCAAGTTTTCACGCGCGAGGGCGTGGAGAAGGACGCCCGGGCGAGGCACAACGAGCAGCAGGAGCTCGAGCGGATCCAGAAAGACCTCAACGACCAGTACCGCATCGTGGAGGATGACGCCTACGCTCGCATCGAGCGACTCTTGACCGGTAAGCTCGCAGACGGCGGGCCAGCCGGGCTCAGTGCCGGAGACAAGATCACCAAGGCTTACCTGGACGGGCTTCCGCGCGAGAAATGGTTCGACATCCGTCTGCGCAATGAAGAAGCCAGCAAGGCACTCGAGCAAATTCGTGCACAGCTCGCCACGCAGAAAGATTATTTCGACACAAAGTTCACGGAAAAGCGAGCGAACCTGATCGCCGGAGACGATTTGGCCCCGGGTGTGCTCAAAATGGTCAAGGTGCACGTGGCCGTGAAGCGCCAACTTCAGCCCGGCGACAAGATGGCTGGTCGCCACGGAAACAAGGGCGTAATTTCGCGCATCGTGCCGGTGGAGGATATGCCCTACATGGAGGACGGTACACCAGTCGATATTGTGCTCAATCCGCTGGGCGTGCCCTCACGCATGAATGTTGGTCAGGTGCTGGAAACCCACTTGGGCTGGGCCGCTCACGAGCTCGGTCGACAGATTAACCAGATGCTAGAGCAGCGCCGCAGCGTTTCGGATCTTCGAAAGTTTATTGACAAGATCTACAACGATCCGAAAGGCGGCGCACGTAAGGAAGACATCAAGTCGCTGACGGACGAAGAAATCTCGGATCTCGCGCACAACCTGCGCGGCGGCGTCCCCGTTGCGACGCCGGTATTCGACGGGGCCGCGGAGGAGGAGATCAAGCGCATGCTTGAGCTGGCCGGATTGCCCCGCTCCGGGCAGACAAGGCTCTACGACGGGCGCACCGGGCAAGCCTTTGATCATCCGATTACGGTTGGTTACATGTACATACTCAAGCTCAACCATCTGGTGGATGACAAGATGCACGCGCGTTCGACGGGACCTTACAGCTTGGTAACACAGCAGCCACTGGGCGGGAAGGCGCAGTTCGGAGGACAACGCTTCGGTGAAATGGAGGTGTGGGCACTCGAGGCCTATGGCGCCGGTTACACCCTGCAGGAAATGCTCACGGTGAAGTCGGACGACGTATCCGGGCGCACTAAGATGTTCGAGAACATCGTCAAGGGAGACTATCGAATGGAAGCGGGTATGCCGGAATCGTTTAATGTGTTGGTTAAGGAAATACGCGCCCTGGGGATAGATATCGCACTGGAACAGACCTAGGCCCGTTACCGCAAAGATATGAATTCAGGCCGCTGCTTATTATCGACATGGCCGCACTGCGCAGTGCCACGGCACGGCTTCGCAGGAACGACGATCTAGCCGGAGATAAAATATTGAAAGACTTATTCAATCTTTTCAAGCAACACAGCAAAGCTGAGGACTTCAACGTCATTCGCATTCGTCTGGCGTCACCCGAGAAGATCCGATCCTGGTCCTTCGGGGAAGTCAAGAAGCCCGAGACCATCAATTACCGTACTTTCAAGCCCGAGCGCGACGGCCTGTTCTGCGCCAAGATCTTTGGCCCGGTGAAGGACTACGAATGCCTGTGCGGGAAGTACAAGCGTCTCAAGCACCGTGGTGTGATATGTGAAAAGTGTGGCGTCGAGGTTACCTTGTCCAAAGTACGCCGCGAGCGCATGGGCCATATCGATTTAGCAAGCCCGGTGGCCCACATCTGGTTTTTGAAGTCGCTGCCCTCGCGCATGGGGCTCATCCTGGATATGACCCTGCGGGATATCGAGCGGGTGCTGTATTTCGAGGCCTACGTGATCGTAGATCCCGGCTTGACACCCCTCGAGCGTGGCACGCTTATGTCCGAGGAAGCGTATTTGAACGCCATCGAGCAATACGGCGATGAGTTCGACGCGCGCATGGGTGCCGAGGCGGTCCGGGATCTGCTAAAGAGCATCAACTTACAGGAAGAGGCTGCGCGACTGCGCGAGGAGTTGGCTGCTACCGGCTCCGAGACCAAGATAAAGAAGATCACCAAGCGGTTGAAAGTAATCGAGGCCTTCATCCATTCCGGTAACCGTCCGGAATGGATGGTCATGGAGATTCTGCCTGTGCTGCCGCCGGAGCTGCGACCTCTGGTGCCGCTCGATGGTGGGCGTTTCGCTACGAGCGACTTAAATGATCTCTACCGACGTGTGATCAATCGCAACAATCGGCTGAAGCGCCTGCTGGACTTGAATGCGCCAGACATTATCGTGCGTAATGAAAAGCGCATGTTGCAGGAAGCCGTCGATGCCCTGCTCGACAACGGGCGCCGCGGCAAGGCTATTACAGGAGCCAACAAGCGCCAGCTCAAATCGTTGGCCGACATGATCAAAGGCAAGCAAGGCCGGTTCCGACAGAACCTGTTGGGCAAACGCGTTGACTACTCCGGGCGATCGGTGATTGTGGTAGGTCCGGCGCTCAAGTTGCATCAATGCGGACTGCCAAAGAAAATGGCGCTGGAGCTGTATAAGCCATTCATCTTCAGCAAGCTGGAACTAAAAGGTCTGGCTACTACGATCAAGGCCGCGAAGAAAATGGTCGAGCAGGCAAGCCCGGAGGTATGGGACATCCTGGAGGAAGTGATTCGCGAGCATCCAGTCTTATTGAACCGTGCGCCCACGCTGCATCGCCTGGGCATCCAGGCGTTCGAGCCCGTGCTCATCGAAGGCAAGGCGATCCAGCTTCATCCGCTGGTATGTGCCGCCTATAATGCCGATTTCGACGGCGACCAGATGGCGGTGCATATTCCGCTGTCGATCGAGGCACAGCTGGAAGCGCGTGCGCTCATGATGTCCACGAATAATATCCTTTCACCGGCACATGGTGAGCCTGTCATCGTGCCGACGCAGGATATCGTCCTGGGTCTGAACTACCTCGCGCGGGAGAAGATCAACCAGCCCGGTGAAGGCACGGTGTTCAGCGACGTGGCCGAAGTTCATCGAGCCTTCGAGACCGGTAGTGTTAGCTTGCATGCGCGCATCAAGGTCCGCATCCACGAGGTGGTGCTCGACGACGATGGCAACCGCACGGAGCGGACGAAGCTCTGTGACACCACGGTCGGCCGAACGCTGCTCTCCGAACTGCTTCCGGAAGGCCTGGCGTTCGAACTGGTTAATCGTGATTTGAACAAGAAGCGCATCACCGAGCTCATCAATGCCTGCTATCGGCGTGTGGGCCTCAAGGAGACGGTCATTTTTGCCGACCAGCTGATGTACACCGGTTTTTCCTATGCCACCCGCGCCGGTATTTCGATTGGTGTCGACGACATGGTAACGCCGGCGGACAAAGGCGAGATATTGCACCAGGCAGAGGCCGAGGTGAAAAGTATCCAGAAGCAGTATGCTTCCGGGTTGTTGACCGACGGTGAGCGCTACAACAAGGTCGTAGATATCTGGAGCCGTACCAGCGAGAATGTCGCCCAGTCGATGATGCAGCAACTGGGGACCCAGGAAGTCGTGGACGCCGAGGGCAACATGGTCACGCAGGACTCGTTCAATCCCATCTATATGATGGCTGACTCGGGGGCCCGTGGTAGTGCGGCACAAATCCGTCAGCTTGCCGGCATGCGCGGGCTGATGGCCAAGCCGGACGGCTCGATCATCGAGACGCCAATCACGGCGAACTTCCGCGAGGGGCTGAACGTCTTGCAGTACTTCATCTCCACGCATGGCGCGCGTAAGGGCCTGGCCGATACTGCCTTGAAGACGGCGAACTCGGGATACTTGACCCGGCGGCTGGTGGATGTATGCCAGGACCTGGTTGTTACCGAGCATGATTGCGGCACCGCCGAAGGGATTAGCAAATCGGCGCTGGTGGAAGGCGGTGAGGTCGTAGTTCCTCTGCGCGACCGGATACTCGGGCGTGTCGTGGTCGGCGATATTCGCGATCCGGCCGATAATGGCACCGTGCTGGTTGAGGACGGCACTATGTTGGATGAACGCCTCGTGACGCTGCTTGAGGAGAAAAATGTCGATATGGTTCTGGTGCGTTCACCAGTCACTTGCCAGACGCGCTACGGTGTGTGCTCGAAGTGCTATGGGCGCGACCTGGGGCGTGGGCACCTGGTCAATCTGGGCGAGGCAGTCGGCGTAATCGCCGCTCAGAGTATTGGCGAGCCCGGCACGCAGCTAACTATGCGCACATTCCACATAGGTGGTGCGGCCTCGGGAGCGGTCGCGGAAAGCAGGATTGAGGTCAAGACAAATGGTGCTGTCAAGCTCAAGAATATCAAGTTGGTCAAACACACCAGCGGTAACTATGTCGCAGTATCGCGCTCTGGCGAGCTCCTCGTTCAAGACGAGCAAGGGCGTGACCGTGAGCGCTACAAGATTTCTTACGGAGCTGTGCTGAGCGTTCACGACGGTGATAAGGTGAAGGCCGGGGCCGTCGTTGCGCAGTGGGAGCCTCACACCCACCCCATCATTACCGAGGTGGCGGGCAAAGTGGCGTTTACGGATCTGGTCGAGAGCGTGAGCGTCAACAAGCAGACCGACGACATCACCGGATTGTCGACGTATGTGGTACTGGACCCCACCCACCGCAGCGGCAGCAAGGACATCCGGCCGATGATCGGCTTGTTGGATAGTAAGGGCAAAGAGTTGACTATCTCGGGTACCGACATTCCGGCCAAGTATATGCTGCCGCCGGGAGCGATCATAACGGTCGAGGACAAGGCCAAGGTTGGTGTTGGTGATGTATTGGCGCGCATCCCGCAGGAAACGCAGAAGACGCGCGATATTACCGGCGGTCTGCCGCGTGTGGCTGAGCTGTTTGAGGCCCGCAAACCCAAAGATTGCGCCATTCTGGCGGAGGTGAGCGGTGTTGTGTCCTTCGGGAAAGATACGAAGGGCAAACGTCGCCTGGTTATTACTGACAAGGAGGCTGTGGAGCACGAGTACCTGATCCCGAAGGGCCGTCATATTACAGTATTCGAGGGCGAGACCGTTGAGCAAGGCGATATCGTGGTTGAGGGAGCGCCGGTGTCAACCGATATCCTCCGTCTACTGGGCGTTGAGGCTCTTACGAACTATATCGTCGACGAGGTGCAAGACGTATACCGGCTGCAGGGCGTCAAGATCAACGATAAGCATATCGACGTGATCGTTCGTCAGATGCTGCGCAAGGTGCAGGTAATTGACCCGGGCGATACACGCTTTTTGCCCGGAGAGCAGGTGGAGCGCGCGCGCTTGCTCGAGGAAAACGAGCAGATCGAAGCACAGGGCGAGAAACCCGCTACGTATGAACGCATGCTTCTGGGCATCACCAAGGCGTCGTTGTCTACCGAGTCTTTTATCTCGGCGGCGTCGTTCCAGGAGACGACGCGCGTGCTCACAGAGGCGGCGATAAACGGCAAGCGCGACATGCTCCGTGGGCTGAAGGAAAATGTCATAGTTGGGCGCCTGATCCCGGCCGGCACCGGTCTGGCGTACCACGAAGAGCGCCGCCGCAAACGTACCCAAGCCAAGCAGGATGCGCTCGAGCTCGAGCAGTCGCTGTCTACCAGTGAGTCCCAGGCAAGCGCGCTGCAAAGCGGGGAGGAGGCGGTCGGCGCTTGAGGCGCCCCGCCACCCCATTTCCGCCGCTGACTTGACACAATAGCGCGGGGTGCCTAGAATCGCGCCCCACCTGGCAGGCCGGGGATACCGGCCTGTCGTTTCTTTTTCTTGAGCTGGACAGATCGATGCCCACGATTAACCAACTGGTGCGGAAGCCCAGAAAGCGGCTGACCAAGAAATCAGCCGTCCCTGCGCTCGAGGCGAGCCCGCAGAAACGCGGTGTGTGTACCCGCGTGTATACCACCACGCCGAAAAAGCCGAATTCGGCGCTACGCAAGGTGGCCCGGGTCCGCCTCACCAATGGCTATGAGGTGACAACCTACATCGGTGGCGAAGGCCACAATTTGCAGGAGCACTCGGTGGTATTGATCAGGGGTGGACGCGTCAAGGACCTGCCTGGGGTACGGTATCACACCGTTCGCGGGGTACTCGATACAGCCGGCGTTAGTGACCGGCACCAGGGGCGCTCGAAATACGGCACCAAACGACCGAAGCCCTGATACGCGCGCGGTGGTTGCATTCGCCGTGCAGGTTCTGCGCGGCGTTTTATTCTATATATATTAGTTGACTGACGGACAGCACCATCGGTGAACGGCAATGCCGAGACGAAGAGTGATCACGAAACGCCAGATCATCCCGGACCCCAAGTACGGTAGTGAGACATTGGCGAAGTTTATTAACGTAGTGATGCGCCGCGGGAAGAAATCTGTGGCGGAGAAGATCGTCTACGGTGCGCTGGACCGCGTGGCGGAGCGCACCAAGAAAGACCCAGTTGAGGTTTTCACGCAGGCACTCGACAATGTGCGGCCGCTGGTCGAGGTCAAGAGTCGCCGTGTTGGCGGGGCCACCTATCAGGTGCCCGTTGAGGTGCGCCCCGTGCGGCAGATAGCACTGGCCATGCGCTGGATGGTGGAAGCAGCGCGGGCGCGCTCAGGACGATCCACAGGCGACGGCCTGGCGGCGGAGTTGCTCGATGCAGCGGAAAAGCGGGGCAATGCCGTGAAGAAACGTGAGGATGCGCACCGCATGGCTGAAGCCAACAAGGCCTTTTCCCATTACCGGTGGTAATGGGAAACAGTTCAATGCAGAGGCGCAAAGGAACAAAGGATATAGCGTAACAAGGCACACGCGAATCAACGCGAGCGCAAAATTATCGAAGGTCGGGTATTAAAAAGCCTGATTATTTCGTTTTTCCTGGTGCTTTAGCGTGTTTGCGTTGGGCTTTTGTTCATGGTTAACAGACGTGGCACGAAAGACTCCAATAGAAAGATATCGCAATATCGGCATCATGGCGCATATTGATGCCGGTAAGACGACTACGACGGAACGAGTGTTGTTCTACAGTGGAATACTGTACAAGCTCGGTGAAGTCCATGACGGGACGGCTGTCATGGACTGGATGGAGCAGGAGCAGGAACGCGGTATCACCATTACCTCCGCGGCGACCACCTGTTTCTGGAGAGGTATGGATCAGAAGGCGCCCGAGCATCGCATCAATATCATTGATACGCCCGGACACGTGGATTTTACCATCGAGGTGGAGCGTGCCCTGCGGGTGCTCGATGGTGCAGTAGGGGTGTTCTGTGGCGTAGCTGGGGTCGAACCGCAATCAGAGACCGTCTGGCGCCAGGCCAACAGATACCAGGTGCCACGGATCGCTTTCGTGAACAAGATGGATCGTGCCGGCGCTGATTTCCTGCGTGTAGTGGGTCAGATCAAGGACCGCTTGGGCGCGAACCCCGTTCCTATCCAGTTGCCGATAGGCGCGGAGGGTCAGTTCGAAGGTATAGTCGATCTGGTCAAGATGAAGGCGATCTACTGGGATGATGCGACACTCGGTATCCAGTTTGAGGAACGTGATATCCCCGCACACATGCTGGAAGAATGTAGCAAGTGGCGCGAGCACATAGTCGAGGCGGCTGCGGAATCCAACGAAGAGCTGATGGAAAAATATCTCAGCGAGGGCGAGTTTTCTATCCAGGATATCAAAAAAGGATTGCGCGCGCGTGCACTGGCTAATGAAATAGTCTGCGTCCTTTGCGGTTCGGCCTTTAAGAATAAGGGAGTACAGGCGCTGTTAGACGCAGTCATTGATTACTTGCCCTCACCCGTCGATGTCCCGCCGATCAAGGGGATTTTGGATGACAAGGATGGAACCGTAGCCGAGCGCCGGGCAGACGACAAAGAGCCCTTCGCGGCACTGGCCTTCAAGATTGCGACTGATCCTTATGTCGGGCAACTGATATTTTTCCGCGTTTATTCCGGGGTTTTGAAATCTGGCGATAGTGTCTATAAGCCGGTAAAGCGTAAAAAAGAGCGCGTCGGACGCTTGCTGCAGATGCATGCGAATAGCCGTGAGGAAATAAAAGAAGTCCGGGCTGGTGACATCGGTGCTGCGATCGGTATTAAAGACGTGACCACGGGAGATACCCTGTGTGATGTGAATCATGTGATAACGCTGGAGCGCATCGAGTTCCCCGAACCGGTGATCTCGCAGGCGGTTGAACCGAAGACGAAGGCGGACCAGGAGAAGATGGGCCTGGCGTTGGCTCGACTTGCTCAGGAGGATCCGTCTTTTCGGGTCACCACGGATGAGGAATCGGGGCAAACTATCATCTCGGGCATGGGGGAGCTCCACCTGGAGATCATTATCGACCGTATGAAGCGCGAATTTAGCGTTGACGCCAGCGTCGGTAAGCCTCAGGTGGCGTATCGTGAGACAATCAATCGCGCGGTGGAGCATGAACGTAAGTACGTCAAACAAACAGGCGGCCGTGGCCAGTACGGCCATGTGTTCTTGCGTCTTGAACCCCAGCCAGCGGGCAAGGGATTTGAGTTTGTTGATGCGATCAAAGGGGGCGCCGTTCCGCGCGAGTATATTTCGGCGGTACGCAAAGGAGCCGCGGACGCATTGGCGCGCGGGGTGCTGGCTGGTTACCCAATGGTGGACGTGAAGGTTACGCTGTTCGACGGCTCCTATCATGAAGTCGACTCGAGCGAGAACGCGTTTCGAATGGTGGCGAGCCAGTGTTTTCGCGAAGCGGCGCTTAAGGCCGGGGTTACGCTGCTGGAGCCCATTATGGCCGTGGAAGTGGTGACGCCCGAGGAATATATGGGTGCCGTTAACGGTGATCTGAAATCGCGGCGCGGTGCTATTTTAGGTATGGAAGATGCGCCGGCGGGAAAGATCATCCGCGCCGAGGTGCCGCTGGCGGAAATGTTTGGTTACGCCACGGCGCTGCGTTCGGCCAGCCAGGGGCGCGCGACCTATCATATGGAGTTCAAGAAATATGCCTCGGCGCCGACCAACATTACCGAGGCGGTCATCAAGAAGGCATCGTGATTGCGTGAGGGGTGAAGAGTGAGGCGCAGACGGAGCTTGCTTGTAGTGTAGGTTTCCCCTCACGCTTTACTGCTTGACTGATAAAATGAAACGCGATGGCAGCGAAGCACAGAGATCATTGAGTGTAGCTAAGGCTCTGAGGAAGAGGTAAACAACCGTGGCCAAGAAAAAATTCGAACGCACGAAACCGCACGTCAATGTGGGTACGATCGGTCATGTCGACCACGGCAAGACCACCCTCACCGCGGCCATGACCAAGGTGCTGGCGGCCAAGCACGGCGGCGACGTCATAACCTTTGACCAGATCGACAACGCCCCCGAGGAGCGCGAGCGCGGTATCACCATCGCCACAGCGCACGTGGAGTACGAGTCCGACAAGCGCCACTACGCTCACGTGGACTGCCCGGGGCATGCCGATTATATCAAGAACATGATCACCGGGGCGGCGCAGATGGACGGGGCGATTCTGGTGGTCTCGGCCGCCGACGGCCCCATGCCCCAGACCCGCGAGCACATCCTGCTCGCCCGCCAGGTCGGTGTGCCCTACATGATCGTGTATCTCAACAAGGCCGACATGGTCGATGATGCCGAGCTGCTCGAGCTCGTGGAGCTTGAGGTGCGCGAGCTGCTGAGCAAGTACGAGTTCCCCGGCGACGACACCCCCATTATCATCGGCAGCGCCTTGAAGGCCCTGGAAGGCGATACCAACGAGCTCGGCGAGCCCTCGATTTTAAAGCTCGCCGAGGCCCTGGACTCCTACATCCCCGAGCCCGAGCGGGCCATCGACGGGCCCTTCCTGATGCCGGTGGAGGACGTGTTCTCCATCTCCGGGCGCGGCACCGTGGCCACCGGGCGCGTGGATCGCGGCGTGATTAAGGTGGGCGAGGAGGTGGAGATCGTGGGGCTGCACGACACCACCAAGACCACCGTCACCGGGGTGGAGATGTTCCGCAAGCTCCTCGATCAAGGTCAGGCCGGGGATAACATCGGGGCGTTGCTGCGCGGTATCAAGCGCGATGAGATCGAGCGCGGCCAGGTGCTGGCCAAGCCCGGCTCCATCACGCCCCACACACGCTTTGAGGCGGAGGTCTATGTGCTGTCCAAGGACGAGGGCGGGCGCCACACGCCGTTCTTCAACGGCTACCGCCCGCAGTTCTATTTCCGCACCACCGACGTCACCGGAGCGGTCGAGCTGCCCGCGGGCACGGAGATGGTGATGCCGGGTGATAACGTGAGTATCTCGGTCACCCTGATCAGCCCGATCGCCATGGAGGAGGGCTTGCGCTTCGCTATCCGTGAGGGCGGGCGCACCGTGGGCGCCGGTGTGGTGTCGAAGATTATCGAATAATGCGAGTGGGAAGTGCGAAGTAGCAAGTGGCAAGGAAAGGCTAACTGCGTGGTCCCCAAAAGGTGTATTACTTGTTACTTGAAACTTGTTTAAATACTAATGGCTGGTCAGAAAATCAGAATTCGCTTGAAGGCCTTCGATCATCGCTTGATTGATCGATCCGCGGCGGAGATTGTCGAGACGGCAAAGCGCACCGGTGCGTTGGTGAAAGGACCGATTCCTCTGCCGACGAAGATGGAGCGTTTCACGCTTTTGCGCTCGCCGCATACGGATAAGAAGTCACGGGAGCAGTTCGAGATCCGCACGCACAAACGGATCATGGACATCATGGATCCCACCGATAAAACGATCGATGCACTGATGAAGCTGGACCTGGCGGCGGGCGTTGATGTCGAAATAAAGTTGGGTTAACAACCGGCTGGCACCTCCATCAGAAAAGTCGCCGGAACTGACAACAGATCACGAGTCACTGTGCACGAGAGATAGGTATTGGCATGCCGATAGGGGTCATTGGTCGAAAGATGGGTATGACGCGCCTCTTCGCGGAGGACGGGACCGCCGTTGCGGTGACCGTGCTAGAGGTTGGCGCCAATCGCGTGACGCAAGTGAAGGAAGATAGCCGTGACGGCTACCGGGCGATACAAGTCACCACTGGTAACCGGCGTCGCCGCCTGAACAAGGCG
>VRUB01000276.1 GCA_019456345.1 Nitrospira sp. | reverse complement strand
CTGACGAACAGCTGGCCCAGGTTGCGCGACCACATCTCTTCCATAAAGATCAATGCGACACCAAGCTGTCCTCGAAACAACACATCCCACAACAGCACGGCCGAGATCAGCACGCCAGAGGCCTGGGCCACCCAAGAGCTGTTGGTCACCAGAAAAAGCGTGATGAAACCCCACAGGATCATCTGCACGGTGGGCCAATACATCAGCTCCAGCACACGCGGCCAGGAACGGCGCAGCAGGTAAAGATTTCGCAATACTAACGCCGCAATGCGCCGCAGCGACCCTGAAAACGACCAACGCTGATGCTGCTCGGTCATGGCACGATCTTCCTTTCTGCGACGTCTAAATTTATGTGACGCTCTCGTGCAATGTCGATAAATACTTCTTCCATGTTTTGTCGACCGTAGCGCGTAAGCAGCGCCGCGGGCGCACCTTCGGCGACGATTTTGCCTGCGCGCAACATGATCACGTGATTACACAGGCGCTCGACCTCGGACATATTGTGCGACGCGAGCAAAATGGTGGTCCCGACGTGTGCCTTGTAGCGTTCCAGGTATCCGCGCACGTAATCGGCAGTATCAGGATCAAGCGACGCTGTTGGCTCATCCAGCAACAGCAGCTCCGGTTCGTTCAACAGAGCCTTCGCCAGCGCAACGCGGGTCTTTTGTCCCGATGAGAGCTGACCGTAGGGGCGATGGATGAAGGCACCGAGATCGAGCTCATCGGCCAGCCTGCGGAGACGGTCATGCACATTGCCCAGACCGTAGAGGTGGCCATAGACAATCAAGTTCTCCCGCACGGTAAGCCGGTGCGGAAGGTCCACATAAGGGGAAGAGAAGTTCATGCGCGACAGCACGCTGTACCGGCGCTGCAGCATGTCTTGACCGAGCACAACGATACGGCCTTGGCTCGGCAACACCAGCCCCAGCAGCATCGCAAGCGTGGTCGTTTTGCCGGCGCCGTTACCTCCGAGAAGCGCCGTTGTGGATCCACGCTCTACGGTGAAACTAATATTGTCAACGGCGATCGTGCCGTCAAATCGCTTGCTGACGTGCTCGGCAACGACGATGGCGTCAAGCATAGCAGTTGAGGGGAGCTGATAGGCCTACGCGCACGTCGCCGAATGATGGGCTCAACTCGGCTCGTCGAGCTGCTTCCAGACGCAACGGCCTTCGCTTTGCCGGTCGAGCGCGTCGAGCCAGGCACGGTGGGCTGCCAACTCCTGCTCATTCGCCTGGATCACCACCAGCCGCGGCCGACTGCGATCAAGGCGTCTGACGGCGCTGTCGCCTAACCGCTGCTGGCTACCGTCGTGCCCCTCCTCGAACAGTCCGGTCTGGCCACCGGTCATAGCCAGATACACGTCGGCCAGGATCTCGGCGTCGAGCAGCGCGCCGTGCAAAGTGCGCTGGGAGTTGTCGATGGTGTAGCGCTTGCACAGGGAGTCGAGGTCGTTCTTCTGCCCGGGATGTAGCTTGCGCGCGAGCTGTAAAGTATCTACCACTGTGCAGTAGTCTTCGATCCGAGTTGCAGCAGTGCTCGCCTTTTTTTCGGCCACTGCTATCAATGCCAACTCGTGGTTGATAAAGCCGATGTCGAAAGGTGCATTGTGTATGACCAGCTCTGCACCCTTTGCGTAATCCAGAAAATCCTGGGCGATCTCATGGAATCGTGGCTTGTCCGCTAGCGATTCATTCGTGATTCCATGCACGTCGATCGCACCCTCTTCGATTTCCCGGTCCGGCTGGACGTACTGATGGTAGATGTTGCCCGTGAGGCGCCGGTTAACCAGCTCGACGCATCCGATCTCGATGATGCGATGCCCCTCAGAGGGCTCCAGGCCCGTGGTTTCAGTATCAAGTACTATCTGTCGCATCATCACCTCATATTATGAATCGGATCGCCTACCGGCGGTTATATTAGCCGGGTCTCGTCCCGGCAGACGAGGAACTTTGGTTTCGGCCAAAGTTCCCAAAGCCATCTG
>VRUB01000275.1 GCA_019456345.1 Nitrospira sp. | reverse complement strand
ATCGACCGAGAAAAGGTCATCGACAAAACCCCGCGCATCCTGGGAAACGAAATCAAGAATGTGACTCCCGGGCTTTGAGTTGAGCATCGAGGCGCGGATAGACGCGCCTCGCGTTGCCTTCGAAAACCTTGTGTCGGTCTTCCGCGGATAGCTCGAACGCATCGATATAGCGTTTTGTATCGTCGAAATAGTGGCCGGTCTCCGCATCGAGGCCTTTCACCGCCCCGAACATCTCCGATGCGAAAAGGATATTGTCCATATCAATCACGCGCAACAAAAGATCTATCCCGGGCTGATGGTAAACGCAGGTGTCAAAAAAGACATTGCGCATGATGTGCGCGCTTAGCGGGGGCCGCTTCAGCATATCGGCCAGACCGCGATAGCGGCCCCAATGATAGGGCACCGCCCCGCCACCATGCGGGATAATAAGGCGCAGATCGGGGAAGTCATGAAACAGGTCGCCCTGAAGAAACTGCATGAAGGCGGTGGTATCGGCGTTGATGTAATGCGCGCCGGTCGCGTGGAAATTCGGATTACACGACCCGGACACGTGGATCATTGTAGGGACGTCCAGCTCAACTGCCTTCTCAAAGAACGGATACCAGGCTTTATCCGTCAATGGCGGGCCGGTCCATCGACCGCCTGAAGGGTCCGGGTTGAGGTTACAGCCTACGAAGCCGAGTTCGTCCACACAGCGCGTAAGCTCCTCAATCGAATTGCGAATGGGTACGCCGACGGATTGAGGTAACTGGCAGACACCGGCGAATTCTCGCGGAAATAATTCAGTCACACGATGGATAAGATCGTTGTTGATCCGCGTCCAGATTTTCGACACCGCCTCGTCACCAATATGATGCGCCATCGCCGAAGCTTTTGGCGAAAAGATCGTCATGTCGGCACCGCGCTCCTTGAGTGCCCTGAGCTGGTTCTGCTCAATGCTCTCGCGAATCTCATCGTCGGTAATAGCCGCAAGCTCCGGAGCGGGTCGCGTGGCGTCCTCGAAATGCGCGATCTGCGTTTCGCGAAAGTTTTGCAGTTGTGCAGGAGCGGTCGTGTAATGGCCGTGACAGTCGATAATCATCGTGAACTTCTCCGTCGCGGCTGACACGCGGTTAGTCTTCCTCGTCGCCATGCAGATATTTAAGGCCTTTTTCTTTCAGCGTGGGGCGCATGCTGTACATATCGAGGCTTAACTCTCCAGCCGCGTAGCGACGACGACTAATGGCTTCTTTTTCTTCTCGCTGTTTGGAGTTCGCGAGCACATCGGCGACTTCCGGGCGCTCGACCACAACGACGCCATCATCGTCGGCCACGATCACATCCCCGGGATTTACGTCCTGGCCGGCGCAAACGATTGGAATATTCACGCTGCCCAGTGTTTCCTTGACCGTGCCTTCCGCAGAAACACATTTCGACCAGACCGGAAAACCCATCTCCTGGAGTTCCGCAACATCACGGCATCCTGCTTCGATAATCAGGCCCCGCACGCCCCGCGACATCAGCGCCGTCGCAAGCAGGTCCCCGAAATAGCCCGCAATTGATGACGTCGTGGGCGCAACGACCATAATGTCCCCGTCGCGGCACTGTTCTACAGCGACATGAATCATCCAGTTGTCGCCCGGGGGCACGGAAACCGTAACCGCCGTCCCCGCAATGTGCGCGCCGGAATAGATAGGCCGCATGTGGGGCGCCAACAAGCCTTTGCGGCCTTGTGCTTCATGCACGGTTGCGACCCCGTAGTTCGAAAATTCGTCTACGGTTTTCTTGTCGGCGCGGGAAATTTTCGTATTGACAACACCCATCTGTGCTCGCTCTTGTTTTTGTCAGAACGCCGCCACACGCGACTGTGCCGAACTCTAACTAACGCTATTGCCAGGGAAGGAGGGAGACATGAATTACGCCCTCCGACTCCGTTCCACCGACCGACTTGATCGCCAGATCGGTGTCCTTAAGCCCAAGACGGTGGGTTGTGATCAGGTCCAGCG
>VRUB01000073.1 GCA_019456345.1 Nitrospira sp. | reverse complement strand
CTAGCTCGGCAACCGCTCCTGCGTTGCTCTAGCTCCTGCATCCCTGCAGTCGTCCTGCATCCCTGCAGTCGTCCTGCCTCCCTGCAGTCGTCCTCCATCCATGGAGTCGTCCCTCCCTGGAGTCGTGCGTTCTCTGCATTTTTTCCAGAGCATTCCTTGTGACAGGGTCTTCCACAGACGCCCCGTACTCAAATACGATTTGCGCGCCATTCGTAAAGATGCACTCCGAACGGCGTACACGCAGTGTACCGTTCGTCGGCCGAATCGGTACGCAGCGCAAACCGTTCATCCGCCTTTTTCATCCGCCCGCGCCAAATCGTGCGCGTCGGACCAACAGCAACCGGTCCATTGAGCAGCGATATTTTCCGGGATGAGGGGTTGGGTGATACCGACGAGCGGGCCGCAAAGACGAAAGGTTGGGGCTGTCCGATGGCCGGGTGGCGATTTCCCTTCATTCGTTTGACCCGCTGAATACCGGCATCTATACCCATAGGTGCCGCCTCGAATCGTGGCCAGCTAAGCCGAGAGGCAGCACAGCAGTTCATCGGCAATCCGCCGATGCCCAAGGGAAGCAGCACGTCCAGGAAACGGATGAAAGGAATTTCGGCACAAACTGCATCTGGATGCCGACAAGCGCGTTCTGACAACGACCCGCATTCTCGCCCGCACATCGGGCCGAGCCCCCTCGAGCATTCAGCAACAGCGTCTTCGGCGGCATTGCGCGTGCACCCGGCGTGCGGGCGGGCGCCGGCGCACAGGGTCAGCCGCGGGCTGACCCTGCTGGAGACGATGATCGCGATGATCATCGGCCTGATCATTACCGCCGCCGTCGCGCAGGTGTACGCAACGAGCCGCGCCACCTACCAGCTCACCGCGGGGCTATCGCGCGTGCAGGAGAACGGGCGCTTCGGAATGGAGTTCCTCACGCGAGACGTACGCATGGCCGGCTATTCGGGTTGCCTGTCGAAGGCGACCGCGGTGACCAACCATCTTAACAATCCCACGGACTATGCCACCGACCTGGTCCTGGGACAGCACGTTAGCGCTCACGCCTACACCGGCAGCGCCCCGAGCGCCGCGATCAGTGACTGGACCCCGGCGCTGCCCGCTGCGTATTTCACGACGGGTGACGTCGTGCCCAACACCGATGTGCTGGTCGTACGCCGCGCATCGGATCAGTCCGAGCAGGTGTTACCCCCTTACATGCCAACGCCATCCGCCGCCCTGCATCTCGAGACCGGCAACGGGCTCCAGGTAAACGATATCGTCATTGTTGCCGATTGCCGTAGCGCCGACATGTTTCAGATCACCGGGCCGACGGATCCGGATTCGACCGGCACGCTGAATCACAACATCGGCGCGGTCTCCCAGGGCCCCGGCAACGCCAGCCAGGACCTGTCGAAGACCTACGATAGCGACGCCGAGATCCTCAAGCTCGTGACCCGCGTCTATCACATCGGCCGGCGCAACAATGACCCGAATAACCCGCCGGCGCTTTTCCGCAAGGAGCTCGACGGTGGCGTGCTGGTCACGCAAGAGCTGGTCGAGGGTGTGGAAAACATACAGCTGTACATTGGCGATGACACCGACAACGACGGCATCGCCAACATCTATCGCACGGCGGATCAGATCGCTAACTGGGCCACCGTGGCGACGGTGCGCATCGGTCTGCTGGTACGCACGCCGGACAAAGCCGAGCGCGATGTTGACACCAAAACGTATGTGGTCGCGGGTACGCTCATCGGTCCAATGGGCGACCGCTACCAGCGCCGAGTTTTCACCTCGACCGTAGATCTGCGCAACTAAAAGAGGGAGCCGCGATGCCCATCAGGATCAGGGAATGTTCGTTCGCACATCAACAGGGCGTCGCCCTGATCATGGCGATGGTCTTTCTGCTCATGATGAATCTATTGGCGCTGACTGCGGTCAACACCGCGGCGCTCGAGGAGAAGATGGCGAATAACACCAGCGACAAGAACGTCGCGTTTCAGGCGGCGGAGTCGGCGCTGCTGGCCGGCGAGATCTGGATCGGCGGCCAGCTCAACAAACCGGT
Source organism: Nitrospira sp. (assembly GCA_019456345.1). Lineage (GTDB taxonomy): Bacteria > Pseudomonadota > Gammaproteobacteria > Acidiferrobacterales > SPGG2 > VRUB01. The sequence continues at coordinate 11,043 of VRUB01000073.1, read as the reverse complement.
GTTTAACCCGGCGAACACCATTGATGGATTACACCTGCGCTCGATGACGGGGACACCGATCTGGGACGAGTCGACGGGCGTCTGGTCAAGCACCGACACGTTCTCCTACGCCGGTCTGAGCGGAGTCAGCGCGCAGCCGCGCTACATAATCGAGGACCTGGGAGAGATTACCGATAACAAAGGAAGTCTGGTCTTGCCTATCAACTACAAGAGCTCGGGCAAGAATCTGTTTCGCATCACCGCACGCGGCAACGGAGCGACAGGCACGTCAGTCACCGTTGTTCAGTCCGTCTATGAGAAACGCTTCTGATGCCGGGTCACGGGTGCGCCACTGGGAGCGGGGGATGGCACTAAACCGAGGGTATTACAGATGGCGCAACAAGCAGTCCAACATCACGACCGTGCGGGTCGCTCGAGACCGTATGCAGTAACCTCCTGCGCGGCACGCCGGAATCATCGTGGCTGCCCGCCAGCTCGCCCGGCGCCTTGCCGCGGCACAGATTGCCAGGCCGACACACGACGGTCGCGTTTGTGGCTGGTCGCGAGCGTGGCCTTGTTGTTGCAAATCCCACAAGTGAGTCACGCGGGTCAGCTGAGCCTGGCCAACTCCCCGTTATTCCTCGGCACGGCCGTCGAGCCCAACATCGTGCTGCTGTCCGATGACTCCGGCAGCATGGATTGGGACATCATGATTCTCGGTGACCAGGGCCGGATAAGCCTGGTCGGCGCAACCCAGACAAAGACATTCAGCTATGTGCTGCCGGCGGCCGACAATAACTACGGGTTCGAGAGCAGCAACGGCCGTATTCTGCCGAGCGAGGAGTCGGTACAGGCCACCGCCAATATGCCGGCCGATGCCTACGGTGTCTGGCGCGGGCGCTTCTCCGGCTTCAACGTCATGTACTACAACCCGGAGATCACCTACACCCCGTGGTCCGGCGTGGACGGTGCGGGCAATCCTTTCGGCAACATTGGCCCCCTGGCTGCCCCGCTTGACCCCTTCAACACGAGCAGCGCGACCGTCAACCTGACAGCGCTGTGGACCTGGGAGGCCGACGACGTCCCCCGTACAACCAGCGGCAATGAGGACATCATCGTCACGAATTATTACCCGGCACGTTATTACACCTGGACAGACAGTGACAGTGACGGCGTGGTCGACACCGATGACGCCCATACGCGTATCGAGATCAAGCCGGGCAACGCGCCTTTTGTCCACGCCAGCGGCGACCGCGGCGACTGCGCCAACTCGCTATCGTGCACCTATGCCGAGGAGATTCAGAACTTCGCCAACTGGTTCAGCTACAACCGCCGGCGCGAGGCCACGGCCAAAAACGCGATCGGCAACTTGATCGCGGGCGCCAACGGCATACGCGTCGGCTATGCCACGCTGCACAACAACAGCGGTGCGAGCAGAGTCCCGATCGCGTCGATGAACGCCGATCCCGCCAGCGGCAACAAACGCGCCGTGATCGACGGGCTCTATCGGACCGCATCGAGCAATGGCACCCCGCTGCGGCAACGATTGCGCGATGTGGGACGCTACTACGAATGTGCCAGCGGCAACATCTTCGGCGCCAGCGGCTCCAACTGCCCGATCCTGAATGCCGCCTCCGGCGGCACCTGCCAGCAGAACTTCACCGTGCTGATGACCGACGGCTTTTACAACGGCAGCAGCCCATCGGTCGGCAACCGTGATGGTGATGACGACACCATGTTCGACGGCGCGCCTTATGCGGACAATGTCAGCGACACGCTGGCCGACGTCGCCATGCGCTACTATGAGCAGGACCTGGCGCCGGGCCTGGCGGATGCGGTACCGGTCTCGGCCGGTATCGATAACGCGGCCCATCAGCATATGGTGACGTACACCGTCGCCTTCGGCGTAACCGGCGAGCTCGATCCGTTCGGCACGAAGACACCCGGCGACGGCTCCGACACCGACCCCGCGGACCCCGGGTTCAGCTGGACCGATCCATTTTCCGGCTCCAGCGCGCAGCAAAATGCCCGCAAGATCGATGACCTCTGGCACACCGCCTTCAACGGCCGCGGGACCTTTCTGAGCGCCGGGAACGGCGGCGATCTGAGCAACGCGCTGTCCGATGCGCTCGCCAACATCATCGATCGCACCGGCTCGGCGGCCGCGGTGGCGTTGAACTCCGCGTCGTTGAGCACCGACACGCGTATTTTTCAGGCGCGCTTTAACAGCAGCGAGTGGAGCGGCGAGCTGCGAGCCATACCGATCGATAGCGACGGCAATCTCGGCGCCGCGCTGTGGGACGCGGGCGAGCGGCTAAAGACCCAGGCGGCGTTCAGCGGCTGGAACACGAACCGCGAGATCATTACCTGGGACGGTACGGCGGGCACGCCGTTCCGTTGGGCCAGCCTCAACGGCAACCAGCAGGCGGCGTTGAACCGCAACGCATCAGCCGTCACCGATGGCTTCGGATTACAGCGCCTCGATTATCTGCGTGGCGACGCAAGCAAGGAAAACCTGGCACCGTACAGCTTTCGCGTACGCGACAACGGCTTCAAGCTTGGCGACATCATCCACTCCGCTCCCGTGTTCGTCGGTGCACCGCCGTTTCTCTACCCCGACACGCTCGAGAGCATCGCCTACTCCGTGTTTCGCATAAATCAGCTCGGCCGAACACCCATGGTATATGTCGGCGCCAACGACGGCATGCTACACGCCTTCAACGCCGACACTGGTGAGGAAAAGATCGCCTACGTGCCCTCGCAAGTCTACAAGAGCCTGAGTGCGCTCACGGATCCCGGTTACGTGCACCGCTACCTCGTAGACGGTGCACCTACGGCAGGTGATGCGTTCTACAACGGCGCCTGGCACACGGTCGTAGTGGGCACCCTGCGGGGTGGTGGTCAGGGAATCTTTGCGCTGGACGTCACGGATCCATCCAGCTTCAGCGAAACCAATGCGAGCAACATCGCGCGATGGGAGTTCACCGATTCCGACGACGCCGATCTGGGCTACACCTTCGGTGTGGCCACGATCGCGAAGATGCATAACGGTAAATGGGCGGTTATTCTCGCCAACGGCTACAACAACACGGAGAATGACGGCGGGTCCACGACCAGCACCACCGGCGATGCCGTACTTTACATCATCGACATCGAAACAGGTGCGCTGATCAAGAAAATCAGCACCGAGCGCGGGATGGCCGAGTCCATCAGCGGCGCCACGCCAAACGGCCTGGCGCCACCCTCGGCGGTCGATGTGGATGGCGATTACATCGCGGACCTGATCTACGCCGGCGACCTGCAAGGCAACATGTGGAAGTTTGACGTCCAGTCCAGCAACCCTGTCAACTGGGATGTGGCGCAGGCCGCAGGCCCGACCCCGCAGCCGCTTTTCGTCGCCAAGGACGCGGCCAACGTCCCGCAGCCGATTAGCTCACGGCCACAGGTGGGCTTCCATCCCGATGGCGAGAACGGATTAATGGTCTTTTTCGGTACCGGCAAGTATATGGAGACCGGTGACAACTCCGCCGCGAGCCCGCAGCAGGTGCAGAGCTTCTACGGTATCTGGGACGAGCAGGGCACGGCCAGCGGCAACCATAGCATCGTCGACAACGCCGACCTGCAGACACAGACCGTGGGGACTGGGACCTTTGCCAGTGAAACCGTGCGCACGGTTACCGACAACGCGATCGACGCATGGGGCACGGGCACCGGGGAGCACATGGGATGGCGCGTGGACCTGCCTTCCACCGCCGAGAAGGTGGTCACCGATTCGCTGCTGCGCACGGGCCGGATCATTTTCACCACACTGGTGCCAAATAATTCGCCGTGCGCGGCGGGCGGCACGAGCTGGTTGATGGAGCTGAACTTCCGCAACGGCGGACCGCCGGAGTTCTCCGTCTTCGATCTAAACGAGGACGGCGTGTTCAATGACAGCGACACCACCACGACGGGTGCATTCGTCATCGGAATCGACGCCGGTCTCGGCGTGATGCCCGAGCCCGTGATCATCGACGACCCGGCGAAGAGTCGTGAGCTCAAAATCGTTACGGGCACCAGCGGCGATGTCAAAGCCATTGCCAACAACCCGGGACCACTTGAAAACGCGAACGGCCGGCGATCGTGGCGACAAATGCAGTAAACCAATTTACTACTCAAGACCGTCAAAAGCGAGGTAATGACAATGCAGCACGTAAGGACTTTCCTATTCGGGGTATGCCTGCTGGCCACTGCGGTGGTGCCGGTGCAAACGGCGCTAGGCGCGTCCAACCAGCCCCAGTTCGGGGCACCCAGCGAGAATGGCAAGATCGCGCGCGTTGACCTGAGCGCGCGCGAGGTCGTGATCGGTGACACGCTGTACCGACTTTCCAACGCGGTTGCCGTGTACACGTACCGGGGATTTCAAACCACCCTGGACTCACTCAAAAAAGGCCAGCGCGTCGCCTATGACATCCAATACGACGCACAAGATCTGTCGCGCGTCACCGTGATCTGGATCCTTTCCAAACGCTAATGAGAAAGCTCTGAGACGCAGAGGCGTTAAAGTAAAAACCGGTAATCTCGGGCATTCTTTGCGCCTTAGCGTCTTGGCGTTGGGTGTTTTGTTTTTATAATCGCTCTGCGCGCTCCGCGCTGACATTCGCGTTAGCCGCACACGGAGACCCGGCGCCATCTATCGGCAAAGCGCAGACCTGCAGGTCAGTCCCCAAAGAAAAACGCCGCTTGCACGTTGAGTCGTGCAAGCGGCGTTTTTGCATTTCGTGCCAGGCTGCGGCCAGTCTTATGAATACACCGCGCTCTATGGACAGTTGTTAAAGTCGGCGAGCAATATTTGTGTTGACGCCTGGGTGAACACCGTGTTGCCGAACTCATCCTCACCGTTGAAGGTATATCTGGCAAAGTAGGATGGCTCCCCGCCAACAAAGAGGGGGTCCGCCGCGAAGGCAGCCTTCTGCGCCTGGTTGAAGATGGTGACGGTTGCCTGCACCGACCCGTTCGTCGGTACTTCGATAATGGAACCTGTCCCAATGGTTACCGAGGGCACGACGGGTCCGGGGCCCGACCCCAGGTTGATCCCGTAACTGATCGTGTAGCTGACAATGAAAATCCGGGTGGTCGTGGTCGGCGCATTGCCGATGGTGAAGGCACCGAAGGTCACCAGGGCGTCGTGATCGGAAAAGGGCTCAATTACGGGCGGCACCGGCACGGGATCGCAGACGTTTTGCTGCACGTCCACATCAATGGTGTTGCCGTTAGTGTCAAAGGGCTCGATACTGCTGATAAACAGGCACACACCGTTGTTATCCACGCCGCCGCAGGCCCCACCGCCGCCGGCCTCGTCGCCACAGGAAGACAGCGCCAGGCCCGCCAAAATCAGTACCAATGCCCGCAGTGCGGCCACCACCCGTGTTACCCGCATCCATTTCTCCTTTAAAATCAGTAACTTATCTAATCTTAGTTTATGCTTAATATGAACTTGCGCAGCTAAGTCGCTTAAAAGATATATAGTTTGTCCGCCCGACTTTGGCAAGGCGCTAACGCGGCAGGCTCGGTGAGGATAGGGCGGCGCGGGCTACTCCCCGTCGCCACCGTCGCACGAAGGCTCGGGCTCCTGCATCCCGGCCGGTGGTAGCAGGGCGGTTTGACCCAGCAGCCGCCTTAACCGGGAGCGCGAGGTGCCGAGGATCTCGCAGTCGCGCCACGCGCTACGATCTCGTGCCCAGCGTCATGCCCGACGGCGGGCCGGCGCGCTATGTGCAGTTAAAAGGCACCGATATGCGTATCGGCTTTATTACGCCGATCTTGCGACACTTCTGCATGACCTGCAACCGCATGCGGTTGATGGGACTTTATATATGTGTCTAGGGCAAAATCACAGTTAACCGCTGCGCCCGCTGCTCAGGGCCGGCGTCAGTGACGCCAGGCTCAAGACCGCTCTCGTCGAGGCCATCGCGCGCAAGCCGTGGCGCCACGAGTTCCGGGAAAGGCCCGGGCACAGGGTGCGCTTCATGTCCATGACCAGAGGTTAGGGGATAACACATGACGTTGCTGGCGATGGATCAGACGGTGTGGTTACTCGGCGCCATCTTCGTGGCCGCCGTGCTCTACTCCTCGGTGGGGCATGGCGGTGCCTCGGGCTACCTTGCCGCGATGGCGCTGTTCGGCTTATCCCCTGAGACCATGAAGCCCGCGGCGCTCACGATGAACATCTTTGTCGCCGGCATTGTGTTGATCCGGCTCTACCGGGCCGGGCATTTTGACGCGCGCCTGTTTGTCCCCATTGCGATCGCTTCGGTACCGATGGCCTTTCTAGGTGGGGCCTATACGATCGACGCGCCTACTTATAAGTATCTCGTTGGCGCCGCGTTGCTGGCGGCCGCGTGCTGGCTGCTGCTCAAACCCGAGGACACGCCGGCACGCGCTGCGCCGCGCCTCGCGATCGCCATGCCGGTGGGGGCCGCTATCGGTTTTCTCGCCGGGCTCACCGGCGTCGGCGGCGGTATATTCTTGAGCCCGATTCTGTTGGTGCTGCACTGGACCAATATGCGCACCAATGCCGCGATCGCCGCGGCCTTTATCCTGGCCAACTCCATCGCCGGGCTTGCGGGGTACCTGACCGTCACCGCGGCCTGGCCCTCGGGGGTGCCGGCGCTGGTGGCGGTGGCGCTGGTGGGCGGCCTGGTCGGCTCGGAGCTCGCCACCCGGCGCCTGGCTCCGGCGCGCCTGCGCACGCTGCTCGGCGTGGTGCTGGTGGTCGCCGGCATCAAGATGCTGCTCACTGCGCAGCTGGTGTGAGACAGGCGAACCCTGCGTCGATCCGGCGCTCCCTGCACGCGTGTCAGTAAAGTGATCGCGGCGCTGTTTCCGCGCGTGCCGCGTGACTTTCCCTATCGCCGGGGCGTGCGCACGGTGCTGCGCGCGGCCCATATTTTCAGCGCCGGCCCGTTTTCTGGGAGGTGCACATTCCCCCGCTGCCCGCCGCACTCGTGATCGGCGCGCTCAGCAGTCATATGCCGGCGGAATATCGGCACAAGGTCGTAGTGTTTCGCGATCGCTTTACGCCGGATCAGCGGCGGGGTTGAACGCTCGCTCGCGCACTAGCCAAGCACCTCGCGCACGCCTTGACCCGCTCCACTAATCTGCCACCAAGTAGACGTACAAAATACCAGGTTATTCTGTGGGTAAGGTAGGGTATGCTTAGTGCCCGGATGTGCGGCATTGTAAGCCAGCTGGAGGGAAGAGGTGGTTTTGCCGTCGCCGTCGGCGGCACTTGGGCCGGTGGCCGAACACTCAATAATACAAACCCAACAAAAACCAACAGAGATCACCAGTGCGGCGCGCAATCATATCCTACGGCCGAGTGGCTTCCCCCAGGCACGTCATGATGCATCGGAGCGGAACCGCGCCATCCGCAACCGGCTACGCACCCCCGCGTTTTCGTCTCCGCTCCCACCTGCTGCGTGCCGTCATCGTCGTGCTCGCCGTAAAGTTGCTGGCCCTGGTGGCCATCAAGCTGCTCTGGTTCTCTGACCCGCCGTCGCCGCCGGCTTCCGAGGTCGCGCGCGTGGTGCTCGGTCCGGCGGACCCGCACGGACGCTGACGCAAGGCGCACGCATGTTCCCCACCGAGGAAGTCGTCAACCTGTCCCGCCTGCAATTCGGCCTGACCGCACTCTATCACTTTCTGTTCGTGCCCTTGACCATCGGTCTGGGAATGCTGCTGGCGATCATGGAATCCGTCTACGTCATGACCGGCAAGCAAATCTACAAGGACATGACACGCTTCTGGGGCTTGTTGTTTGGCATTAACTTCGCCATGGGCGTGGCCACCGGTATCCCGCTCGAGTTTCAGTTCGGGACCAACTGGGCGTACTTCTCTCACTACGCCGGCGATATTTTCGGTGTGCCGCTGGCGCTCGAAGGGTTGGTCGCGTTTTTCCTCGAAGCCACGCTGGTGGGGCTTTTCTTTTTCGGCTGGGATCGCCTGTCGCGGGTTCAGCACCTGGCGGTTACCTGGCTGATGGCGCTGGGCGCCAACCTCTCGGCATTGTTTATATTGATCGCCAACGGCTGGATGCAAAACCCCGTCGGCGCGGAGTTCAATTACGAGACTATGCGCATGGAGCTGACGAGCTTCGCGGATATTTTCTTCAATCCGGTGGCACAGGTGAAGTTCGTACACACGGTGTCCGCCTGTTACGTCACCGGCGCCATGTTCGTGCTCGGAATAAGTGCCTTCTACCTGCTCAAAGGCCGCGATCGCGCCTTTGCCATACGATCATTTGCCGTCGCTGCCGGCTTCGGCCTCGCCTCAGCACTTTCGGTGATCGTGCTCGGCGACGAGAGCGGCTACGAGATCGGCGACGTGCAAAAGGTCAAGCTCGCGGCCATCGAGGCCGAGTGGGAGACGCACCCGGCGCCCGCGGGATTCACCGTATTCGGGATCCCGAACCAGGAGAAGCAGACGACCGAGTACGCCATTAAGATCCCCTACGTGCTCGGCCTGATCGCAACCCGTTCGTTCACTGAGAAGGTCATCGGATTAAAAGATCTCATGGACCAGCACGAGATTCGTATTCGCAGCGGTATGCTGGCCTACGGAGCATTACAAAAGCTGCGTGCCGGCGAGGCGAGCGAAGAGGTTCGCAACACATTTAACAGCCATAAGGACGACCTCGGGTACGCGCTGTTGCTGAAGCGCTACACGCCCGATGTAGTGGACGCGAGCGAGGATCAGATCCAACAGGCCGTCAAAGACACCATTCCCAACGTCGCGATCATGTACTGGAGCTTCCGCATCATGGTCGGGGCAGGTTTTCTCATGCTGTTTGTCTTCGCCGCGGCATTTTACTTTACCGCGCTGCGCTCCGCCTGGAACCAGCGCTGGTTACTCTTTCTCGCGCTCTACGCCATCCCGCTGCCGTGGATCGCGGCGGAGATGGGCTGGATCGTCGCCGAGTACGGGCGCCAACCGTGGACCATTGCCGAGGTGTTGCCCACATTCCTGAGCAGCTCCAGTCTGGATCCGGGTGAGATCTATGTGAGCCTGGCCGCTTTTGCGCTGTTCTACACCGCGCTACTCATCGTCGAGCTGTACTTGATGTTCAAGTATGCGCGTCTGGGGCCAAGCGCCTTGCATACCGGGCGCTACCATTTCGAGCAGGAAGCATTCACGGGGGCGGCACCGTTGAGCACACCGCCAGCTAGGGACTGAGGACGAAGCGCCATGATCCTTGACTACGAGACCCTCAAGCTCATCTGGTGGCTGTTCGTTGGTCTGTTGCTGGTCGGTTTTGTGATGACGGCGGGGTTCGATCTCGGCGTAGGCATGCTGCTGCCCTTTCTCGGCAAGAAGGACGAGGAACGGCGCGTGATCATTAATAGCATCGGTCCTACCTGGGAGGGCAACCAGGTCTGGCTGATCCTCGGCGCCGGTATCGTGTTCGCGGCCTGGCCGCTGGTGTATGCGGCGGCGTTCTCGGGGTTCTACGCCGCCATGCTGCTGGCGCTGTTCGCGCTCGTAATTCGGCCGGGCGGATTTGCCTTCCGCAGTAAGCTGCCCGATCCGCGCTGGCGCTCTCTCTGGGATTGGGCGCTGTTTACCGGAGGCGCCGTACCGGCGCTCATCTTCGGCGTAGCGTTCGGCAACTTGCTCCAGGGCGTGCCGTTTCAGTACGACGATACCTTGCGGCTATCTTTCACGGGGTCGTTCCTGGCCTTGCTCAACCCATTCGCGTTGCTCGCCGGCCTCGTGAGCGTAGCAATGTTAGTGATGCACGGCGCGGTTTATCTCACGCTGCGCACGCAGGACGAGATAAACGCGCGTGCCACCCGGGCAGCCGTTGTCTTTGGCGTGATCTTTCTGATTGCGTTTGCGCTGGCTGGTATATGGGTGGCGCTGGGTGTCGACGGTTACCGCATCCTGTATATGCCCGATGCAAACAGCGCTTTCACCCCGCTGCAAAAGAGTGTCGCCAAGGTAATGGGTGCCTGGATCACGAACTACTCGCTGTACCCCTGGACTCTGCTCGCGCCGGTCGCCGGTTTTGCCGGAGCGATCGCGGCGCTGGCGCTCCGCGCCCGGGCGGGAATGGCACTGATCGCGAGCTCGATCTGCGTAAGCGCGGTGGTGCTGACTGCGGGCTTTGCCATGTTTCCTTTTGTCATGCCATCCAGCACCCACCCGGGCCACAGCCTCACGATGTGGGACGGAGTGTCGAGCCATTTGACACTCACGTGGATGTTCTGGGCCACTGTCGTGTTCCTGCCGATCATTATTGCCTACACCATCTGGGTCTTCCGGGTGATGCGAGGCAAGCTGACGGTGGACGATGTCCGCCAACACACACATTCGCTCTACTGAACGGAGAATCGACGATGTGGTACTTTACTTGGATCCTGGGAGTTCTGCTGGCCTGCGCCTTCGGCATCATCAACGTCTTATGGCTCGAGTTGGACCATCGCCTCGACGTGGATGAGGCGGTTTCTGACGAGCACACATCAACGGAGTAATCGCGTGGGGACACGGGTAAAAGCCCGGCGTGCGGGTAACGGCCAGAGATCGCTGTCCCAAATAAAGTCGCGCATCGACACAGTCGGTGTGTACCTCGTCGAGGGCTTCCAGATCGTAGCGTTGTTCGTCATTGGCGCCACCATCGCGTGGTCCGCCTTTATCGAGTACCTCCACATGATGCAGGAAGGGCGCGCCACGCTGGACGGTATCTTGTTGCTGTTTATCTATCTCGAGCTCGGTGCCATGGTGGGGATCTACTTCAAGACCGAGCGCTTGCCGGTGCAGTTCCTGCTTTATATTGCTATCACCGTGCTCACACGCTTTCTCGCGATCGATATCAAGGCCCTGCCGGATGAGAAAATCCTGATCATCACCGGCGCGATCTTGCTTCTAACGCTTGCGGTATTGGTGCTGCGCATCGGGGCGTCACGCTTTCCCGGCGAGGAAGACATCTGAGGTAGCGGTGTCGCCTACCGGCGAGATATATTAGCCGGGTCTCGTCCCGGCAGGCGAGGAACTTTGGTTTCGGCCAAAGTTTCCAAAGAGATCGGA
>VRUB01000274.1 GCA_019456345.1 Nitrospira sp. | reverse complement strand
CCAAAGGCGTGGGGCTTTGTCTTAATTGCATTGCTGATCGTGGGTTGCCAGCAGCAAGCTGGGAAGGACGCTAACGAGCCTGCCAAGCAGCAACTCTCCGCACAATCGGACATACGCTATGTCGGTGCCCGCAACTGCGCCGCGTGCCACAGCAAAGAGTACGAGTTGTGGCTGGGGTCCCATCACCAGCTTGCCATGCAAGTTGCCGACGAAGACACAGTCCTCGGCGATTTTGACAACGCGCGCTTTATTCAATTCGGCCTGACTTCCACCTTCTACCAGCGGGATGGCAAGTTCTTTGTTCGCACGGATGGCCCCGACGGCGAGCTCCGCGAGTACGAGATCCGTTACACGTTTGGGGTAACGCCGCTGCAGCAATATCTGATCGAGTTTCCCGGTGGCCGTTACCAGGCGCTGAGCATCGCCTGGGACACCCAGCCGAAAGAGCAGGGCGGACAACGCTGGTTCCATCTCTATCCCGACGAGAAGATCGCGCATGATGATGTTTTGCATTGGACGGGTCTCAATCAGAACTGGAACCACATGTGCGCGGGATGCCATTCCACGAACCTGAAAAAGAATTATGAGCCTAAGGAGAATCGGTTCAACACGACCTGGTCCGAAATCAATGTTGCCTGTGAGGCCTGCCATGGACCCGGCTCGCGCCATGTCGCCTGGGCCGAGCAGGCAAAGAACCAGGGCGAGTCATCAAAGGATGGTGTCCAGGGTTTGGTCGTGCGCTTGAAGGACCGCGACGGCATTCACTGGACCATCGATCCCGATACCGGCAACGCGCGGCGCAGTGTGCCGCCGAAATGGGGCATCGAGATCGAGCTCTGCGCTCGCTGCCACTCACGCCGCGCCACGATTTCGGAAGACTACGTCCCTGGGCGCTCGTTGCACGACACCCATCTCCCGGCGCTGCTCGAGGAACGGCTGTACCACGCCGACGGACAGATCAAGGATGAGGTATACGTCTACGGTTCATTCCGCCAGAGCAAGATGTATCGTGCCGGCGTCACCTGCAGCGACTGCCATGAACCGCACAGCTTGAAGCTGCGCGCGAGTGGCAATGCGGTCTGCGGACAATGTCATCTTCCACAGAAGTTTGACACGTCCTCACATCATTTCCACAAACGCGGTTCAACGGGGGCAAGCTGTGTGGAGTGTCATATGCCTGCCACGACCTACATGGTGGTCGATCCTCGCCGCGATCACAGTATTCGCATTCCGCGACCGGATCTTTCCGTAAAGCTCGAGACCCCGAACGCGTGCAACCAGTGCCACACCGACCGCTCCGCGACGTGGGCCGCCGACGCCGTGCAGAAATGGGTCGGGCGCACGCCCAAAGGCTTCCCGAACTTCGCCGAGGCGCTGCACGCCGGCCGCAGCGGTGCCCCGGCAGCGCAACAACTGCTGGTCAGATTGGCCGCCGATGACGCCGCACCGAACATCGCCCGTGCCACGGCGCTATCGCAGCTAGGCAGATATCTCGGCCCGACAACGCTCGATGTTCTTAAACCGGCCTTACATGACCAAGACCCGATGGTTCGGGCCGCGACGTTGCGTGCCTTGGAAGCCCTAGAGCCAAACGCCAGATTCCGGTTGGCGCATCATTTACTGCAAGATTCAGTGCGTGCGGTCAGGATCGAAGCGGCGCGTATTCTTGCCAGTATTCCACAGGAACCGTTAAGCGGTGAACAACGTGGCGTGCTTGAAAAGGCAATTGACGACTATATTGCGGCTCAACTCGTAAACGCTGATCGGCCGGAATCACACCTTAATATAGGTATCCTTTATGTTAGTCGTGGTCGTTTTCCTGAAGCGGAGACTGCTTACTATATGGCCTTGAAGTTGCAGTCCTCGTTCGTACAGGCTTATGTAAACCTCGCAGATCTCTATCGCCTACAGCAGCGCGATGATAAGGGCGAGGCGGCACTTCGAAAAGCGCTTGAGATCGCACCGCAGCAGGGCGACGTACATCATGCCTTGGGTTTGCTGCTAG
>VRUB01000072.1 GCA_019456345.1 Nitrospira sp. | reverse complement strand
ACGACAGGCCCCGTACATTCCGCCAGAACAAATACAACAGCGCCAACAGGGCGACGTACAGAATCCAGCCAGACTCAATCATACTCATGCCAGTTACGCCCATTGCGGTTAATGGTTAATACCGGAACGCACAGCCTGTCGGGCTAATCGACGCATCGTTAGGTCGCACGCACCGGAGACCTACAACACAAGTCGCGGCTCATCCGTATCGCCGCTTCGCGGCCCGAGTAGTAGCCGGGGATGCAGACGAGTTCGGTGTAGCCGAGCCTACGATAAAAGGCGCGTGCAGCATGATTGCTGGCTCGCACCTCGAGGCTGACAATGAAAGTGCCCGCGACACGGGCGGACTTCTCGAGCCACTCGATGAGACGGCAGCCTATGCCGAGGCGCTGGAAACCCGAGTTAATGGCAAGAAGATGCAAGTGCGCGCTTTCGTCGCGGAAATGCATGATGGCGAAGCCGGCGAGACGCCGCTCGACCCAAGCCGTCAGTACGACACTGTCGGGACAGCGAACGTGCTTCGCTACGCGTGCACCATTCCAGGACCACGGTAGGCCATGCTCAACGAGATCACGTGACATGAGCGCGATGCACGCGACATCCGCCGGTCTTGCCAATCTTAGCTCAGCGTTTTGGCTCACGCGCACATTTCTCGCTTAGGCTAATCGCTGCGCCCTTCGCGTGCAATCGATATAGTGATGTCTGGGATCCAGGTGCGCTTACGTCGCTGCAGCCTGTCGGCTAACGCTTCCCCTTCGAAGTCGGAGACCGACGAGCGTAATTGGAGGGCGCGTACGTTTTCAAAGGTGTTAACGTTCACAACCCCGTACTCATGCCCGTCGATCTTGCTGGTGACAAAAGGAACCACACCACAGCGCGCGCATATGTGAAACTCCGCGGTCTTGGTGCCAAACACGTACTTGTTGACCAGGGACTTGTCCGCGATCTCCACAGTAAGTCGGGCGTTCGCATGTGAAGTATAGGTACCGTTGTGTCTGGTGCAAAACGAGCAGCCGCACACCCGCACCGGTATCTCTGCCTCCAGCGATGGCCACAAGAATTTAAACTGGATGTTTCCGCAGTGACAACGGCCTTCAATCTGGCGCATCATAAACCCTGGGATAGATCGAGCGTTCGAATAATCAACCGACCAAGTTCGCGTTAAGCTCAGTCAACGATAAACGCCGTAGCCCGAAGACATCAAGGCCGTCCGCATACAGCCACATCTTAATATTTTTCTTTACGTTCGGCCATTCATCGTCTGTCATCGCAAACCAGGCCGTATCGCGGTTGCGGCCTTTTACAATCATGTGTTTTCTGAATATGCCTTCGAACGTGAAGCCGAGTCGCAATGCGGCCTGACGGGATCTTGCATTGAGCGCATCGCACTTCCATTCGACTCGGCGGTACACGAGCTCATCGAAGACGTGGTGCATCATGAGATAAACCGCTTCGGTGTTGATCGCCGTGCGCTGAACCGCCTGCGAGTACCAGATGTGCGCGAGCTCGATGCCACGCATAGCCGGCACGTTGTTGGCAAAGCTCACCATACCAACCCGTTTCTGCGTGACCTGGTCGACGACCGCCAAAAACAGCGGATCCTTAGACGCCGCTCGCTCCGCCAGCCAATGCCGCATCACTTCGGCACTGGAGAACGGCCCGTAGGCCATGTAGGTCCAAAGGCGCTCCTTTCCCTCGTTTCCGTGTGAAACTTCGTAGAGATCCTGAACGTCCCGCCCCGGATCAAGCGGCACAAGCGAAACAAACTTACCAGCAAGACCGGTTCGGGTAAGCGTTGCGGCACTCCTAGCCGGGCTGACCGATTCTCCAACCGGTAGTACATTCTTGGCAGGATAGCCCGAAGATTCTCTGTCTTCCTCAGCCGAGGCCATCAGTCACATATTCCGCCGGTACTTTCCGCCTACCTCGAACAGCGCTTGAGTGATCTGGCCGAGCGAGCAGACGCGCACCGCGTCCACAAGCACCGCGAAGACGTTTTCGTTTTTCATAACGGCCTGCTGCAGCCCCTCTAGCATCTGTGGCGTCATCTTTGCGTGGCGTTGGTGGAAATCACTGAGGCGCTTAAGTTGGCTTTGCTTTTCTTCCTCGGTCGAACGGATGAGCTCGAGTTTCTCCGGAATTGCGTCGCCGTGCGGGTTCTTAAAGGTGTTTACGCCGATGAGCGGATAGGAACCGTCGTGCTTCCTATGCTCGTAGTACAGTGACTCTTCCTGGATCTTGCTACGCTGGTAACCCGTCTCCATCGCCCCGAGTACATCGCCGCGCTCTGACAGGCGCTCGAACTCTTTGAGCACGGCTTCCTCGACCAGCTCGGTGAGCTCGTCGATAATGAACGCCCCCTGGTTCGGGTTCTCGTTCTTGGCTACACCCCACTCCTTGTTGATGATCATCTGAATCGCCATGGCCCGGCGCACGGACTCCTCGGTGGGCGTAGTGATCGCCTCGTCGTAAGCGTTGGTGTGCAGCGAGTTGGTGTTGTCGTAGCTCGAAATCAGCGCCTGTAGTGTCGTGCGAATATCGTTGAACGCAATCTCCTGGGCATGCAGCGAGCGCCCGCTCGTCTGCGAGTGAAACTTAAGCTTCTGGCTACGTTCGTTCGCGCCGTAGCGCTCGCGCATCGCGACTGCCCAGATGCGCCGTGCCACGCGCCCGAGCACTGCGTACTCCGGGTCCATGCCGTAAGAAAAGAAAAACGACAGGTTCGGCGCGAAATCATTTACGTGCATGCCGCGGGCGAGGTAAGCCTCGACGTAGGTGAAGCCGTTGGCAAGCGTGAACGCGAGCTGGCTGATAGGGTTCGCACCGGCCTCGGCGATGTGGTAGCCCGAGATAGAGACTGAATAGAAATTCCGAATATCGTTCTGAATAAAATACTCCTGGATATCTCCCATCATCTTCAGACTGAACTCGGTCGAGAAGATGCAGGTGTTCTGCCCCTGGTCTTCTTTGAGGATGTCAGCCTGCACGGTCCCGCGAACATTCTGCAGCGCCCAGGCCTTGACCTTGCCGATCTCCTCATCGGTGGGCGGGCGACTATTGTCACGCTCGAATCGGTCCAACTGCTGGTCGATAGCGGTGTTCAGAAACATCGCCAGAATCGTCGGCGCCGGCCCGTTAATCGTCATCGATACCGACGTCTTGGGATCACAAAGATCGAAGCCGTCGTAGAGCACCTCCATGTCATCGAGGGTGGCGACAGACACACCCGAATTGCCGACTTTGCCGTAGATATCCGGGCGCTCGTCAGGATCGTAGCCGTAGAGCGTGACCGAATCGAAGGCCGTCGAAAGGCGCTTAGCCTCATAGTCTTTCGAGAGGTACTTGAAGCGGCGGTTGGTCCGGAAGGGATCGCCCTCGCCGGCAAACATGCGGGTTGGGTCCTCTTCTTCCCGCTTGAAGGCAAAAACACCGGCCGTGTACGGGTACGTCCCGGGTATGTTTTCAAGCAGCAGCCAGCGCAGAAGCTCGCCATGATCCTCGTACCTGGGTAATACCACCTTGGGGACTCGAGTACCGGACAGGGTTGTATGCGTGAGCGGTGTGCGGATCTCCTTGTCACGGATCCTGACAACATACTCCTCGCCCGCATAGCTCTGCTTGATGCTGGGCCAAATCTCGATCAGCTTGCGCGCGCGGGGGTCGAGTGCCTGCTCGCGCTTACTGATCAGCTTATCGAGCATCGAGGCGTCTTTACCCGAGTCGACAAGCATGCGCTGTGATTCCAGAAGCTGCTGGCGCTCACGGGCGAGGCGTACCTGATCATCCACGGTTCTTTTGTAATCGCGGACCGTCTCGGCGATCTCGGCGAGATAGCGCTGACGGGCCGGCGGGACAATGACAGTCTCGCCGGTCGAGGCCTTGACGTTCACAGCGGGCAAGCGGCCGTCGCGGTCCCATAACCCCTTCGCTTGCATACGCGCGGTGAGTCCCTGGTAGAGCGCCGTCACGCCATCGTCATTGAAGTGCGCAGCGACTGTGCCATAGACCGGCATCTCCTCGATGGGGGTGGAGAAGGCCTGGTGGTTGCGCTGCAGCTGCTTGCGCACATCGCGCCAGGCGTCCTTGGCCCCGCGGCGGTCGAACTTGTTGATCGCCACCAGGTCAGCGAAATCGAGCATGTCGATCTTCTCCAGCTGGCTGGCAGCACCGAACTCGGGGGTCATCACGTAGAGCGACACGTCGACGAAAGGTACGATGCCGGCATCGCCCTGGCCGATACCGGGGGTCTCGACGACGACCAGATCGAAGCCCGCGAGCTTGACGGCAGCGATAATCTCCGGCAGCGTGTTCGGCAGCTCACGCTGCGCCTCCCGCGTCGCAAGCGAGCGCATGTAGATACTAGGCACGTGAATCGCGTTCATGCGTATGCGGTCACCGAGCAACGCGCCGCCAGTTTTGCGCCGCGAGGGATCGATGGCGATGACGGCGATCTTGGGTGGATCGTCGTGGTCGAGTCGGAAACGCAGCAGCAGCTCATCGGTGAGGGATGACTTGCCTGCACCGCCCGTGCCGGTAACGCCGATGACCGGAACCTGTTTGTCGATCTGCTCGGCTTGCTTAGCAACCTCTGCGACCTGCTGCCTGCTCAGCGCGCCGTTTTCGACCGCCGTGATGAAACGGGCAAGCGCCCGCCAGTCACCTCGCCCGAGCGCCTGTAGGTCAGGTGGTACACGCTCGGCAGGATCAAAGTCGCTTTGCGCCAACATGTCATCGATCATGCCCTGCAGGCCCATGCGCTGCCCGTCGGCCGGCGAATAGACGCGCGCGACGCCATACTCTTCGAGCTCCTGAATCTCGGCGGGCACGATCACGCCGCCGCCGCCGCCGAACACGCGGATGTCCCCGGCCCCGCGCTCACGTAGAAGGTCGAGCATGTACTTGAAGAACTCGATATGGCCGCCCTGGTAAGAACTGACGGCGATGGCTTGCACATCTTCCTGGATAGCGGCGGTGACGATTTCATCGGCGGCACGATTGTGCCCGAGATGGATGACCTCCGTGCCGGAGGCCTGGAGGATACGGCGCATGATGTTGATCGACGCATCGTGGCCGTCGAACAGGCTCGCAGCCGTTACCACACGTACCTTGTGGCGGGTCCGGTAGCCTTTGTGGAGCGCTGTCACCTTCTTGGCCACTGCTTGCGCCATGGTGTCCTCCTACGCCCTGGTGTGGCGATACTTGACTCTCCTGTAATTCTGGATTACGTTTACGTAAACGTCAACCTCTCTAAGGCTGACTTGCCTTAAAGGAAGAGTGTGACCCGCGACACGAAGCAGGGTTCGGCCGTATGAACGCCACTTATACCATCACCCAGCTGGCCCAGGAATTCGACGTTACCACCCGTACGATCCGCTTCTATGAAGACCAGGGACTACTGAACCCCAGCCGCAACGGTCAGATGCGAGTGTACTCCCCTCGCGAGCGGGTTCGCCTAAAGCTCGTGCTGCGAGGAAAGCGCCTGGGTTTTGCGCTTATCGAGATCCGCGAGATGCTCGATATGTACGACACCGAGCCCGGCGAAGCCGGCCAGCTCGAGCATTTTCTGGCCAAGATTGCCGAGCGTCGCACGCTCTTGCAGCAGCAACAGCGGGACGTCGAGCTGACGTTGAAGGAACTGGACGACATCGAGGCACAATGCCGAGCGCATCTGGCGAAGGTGAATATCTCCTAGGATCACCCCTTCATCATCGGCGTTCGCATCAAACGTAGAGTGGCTTCGATCAACGGGCGCTGACTGTGGGCGCCATGAGTAGCATGGAGGTCCATGCGATGGCCACATTTCAACCCAACGATCCCGGCTACGCCGCGCGCGTGCGCGAGAGCTTCGCCCGTCAGCACGTTATGCGCTTCATCGGTGCCGAGCTCGTGGATCTACAGCCTGGGTATTGCGAGATCCATCTTCCTTATCGTCCCGAGCTCAGCCAGCAAGATGGCTTCTTCCACGCTGGCATCATCAGCACGATCGCCGATTCGGCCGGCGGCTATGCCGGCTACACGCTGATGCCAACCGACTCGCGCGTGCTCACAGTGGAGTACAAGATGAATCTGCTCGCACCTGCGCGCGGCGAACGACTCGTCGCCCGCGGTCAGGTGATCAAGAACGGACGCACTCTGGTAATCGCTAAGGCTGATGTCGGTGCAATCCGTGACGGTGAGGAAACTCTATGCGCTACGTTGCTCGAGACCTTGATCAGCCTGGCCGATAATGCTGGCTCCTAAGACCATGACAAGCCCGTTCCCCACTCTTAATTTTCACCTAGGCCAGACCGCCGACATGCTGCGCGAGTCGGTGTATGACTTCGCCAACGCCGAGATTGCTCCGCGCGCAGCCGAAATCGATCGCGATAACACGTTTCCCGCCGATCTTTGGCGCAAAATGGGCGACCTTGGTGTGCTCGGTATCACGGCCGAAGAAGAGTACGGCGGCGCGGCCATGGGTTATCTGGAGCACGTCGTGGCGATGGAAGAGATCAGCCGCGCGTCGGCGTCGGTCGGACTGTCCTACGGCGCCCACTCCAATCTTTGCGTCAACCAGATCCGGCGCAACGGCACGGAAGAGCAGAAACGCAAGTACCTGCCCAAGCTCATCAGCGGCGAACATGTCGGTGCGCTTGCCATGAGCGAGACCGGGGCGGGCTCGGACGTGGTCAGCATGCGCACCCGCGCCGATAAGAAAAGTGATCGCTATGTTCTCAATGGCAGCAAGATGTGGATCACGAACGGGCCGGATGCACACACGCTCGTAGTGTACGCCAAGACCGACCCGGATGCGGAGGCGAAAGGGATCACAGCTTTTATCATCGAAAAGGGTTTGCCCGGGTTCTCGACGGCGCAGAAGCTCGACAAGCTCGGCATGCGCGGATCGAATACCTGCGAGCTGGTATTCGCGGACTGCGAGGTACCGGCAGAGAATGTGCTGGGGCAGATCAATCACGGCGTGCGCGTGCTCATGAGTGGCCTCGATTACGAGCGCCTGGTGCTGGCGGGCGGTCCGCTGGGGATCATGCAGGCGTGCATGGATGTGGTGGTACCCTACGTTCACGAGCGCCGCCAGTTCGGCCGCCCGATCGGCGAGTTTGAGCTGATGCAGGGCAAACTCGCCGATATGTACAGCACCATGAATGCGTGTAAGTCCTATGTCTACGCTGTGGCGAGCGCCTATGACCGGGGTGAAACCAGCCGTAAGGATGCGGCCGGCGCGATCCTCTACGCGTCGGAAAGGGCCACCTGGATGGCGCTCGAAGCCGTTCAGGCGCTGGGCGCCAACGGCTATATCAACGAGTACCCTACGGGCCGGCTGTTGCGCGATGCCAAGCTCTACGAGATCGGTGCCGGCACCAGCGAGATCCGGCGGATGCTGATCGGGCGCGAGCTGTTCGAGGAGACGGCGTGAAAGTACCCGAAGGTGCTGGCCAGGTCGCCCGTGTCAGCGAGTGGCGACTTGTGGAACCCCGCCTGGCGCTCCGTTTGAGCCCTTAAAGGGGCAGGCACAGGGGCGAGGCGGGACAACTATGTCCCGGCGCGCAGCTCCGGAGCGCCGGCGGAAAAGGCGAAACACCGGAGCCAATCGCTGATATGGGCGACCACAAACACTTTGAAACACTTTGCGCAGTGTAGGTACCGACAGAAAAAGCGGATGGCGCTTGAGATGCGCAACACCTGTGAACGATGTCAGACCGCCCTCGCGCCCGACGGCGACGCGTACATCTGCTCCTACGAGTGCACCTTCTGTCGTGACTGTACACAGGAGATGCAGCATGTTTGTCCGAACTGCGGCGGCGAGCTAAAGCAAAGGCCCCAACGCACCAGCCAAGGAAAAAAGACATGACGACGAATGATCCCATCGTGATCGTGGGCGCCGCCCGTACTCCCATGGGCGGCTTTCAAGGCGACCTGAAAGACGTCACCGCCCCACAGCTCGGCGCCACGGCGATCAAGGCCGCGCTGGACAAAGCGCAGGTGGCAGCGCAGGAGGTACAGGAGGTCATTATGGGTTGCGTGCTGCCGGCGGGACAGGGGCAGGCGCCCGCGCGCCAGGCTTCGCTGGCTGCAGGCATTCCCAAAAGCGTCGGTTGCACCACGATCAACAAGATGTGCGGATCGGGCATGAAGGCCGCGATGCTGGCGCATGATCTGATCCGGGCCGGGACTAACGATCTGATGGTCGCCGGTGGCATGGAGAGCATGAGCAATGCGCCCTATCTCCTACCCGGAGCGCGGGCCGGGCTGCGTATGAGCCACGGCCAAGTCATGGATCATATGTTCCTCGATGGCCTCGAGGACGCTTACGACAAGGGGCAGTTGATGGGCGCCTTTGCGGAAGATTGCGCCGAGCGTTATGGCTTCAGCCGCGAAGCACAGGACGAGTTCGCGATCACCTCCTTGAACCGGGCGCGGAAAGCCATAGACGACGGTACCTTCGCCCACGAGGTGGTGCCAGTCACGGTCAAGACGCGCAAGGGTGAACAAACCATCGTGCACGACGAGCAGCCGCCCAAGGCCAATATCGACAAGATTCCGCTGCTCAGACCGGCATTTCGCAAGGACGGTACCGTGACACCCGCCAACTCGAGCTCGATCTCCGACGGTGGCGCCGCCCTCGTACTCATGCCATTATCGGAGGCTGAGCGGCGCGGGCTGCAGCCGTTGGCGAAAGTCCTCGGGCACGCGACACACGCCCACGAGCCTGGGTGGTTCACGACGGCGCCGGTCGACGCGATCAAAAAGCTGCTCGAGAAAGTCGGCTGGTCGACCAGCGATGTCGACCTCTACGAGATCAACGAAGCATTTGCGGTTGTCACCATGGCCGCCATGCATGACCTGGGCCTGCCGCACGACAAGGTCAACGTGCACGGTGGCGCGTGTGCGCTCGGTCACCCGATCGGCGCATCGGGCGCGCGCATCCTGGTGACGTTGCTGGCGGCCTTGGAAAAGTACGATCGCAAACGCGGCGTCGCCGCACTTTGCATCGGTGGGGGCGAAGCGACGGCGATGGCAGTTGAAAGATTATAAAGCGAGTGGCAAGTAGCAAGTTAGAAGTAGCAAGTGAAAAACAAGAAGCCCTATCAGCTAAGTATTGTAGATTTTCCTTGCTACTTGCTACTTCACCCTTGCAACTTTGGTTTATGAAAAACTCCATCGATTTTTATTTCGACTTCTCATCGCCCTACGGCTATTTTGCGAGCTGTCGCATCGATCAGATTGCTGGCCGCCACGGACGCTCGGTGGTCTGGCGACCCTACCTGATGGGCGCGGTGTTCAAAGTCACCGGCCGTGGACCACTCCCCGAGCAGCCATTGGTCGGAGATTATGCGCGCCGTGATTTTTTGCGCTCGGCGCGACTGCACAGCATCCCGTTCCAGATGCCAGCGCGCCTGCCGATCTCGGCCGTGGGTCCAAGCCGGGCGTATTACTGGCTCCAAGGCCAGGACGCGGAAAAGGCGAAGGCGTTAGCGCGCGCCCTGTACAGCGCCTATTTCGTTGGCGGCCGGGATATCTCCGAGCCCGCGCAGATCGCCGTGGTGGCCGAGTCCTTCGGGGTGGAGCCGGCCGTGCTGGCAAACGCACTGCAGGACCCGGCAGTCAAGGAACGGCTACGACAAGAGACGGACGCCGCCATTGCAAGGGGCGTATTTGGCTCGCCATTCGTCATCGTGGATGACGAGCCCTTCTGGGGAAACGACCGTCTCGATCAGGTCGACCGCTGGCTCGCGCGGGGTGGTTGGTAACGCTCCACCCGTGCACCCAGCTGAGCCCGCCTCGCCCTGCACCAATGCCTGTCGGCTCGACCCACGCACGGGGTGGTGCCTCGGATGTCAGCGCACCCTGGACGAGATTACCGGTTGGCCGACGTTCACGCGCGCCGAGAAGCGAGCGGTGTTGGCGCGCCTCCACAAGCGCGCACGCGGCTGGCCGAACCCTGACTGCCCAGATTAGCCGGCCTCAGCGCTGAGGCGGGATCGAGTAGGTGCTGGTCACATGCGCCACCATCTCCTCATCACCGTCGCGAAAGAGCCCGACTTCCCCGACCACCAACCGTTTGCCGAGCTTCAAAATGCGCGCCTCGGCGATGATGTCGCCGGGGCGCGGGCGCCGCAGGAAGTTGATGTTGAAATTGGTCGTGACGGCCAGCTCAACCCGCCCGATGAGGGTCAGGACCGCCCCGTACATGGCCAGATCCGCGAGCCCCATGAGCACCGGTCCGGCGATGGTCCCACCCGGCCGGATGAAATCATCGCGAAACGGAATGCGTACACGCGCCATGCCTTTTTCGAGCTGCTCTACCTGAACCCCAAGCTGGCCCATAAAGGGCACGCGCTCACGGGCGATATTTTCGAACTCCTCTATCGAGATGCGCGGCATATCCGCTCTGGATCCCTGCAAGTGGCGATTCGACCCTTGAAATTGACGCCCGTCTGGCCGCAGAATTCCGCCTAGTCCCGAAAAAGCCACGGAGGTTCACCTGATGACCAGACCTGCGACCCAACCGGCCCCGGATGAGCCCATTTTGTTGCGCCACGACGAGGGTGGTATCACTACCCTCACCCTGAACCGGCCCAAGCAGTATAACGCCCTGTCGGAGGCGCTGCTAACGACACTGCAAGAGGCCCTGGACGCGATCACGCAAGACAGCAGCGTGCGCGTAGTCGTTCTGGCGGGGGCCGGCAAGGCGTTTTGTGCCGGACACGACCTCAAGGAGATGCGCGCGCACCCCGATAAGGAGTATTACCGGGACTTGTTCAATTGCTGTAGTCGCATGATGCTCACCATAACGCGTATGCCGCAACCCGTGATTGCACGGGTTCACGGCATCGCCACTGCTGCCGGTTGCCAACTGGTCGCGACCTGCGATCTCGCGGTGGCATCGCGCAACGCGCGCTTTGCGACCTCAGGTATCAACGTGGGCCTGTTTTGCTCCACGCCCGGCGTGGCGCTGAGCCGAAACATTTTACGAAAACATGCGATGGAGATGCTGCTTACCGGCGAGTTCGTCAGCGCGGAAGGGGCGGCGCAATTAGGCCTGATCAACCGAGTCGTCGAGCCCGAGTCCCTCGATAAGGAAGTGCTCGCACTCGCGAGTCATATCGTTGACCGGTCACCGGTGGCGGTACGCACAGGCAAGCAGATGTTTTACCGTCAGATCGACCAACAGCTCGAGTCCGCCTACGATTACGCCTGCGAGGTGATGGTAGACAACATGATGGCGGAGGACGTCGCCGAAGGCATCGATGCCTTCGTCGAGAAACGCGACCCAGTGTGGCGTGGGCGTTAAGCCGCATCGCGTAAGCATTCGCCGCGACACAGGCACCATGAACGACGTCGAGGGGACTCCCAATCAGTATGAGTTGGGGCTCGATAAGGTAGCGGCCAACTACACGCCGTTGTCGCCGCTGAGTTTCATTCGCCGCGCGGCCTCGGTCTATCCCGAGCGCATATCGGTCATCCACGGCGAGCAACGCTTTACGTGGGCGGAGACTTATATCCGCTGCCGGCGGCTTGCCTCGGCGCTCCGTGATCGGGGCATCGGCTCCGGCGATACGGTGGCTGTAATGGCCCCGAACATCCCTGCCATCTTCGAGGCCCACTTCGGCGTACCGATGATCGGTGCGGTGCTGAATGCGCTAAACGTACGACTCGACGCGAGCACGCTAGCGTTCATACTGGACCACGGTGGGGCCAAGATATTGATCGCCGACAGGGAGTTCTCCGGCGTAATCGGCGACGCGCTTAACAGGGTGAAGCGCAAGCCACTGGTCATTGATATTGACGACCCGCTTGCCGCCGGCGGAGATTTATTGGGCGAGACGACTTACGAGGCCCTGCTCGATAGCGGTGATCCCGATTTCTCCTGGACGTTGCCGCAGGACGAGTGGCAGGCAATCTCGCTGAACTACACCTCCGGCACCACCGGCGATCCGAAGGGAGTGGTCTACCATCACCGGGGCGCCTACCTCAATGCGATCGGTAACATACTTGCGTGGAACATGGGGCAGAAACCGATTTACTTGTGGACCCTGCCTATGTTCCATTGCAACGGCTGGTGTTTTCCGTGGACGCTGGCCTTGCTTGCGGGGACAAGCGTGTGCCTGCGCAAGGTTGATGCCAAAGGTATTTACGATGCCATCGCCGAGCACCGGGTCACCCATTTCTGCGGCGCCCCGATCGTGCTGAATTTCGTCATCAATGCCAGGCCCGAGGAACGGCGCGCGTTTGAACATACCGTCGAGGTGATGACGGCGGCGGCGGCGCCACCGGCCTCCGTACTGGCGGCGATGGAGCGGGCGGGTTTCCACATGACCCACGTCTACGGGCTGACCGAGACCTATGGCCCCGCTGTGGTGTGCGCCTGGAAGGACAAATGGAACGAGCGGCCTGCGGATGAACAGGCAAGACTGAAGGCGCGCCAGGGTGTGCGTTACCACGTGCTGGAAGGCTTGCAAGTCATCGATCCCGATACCATGACCCCGGTCCCTGCCGATGGGGAGACCATGGGCGAGGTTATGTTCCAGGGAAATATCGTGATGAAGGGCTATCTCAAGAATGAAAAGGCGACCCGCAAGGCGCTGGCCGGTAGCTGGTTCCATTCGGGCGACCTGGGGGTGATGGAGCCCGACGGCTACATCAAGCTCAAGGACCGGTCGAAGGACATCATCATCTCGGGCGGCGAGAACATTTCCTCCATCGAGGTCGAGGACGTGCTCTACCGCCACCCCGCGGTGCTGGAAGCGGCGGTGGTGGCGCGGCCCGATAATAAATGGGGCGAGACGCCCTGCGCCTTCGTGACCCTGAAAGAATCGGCCGGCAACGTGAAGGCGGAAGAAATCATCGCCTTCTGCCGCGAGAATATCGCTCATTTCAAGGCGCCGAAAACTATCGTCTTCAGCGCTTTGCCGAAGACCTCCACCGGCAAGGTCCAGAAGTTCAAGCTGCGCGCACAGGCGGAGCAGCTCGGTAGCTTATCGGATTAGACCCGGAGTTTGCCTGAACCGACCGCAGAGACCGCAAAAATCACAGTGAAGACAAACTACTAGCCCGCATTTCTCACCGGGTATCGTCGCGAGGGCGCGGAGATGGCTGTGGCTACAAGGCGCGCGAGCGAAAATGCGCGGAGGCGTAGCTTACACTACGTTGAGCACGTTTTCTGAGCGCAACGCCGTAGACGCGGGCACGACTCCAGGGATGGAGGACGACTGCAGGAACGCAGGACGACTGCAGGGATGCAGGACGACTGCAGGGATGCAGGAGCTAGAGCAACGCAGGAGCGGTTGCCGAGCT
>VRUB01000071.1 GCA_019456345.1 Nitrospira sp. | reverse complement strand
AATCGGGCTTGGTCTTGGCGAGGAAGGCCTTGGTACCGGTCTCGAAGTCCTCGGTGCCGTAGCACGCGTAACCCTCGTCCAACTCCTCGGCCGTCAGCGGCCCGGGCTCGGCCAGGCGGCGGGCGAACTTCTTGTGCCAGCGCGCCACCAGCGGCGCGCCGTCGGCGATGCGCCTGGCGGCCTCGAAGGCCTCGTTGGACGGATACTCGTAGCGGAACACCGGTTTCCACAGACGGTGGTTTTCCATGCACAGGTAAAAGAAAACCTTATCGTGCCAGCTTTGTAATTCGCGATAGGCATGGCGAAACATGTCGAGCTTGATCTCCTCCGGATAAGAGAGCTTGCCGTCGGCCTCAACCAGCGGCATTTGCAGGATCTTGCTCTTGAGCTGGCGCGTGCGAATCTGCCGCATGACCGGCTTGGTGAAGGTGAGCGTGCCCAGGGAGACCAGGGCGACCTCGGCGGGCTCGAAGCTTCTCTGGACAGCCTCGAACAGCTCGCCGTAGTCCTGCCGCCAATGCTCGTAATGGACCATGGGGTGGAAGTGAAAGCCGATCAGGATGCCCCGGTCGGCGAGCTTGCGCGCCGCCGCCAGGCGCTCGGGCAACGAGGCGGTCAGATGTTCTTCGTGGGTGATGATGGTCGGCGTGTTTAACGACCAGGTGCAGATAATGTTCCGCGGTATGTCATGCTTGAGAAAATAAGACACGTTCCTGGACTTGGTCTTCATCTCCAGGATGACATTCGGATGTCTGCGGGCGAAGCTCGTCAAGGCGTCGAGGACGCCGTGCTTGTTGCCCCACATGAGTGAATCCGAGGACTGGCCGGTGCCGATGTGATAGACGCGGCCCGGGTCGATTTGCAGGGCCTCCAGTTTTTCCGCGAACCGGGGGTCAAAATAGATCCTGTTGCCGTGATAGAAGGACTGGATGCTGCAATAGCTGCAGCCGAAGCCGCAATTCTCGACCGCGTCCA
Organism: Nitrospira sp.; assembly: GCA_019456345.1. Classification (GTDB taxonomy): domain Bacteria; phylum Pseudomonadota; class Gammaproteobacteria; order Acidiferrobacterales; family SPGG2; genus VRUB01. The sequence goes on along the minus strand of VRUB01000071.1, from coordinate 12,587 downwards.
ACGTCATGAGATTACAGCAACGCGTCCTGCGCGAAGCCACGGGGCAGTAGCCGAGCCCGAGCTTATCTTTTTCCCGTTGCAGCAGCGTAGTTTTCTGGGATACAGGTTTGGCCGCCCGGCCGAAGCTGTCATAACGGTTGGCACTCCATTTCAGGGCATTCCATTGCTGCCGGACGCGTTCGATTACGCGTGCCCTGGCGGCCTTGCCGGTCAAGCCAGGTGGGAGGTCGTGTGGCCACAGCCCCATGATGGAGGTTTCCTTCCAGGTGGAGAGATCCAGCGCCATTTCCGTGACTTGCCGCAGCTCCTGCAGTGTGAAACGGTGCTGGCAAGATTTCTCGCGCAGAAACGACTGCTCCGCCTGCGGCAGTGCGGCCAGCGGCACCTGCTCCGCGATTCGGTCGAACTTCTGTTCGTAGGTCTGTTTGCTTTTCACCGTCGCTAACTTTTGAATGAGTTCAGGGCTCGCGTGATGCCACCCGCCTCGCAGGGTATTCGCTCTTTGCGGCATTATGGTACATCAGGAGGCCGGGATTTGCGCTTGTTGAGCGAGTCAAGAAGATCGAAACGACTGAGGATTTCTGTTAACTGCTCGCGCGGTGTGTTGGCGCGTACGTGGTACGCATGGGTCAGACTGCTGTCGTGCGCGAGAGCGTGGTCTCGGCTCAACAGGATGCGCCGCTCTTTTTTCGACAAGGCAACGAGCTCATCGTCCGTACAGTCGCTCCGGTAGAGGGTGTCGAAACCAAGCATCCGCAGGGTTTTTGCTAATCTGTTCAGATCGCCAGCGACGACGAAGCGGAGCTCGCGCAGGGGGCGAACTCGCAGCCGCAGCCGCGAGCTGATGTCGAGCGACTCAAATACCGGGTAGACACTGACGCGATCCCCATTGTGCAGACGATGGGAAAAATCAGCAGACTCGCCGTTTACCAGAACGAGCTCGATGTCGTCGAGCGGAACGCCGAGGGTGCGCATAACATGTTCAATTGTGCTGCCATCACCTACGGCATGTGCGAACGACACCTTTCTTTTGTCAGGTGGGATATAGTCATTCAGCTCTTCGTATAGGCGTAGAGTGAGCTGGACTTGCATGGCGATCCCCCGTGTCTTGCGCAGATGGGTGGCAACGATGCTCTGTGCCCGCGCGCGTCAATCTGGGTATCTGTAAGAAGAGTCGAAAAGCTCCAATTGGGCCTCGCGCAGTTTAGCGACACCACAACAGCGATGGAAGTGGCTTGTTGCGTGATCTGCTGTTGCCGTCAACGGGCGAGATTGCTGGTGGTGGACGATGGACGCCAATAGCGGCCCAGCCACGTAATTCATCCGAGTGCGCACAGGGTCAGCCGTTGCCGTTTCGTGGTCGGCGCCGCCGCCGCTGAGGCGATGATTGAGTGCGTGCAATCGGAGCTGGCGCGTTGTTACTCGCCTGACTTTTTGAATCACTGAAATCGCCTGGCGCCCGGAGTGGGCCCGCCGGCATGATCGCGGGAAACACGGCCATACGCGGTCAAAGCGGGTCTCGGAATCCGTGGTGCACGGCAACATAGGCGGTACCAAGACCTGGCGTTCACCCCAGCTCACAGGGCCTGCCGCGCTAATATCCGCTCTGCAAGGCGATCGGCCTGGATTGTCGCTGCACGATAACTCCCTGTTTAGCAAATACTATTTTTTAGCGCCGATACAGTGTGGCATGCGAATTGCAGTGGAATGCCCAGTACATACAGCCAAAGAGAGGTGCCTCATCATGAAGAGCGTCCACACGCGGGACGAGACGAGGAGGCCCATGGAATCCGCGGCGGCTGAGAGGCCCCCGCAGCGTTGTAAGGACCAAACTCAGACTCACGCCGCCGATCGCGCGGGCGAGGTCTCGCCGACGCCGCTTTTAGAGACCGTGACCGCCACGGCCGAGACCTCGGCGGAAGCTGTCACGATGCGCGGACGCCTGGCGCAGCTGCTCGCAAAGGTACGATTCCGCTCGCGGGATCCGTACCAGTATCTCCTGGTTCTCCGATTTGCGTTACTCAACCTGGTGGGCTTTGCGCTGCTGGGCGCAGCCTATATTCAGGGCCTGGTCGACATGGCGATCGCGGCCGACCGCACCTATCTGTCCGTGGTCATCTTTTTCGTGTTCGTCGCCGGGCTGGCCATTTGCGCGCGGCGAGTCTGGCAGACGAGCCAGGAGCTTAATGGTGTGCGGGCATGCGATACGCAAGCGAACGCTGTGCATGAGCTGGCGCCGTTGCTGGTTCGCAAACCCGACAACCGCAGAAACATCATCGGTGCGTTACGCTTGCGGCTTGCGCACCGCATTGCCATCGTTCGCCATATTGCCAACAGCTTGGTGATCTTTGGGCTCATCGGCACGGTGCTCGGTTTTATCATCGCGTTGTCGGGCGTTGACCCGGAGCATGCCTCGGACATCAACGCCATCGGTCCGATGGTGTCGACCCTGATCAGCGGAATGTCGACTGCACTATACACGACGCTGATCGGAGCGATCCTCAATGTGTGGCTGATGGCCAACCACCAGCTGCTGGCTGGCGGCACGGTGAAGTTGATCGCCGGGATCATGGAGCTTACGGAAGAGCATGCGCGAAATTGACCTATTTGACGACGAAAGCGGTGCCACCGTATTTCGCGACGTCATCATGCTGGCGCTGGCCGGCTTCGTCATGCTGGTGCTGCTGCTGTTGCCGCACCTGAATCCACGCGCGACCCCTAAAGACACGTTACGCAGTCCTGGCAATGTCATTGTCGAGATCCGCTGGCCGGATGACCTGGATGCCGACGTGGATCTGTGGGTACAGGCGCCGGGCGATGTGCCGGTGGGCTACTCCAACAAGGGCGGCGCGTTCTTCAACTTGCTGCGCGATGATCTCGGCTACACGGCCGATTTGACCGGGCTCAACTACGAGTTCTCCTACAGCCGGGGGGTGCCGGAAGGTGAGTATATCGTCAACGTTCACCTGTACCGGAACGAAGCGGGTATCTACCCGGTCCCTACTACGGTTGTGGTCAGCGTGAAAAAATCGGTGGGTGAATCCGCAATCCAGATCCTTTCGACCAAGCTCAACATCGCCCATGAAGGCGATGAGCTCACCGCCGTGCGCTTCAGGCTTGATGACAAAGGACAATTGGTCAGCGGCAGTGTGCACAATTTGCCTCGGATGCTGCGCACGGTACGCCACTTATGAGTCAAGCCTTCTATCTGTTCGTTGTGTTGCTGGGGCTGGCTTCTAGCCTCGCCGCCATCAGTATCTGGTCCCCACGGCCGTTCTGGATCAAGGTGTGCGCGATCACCGTTGCCGCGCTGTTGCTGCCGACCGCTTACTTCAGTCTGGTCGAGCTGTTGAGCCGGCCCAAGCCGATCGCCCTTGAGTGGGCGCAACGCGACCTGTCTGAAGCGGTCGTCATTGGCGCTGATCTTCGTGAGGGCAAGAGCATTTACCTCTGGTTGAAGGTAGACGGGCTCGAGGAGCCCCGATCGTACGTGCTTCCGTGGGACCAAAAGCTCGCCGAGCAGCTGCACGGGGCCCGGCGCGAGGCCGAGGCCAAGGGTACGGGCGTGCGTGTCAACCGGCCGTTTATGTCGAAGCAGGAAAAAGGCCACCTCGTTTTTTACGCCGCGCCACGGGCCGCTCCTGCCCCCAAGACGCCGCCGACCCACAGCGGTTTCGTGTTCCAGCCCTCCGCGCGCCGCTGATGGCTTCCGTAGCTGCCCCCCGGGCCCTACTCTGATCGCGATTTGACGGCTGCACAACGGATGGCGCTAGCTCCGTTTGCGCTTGCGCAGGAACTGTTCCATTCTGGTGCGCGGCTCGTCGCTCTCGAAGGCACTGCAAAACACCGTGATGCTTTCCTCGATCGCCTCGGCCAGTGGCAGCTCTTCCCACTGGTGGCACAGGATCTTTTGCTGGCGGATCGCGCGCGGTCCGGCGCTGAGAATCTGCCCGACCCGCTCCTCGACCAGCGCATCGAGCCCTGCGCGCGGGACAAGCGCTTCAATCAGGCCCCAGGAGAGTGCCTCGTCGGCGCTGAGCACTCGCCCCGTTAACACCAGATCACGCGCCCGCCCGGCGCCGATGAGCCGTGGCAGCAGCGCCGCCTCGATCACCGACGGAATACCGAGCTGGACCTCGGGCATGCCGAAATGGCTGTCGGTCGAGGCCACGCGCAGATCGCAGCTCGCGGCGAGCTCCAGACCCGCCCCGAGACAATAGCCGTCGATGCGCGCCAGCACCGGTACCGGCAGCTCGCGAATCGCCGCACATACGCGGTGCAACCGTTGTATGAAATCAACGGCGCTTTGCGGATCAAGATTGACCATATCGTGGATGTCGGCGCCCGCAATCCAGGCCTTGGTGCCCGCTCCGCACAGCACGACCACCCGGGCACGCTCCTCGGCAGCAATCTGCGCCAATGCCGACTTCAGATCATTCAAGATCGTGGAATCAACGACGTTGAGCCGCTCCGGCCGTGCTACCGTCAGCCGGTAAATCGATCCCTGCGGGCGTTCTTCTCGATCAATCTGTAGGTAACCCGGAGACATAATCCTGGCACTCACCGCAGTCCCTCTAATGAAATGTAAGTCAGTGCACGCGCCGGACGTGCGTCATCGATTCTCTGTTTGCCTTCTGTGTCGGCCTATCTAGAAACGCCAGGGCCAGACAAGGATCGCGGCGCCGATCCGGCGAACCGACGTTCTCACTCAACCAGCACGGAAATATCGCCAACACGGTCGATGTGCCCTTCAAGGCGGTCGCCACGCACGACAGGGCCTACACCCGCCGGCGTGCCGGTGAAGATCAGATCGCCTGCGGCCAGCGCCACGAACCGCGATAGATAAGCGATCGCCTCCTCCACCTTCCAGATCTGCTGGTTCAAATCACCGGACTGCCGCGTCGCGCCGTTCACTTTCAGCCAGATGGCGCCTTCAGCGGGGTGGCCGATCTCGCTGGCCGGCCTGACCGGTGAGCACGGCGCGGAGTAATCAAAACCTTTGCCCATGTCCCACGGGCGGCCCGTCTTCTTGGCCTCGGCCTGGAGGTCGCGGCGGGTCATGTCGAGGCCGGCAGCGTAACCGAATACATGATCGAACGCTTGTTCCATCGGAATGTCGCGTCCACCCGAACCCAGAACGACCACGAGCTCCATCTCGTGCTGCAGGTCCTCGGTAAGGGGCGGATAAGGAATCTTGCCGCCGCCGGCAACGATCGCATCGGCGGGCTTGGCAAAGAAAAACGGCGGCTCACGATCAGGATCTGACCCCATCTCCACGGCGTGCGCCGCGTAGTTGCGCCCCACACAGTAGATACGCCGGATGGGAATCACCTCGTCGCGCCCGGTCACCGGCAGAGACGGCATCGGTGGAGGTGGAAATACGTAATGCTGAATCGAATCTGTGCTCATGGCAGGGCATTCCGGTGTCGGGAAGAGAGCATCACCACAGCGATGTGCGCTGCATGGGGATGATACCATTGAGTGTAATCGTGCGTGACATCCTGATCGACGCCCACCACAGGTCTTCGTTGGTGACCTGCGGTTGTGCGTACGTGGCCGAGCCCCACAAACGATAGTTGCCCTCTTTCATTGGGCCCGGACGGCTCCTGCAGTAGAATACTTAATTAATTTACGGCAACCGCTGGTGTGGGCAAAAAGATGGCTACCTACGATCACGAGATATCAGAGTTCGACCAAGCAGCCGAGGAAGCTGTGGCGCTCGGAAACCGTTTGTTGCAACAGGATGAGGACGCGGACAACTGGGACGTGGCATCCGGACTGCTGGCCGGGGCCGTGCAGTTCTGGCTCTTCGCGCGCCAACCGTGTGGCGACCCCAACTGCGAGTCCTGCAGCGAGGTCGACACGGCCGAAAAACGGTTGCGTAAGATGCTGGAAGAGATAAACGAGTTTGCCGAGGAAAGCGACTATTATCATACCCAAAACGATGTGAATGTCGGTCGGGCCTGAAGTGGGGCCATTGTACCTGTCAAGGTTCTTGCCGGCGCACATCGCCGCATCGCTGGCCCTTCCAATTTATTCGCTCATGAAAAAAGCAATTTCCAGCGACACCAAGGAACAGAAGAGAAAGCCGCGAACGCTCCGTGCCACGCGTAACAGGCGGCTGGCGGCGCAGACACGCAAGATCTTGGGCAAGCATTACGCGAACAAGTATCGGGTGCGCTCGCGCCGCCATGAATCTTAGCTGACGCTAAACGGCCGATCCGCCGGGTGGCTGTGCTTCAAAGCGCACGGTAATCTTGCGCCGTTTCCGGTCACGCACGATCTCCACGCTGATCATCGTCTTGCCTGCAGTAGCCTCGCGCAGGTCCGCTTTGTTGTCGATCAGGTGTCCATCCACCCGCTCGATGACATCGCCTGCCTTAATGCCGGCGCGTTCGGCCGGGCCCTCGGGCTCTACCGCAGTCACCAGCAACCCACCTTGGGCTCCGAGATGCGCAGCCAGCTGCCCGGTTAACGCGACCACGGTGATTCCCAGGCGCGGACCCCTGCGCTCGAAGAAGGGCTCGAACGAAAAGTCGTGCGGGAAGCTGTAGCGAAACCCGGGAACATCCAGGGTAAACTCTTGCCGGGACTCGTCAGCAGCGAGCACGAGAGTGGCGCGTTTGAGCACACCGGCGCGGTAGAAGTCAATGTGAACGCTGCGGCCGGGCGGTGTCTCGTGCACCAGCCGGCGCAGCTGTGTGACGCTGTAGAGCTCTTCTCCACGGAAGCGCCAGAGCACGTCATCAGCGTGCAGCCCGGCTTGTTTGGCGGGGGCGTTGTCTTCCACGGCGGTGATGAGCACGCCTCGCTCTTGCGGGAGCTTGAGCCGTTTCATCGCGGCCTGGTCGACATCGGCGATGCGCACGCCGAGAGAGGCGGTTGGCCTGACCTCGACGCGCAGCCCCGCTTGCACCTGCAGCGCCGCTGGCGCGAGCAGACTCGCGGCAATGACAGTCCTTAGTAATGCCCAAACCATGATAGAGAGTTGCAGTGATCGGTAAATCAAGATGAATCCTGGCGTTTCAGCGCAAACGAGCCGTAGGCTGGATGCGCCTACGGCTTGTAAGATTTTCTCATAGACCATGAAATGCGCAATCTACAAGTCGCACAAACGTGCAAATACCTATCTATACGTGTCGGCAGGGCACGATTTGGCCCGCGTACCGAAGGCTCTGCTGGACATGCTGGGGCGCATCGAGCTCGTAATGACGCTCGAGCTGACGCCGCAGCGCACGTTGGCACACGCGGACCCTGCTGAGGTCCGCCGTGCGCTGCAGGAACAGGGCTATTTTTTGCAACTGCCACCGGCTGATTTTCCAGTCACACCGAGCTAAGGGCACAGCGATATCGCGGTAATACTGAGACGACTTCCGCCCCGCATTCGATGTGCCGGGAGGCGCCGTTCCCACCTTTCAATCAGGCGAGGAGCGGGTGGGCTAGGTGCTGGCGGCGGTGTTGCGGAGTGTTTGGATCTTTCGCTCCGTGCCGAGCAGCCATTTTCGGATGCGGTTCGAATCACCGTACTTACTTAGTTTGCCCCAGGAGTTGAGCAATACGATTACGAGCGGCCGGTTAGCGATCGTGGCTCGCATGAGCAGGCAGTTGCCGGCGTCAGCAGTGTAGCCGGTCTTGCTCAACTCGATGCTCCAGTAGTCCTTCCACACCAAGGAGTTGGTATTTCGAAACGCAATCTCCAACCCCGTTTGCCAGTCGGTGACGCGAAAGGAGCGGTTCGTCGACATCATGCGAATCAGGGGATAATCGCGAGTGGCAGCGATTAGTTTTGCCAGGTCGCGTGCACTCGCGACGTTGCCGCTGTGTAGCCCGGAGGCGTCGGCGAACCGGCTCGTCGTCATGCCAAGCTTTTTGGCCATCCCGTTCATAGCCGCGATCATCGCTGTGCGACCGTGCGGGTAGGTGCGCGCAAGGGCGGCGGCGGCACGATTGTCCGAAGCGGCCAGGGCCACGAGCAGTGCGTCGTGGCGCGTAAGGACGGTGCCGTAGTGCAGCCGCGATTTTGTGCCTCGCAAGCGATCGCGGTCGGCGCGCGTAATCTCGATTGTTTCGTCAAGCGGTAGCCGGGTGTCCAAGATGACCAGCGCGGTCATGAGCTTGGTGAGGGAGGCGATGGGGCGCGGCCGATCGATGTTGCGTCCGTGAAGAATCACGCCTTCGCGTTCATCCATGATTAAAGCTACGGAGGAGCGCAGGAAAAGCTTGTTGGGATTGCTGTAGCGTACAATCTGCGAGGCGGGAACGTACGCTGCCGGCAAGGCAGGCAACGGCGCCGACGCAGCTGGCGCGGCAGCAGCGTTGCCCGGCGAATCTGCGGTTAACTGCTGGGCGCGCGCGGTCATCGTGACGAGAAAGACCGCTATGACTACAAGGCCCAGAATCATCCCCGTCACGAGCTTTCGTGTTATTGATAACATGCGATTTGTCGCTTCCTCCCGCTTGCAACATTAGTAACATTGAGGCCGCATATCAATGCCAACCAACGTGCCGTCCCGTGCTGACCGTCGAGGCGGTGAAATGACGAGGCAAACGCCTGCCGTGGGCGGTTAACGCCGTTTCAGCAACGCGTGGATGCCGACGCCTGTTCAGAGGATCGTTGTCGCCCGGAGTGGACTAGTATTTTCCGGCTGACGGACTATAAACATTAATTACTAGGTTCCAGAAAATTTTTTCCGGTGGCCTGATAAAGCGTTACATGGAGAATAAGTATGCGCGTAGGCACGTTTCTAATGTCAGGGTTAATCCTGGTGCTCAGCTCGGGCTGTGCGAGCTATGTCGCGACCTCCGGTCGCGTGGTCTTCACGGACGAAAAAGCCACGATCGACGTGATCTTCAGTAATCGCGATCGTCAGGTGATTTACGATTATTATCGCGGTCGCAAAGGCCAAAAAAAGAAAAAAGCCCCACCAGGACTGGCGAAACGGGGCGGCGATCTGCCACCGGGTCTGGCGAAGCGCGACACCTTACCGCCCGGCCTGCAGGGCCGTATTTTACCCGCGGATCTCGAGGCGCAGCTGGCGCCGTTGCCGCAGAGTTACGTTCGCGTGACCATCGGTGCGGATGTCGTTCTGTTGAACCGGGATACGCGCGTGGTGCTCGACGTGATTTACGGAGTCGCGAGCTGAAAGCCTAACCCGCGGGTGCATGCCTCGCTGCCCGCTCAGGGAGTAGGCGCCGCTGTACTTTGGTGTGTCTGGCGCGCGGGGGCGGTCAGTGTCAAAGGCCAATCCCAATGAGAATCGCCGTCGAGCGGCGACAGCGCACCATTATTGGCCCCAGCCGATACCTGGATGATTAGCAGCGGGCTGCGGCACCAGGTCCACAGCGGACTCGATTTCCTCTGTCTTTCTGCGTTAACCTACAAGGCACCCGGGACCTCAAGGCTTTCAGCCTTCGCCCACCACAAGGAGTTTATGATGCTGAAGATTACGCCTTTTTTGTATGCGGCACTGGCAGTACTTTTTTCGATCGTTGCCTATGCACAACAAACCCCGCTGACGAAGGCAGATGTTCGAAATGTGATCGACACGGTAAAAGAGCTGCAAAGGGAGGTTGATAAAGACAAGGCCTATGACTTTGAAAAAATGACGCAGGTGGGTGCGACGCTTAAGAGCCAAGTCATGTACAACAAGTATCTAAATATTATCAAGAGCCATGGGTTTTCCGGCCCCGAGATTTGGACAGAAACGGTTACACGCGTGTTCAAGGCCTACGGTGCGTACAAGATGCAGCAGGAGTCTCCCGAGATGGACGCACAAATGCAGCAGGCTATTTCCCAGGTCCAAAACAATTCGAATCTAACGGCTGAACAAAAACAACAGATGTTGCAGATGATGGGTCAAGCCAAGCAGTCTATGCGCACGTATGTCAACGCATCGAGCTCCGACATCAAGGTGGTCAAGCCTTTTGTGGCGGAGATCGATGCCACATTCGGCAAACGTAAATAGACACGACCCGCAGGGTTCTGGGTTACGGTCAACTCTCGCAGTAATCTTCCTCAAGCGTGCAGCTCGAGAATATCGCCGTCGGCGACGCGATGGCCGCGGCCTACCTGCTGGCCGTCGAACTCGCCGCCACCCCACAGCCGGGCGTACTTCAGTGACTGGGCGAAGTCCTTGTGCACCAGTATGGCCACGTCGTTGACCGTCTGTCCGCGGCGCACCGTAAAGGGCTTGTCCTTGTCCGGCGGCCGCCCGGGTGCCTTGGTGTACACACGCACGATCCCGAGGTGGCGAAAAAGCCACGGCGCGATCTGCTTCAGGCCTGTGCCTTGGGTCGCGGACACTGCGATCACGGGGTAGCGCAGGCCGGTGAGTTCCTGGAACACCTGAAGCTCTTGGTGCAATTCCGGGAATTGATCCGCCTTGATTGCAACCATAGACGTCGGTAGATGAATGGCGAAGGGGTCGGGGAGGTCGTTCTCGCTCGCTTCGTCCACCGGCACGTCATCCCATCTCTCGGTTAGGGTCACGCGCTTTGCCGCCAAAATCTCGTGAAGCGCCATCACCTGTTCGACGCAGCCGGGATCGCCCAGATCCACCACCAGCAGGCACGCATCGGCCGGCTGCAATGCATTGCCCAGCCATGGGACTGGGTGCTCGGAAGAGACCGGAGGCAGATCGACCAGCTGGAAGTGGATGTCCTCGTAGGGCAACATCCCTGGCTGTGGAAACTGCGTGGTGAAAGCATAGGGGCCGATATGGGCGTTGGAACCGGTCAGCTTGGCGTGCAGCGTGGACTTGCCCGTATTTGGTGGGCCGATCAGCGCGATCTGGGCTGCACCCTCCGGGCGAATGACGGTCGGAGGCCCGCCGCGGGCGCCACCTTTCTTCGGCCCGGCGAGCTCGTCGGTCAATTGCTTGATCCGGGTCTTGATGTCCGCTTGCAGGTGCTCGGTGCCCTTGTGCTTGGGGATCGCACGCAACATCTCGCGCAGGCAAGACAGGCGCTCCTTGGGATCGCTTGCCCTCCTGAAAGCGGCCTCGGCCGCCTTGTATTCCGGTGTCAGGTTGGCTGGCATGGCGTTGGACGGCGCTTGCCCACAACTCGGTGTCGGACCAAGGGGGTAACTTTAACCTTTTCGCGCCTCCAGGGCATGGGCTGGCGGCGAACTACCAAGCCGTGATGTCTCTGTGCCGCCCCCTTTGGGCGGGTGTTTTTTTGCATCGCCAAGGTTCCGCGCCTTGCGGTGACCGTACTGAGGAGAAGCTGACGATGCCTATGATGCCGGCCGTGCTGACGTATCGGCAGGGATCGCGTGGTAATAGCCATCTTCAGTGACCAGCCTGATTGGCGTGTCGAAGAGATGGCTCAGGTTATCATCGGTCAGCACCTGCTGCTTCTCACCTGTGGTCGCGACCTTGCCGCCCTTGAGCAATATCACCTGTGTAACCTCCGGGGGGATGTCGTGCAGATGATGGGTGATGAGAACGACGGTCCTGCCCTCTCGCATGAGCTTTCGGATGATCTTCAGATAGGTGAAGGTGGCCTTGAGGTCGAGGCTGGTCGTAGGTTCGTCAAGCACTAGGGTATGGGGTTCGTTGATCAACGCGCGGCCAAGCAGGCAGCGGCGCTGCTCGCCGGTCGACATGGTGGCGAAAAGCTTGTCTTTGAGCTCGGTGATGCCCAGTGTGACCATGATTTGTTGCGCGCGCTGCACCTGGTCCGGACCGAACTGCTGGTAGCTGTAGGTACCGATGCTGGCGTAAAAGCCCGACAGGACAACCTCGAGGCCGCGTGCGTGACCGGCGTACTGGTGTTGCAGGTCGTGGCTGACGATGCCGAGCTGGGACCGCAGATCCCATACATTCCAGCCGTCTCGCCCCAGAATGCGGACATAGCAGCCGTCTCGTTGTACCGGATAAAGCTCGCGCGACAGCAGCTTCAACAACGTGGTCTTGCCAGCACCGTTGGGGCCGATGATAGCGGTGTTGCTGCCCCGTTCGATCTCCAATGATAAGTTCTCGAATACCTTAGTGTTGCCACGATACACGGTAGCATTCTTGATTTCGATTATTTTCTCTGGGGACAACATCGACTCTCGCTATCGTGCCGACCGGCCTGGCCGGCCACGTTTTGTATAGGGAACGCCCGCACTCGACGGCGTGCCCGTTCAAGTATCACTGTACAAGATACAAGTGGACCGATAGCAGCGACAAGCCTAGGCCTGCTCTCCTGATGCCCCCCACCACTGGAAGGTGCTTTTCAAATGAGCTCCGGTCCAGACGTGTACTGAGCATTTGTTGCTGAGACACGCCGTGAAACCCTGCGGCGGCTGCGCAATCGTGCTGCGCTTGCAGGACCGGGGCGCGCCTGCGCGTCGCTGTCCTCGCCTCGCCTGGGCACCGGCCCAAGCCTTTCTTCGCTCTCGCTGTCCTGCTTTGCTCGAAAGACCAGGGCGTGCCGTCCGTGGCACGCCCGTTCACCGGGCAAAGGGTCCACTGGACCCTTTGCAATGCCCCGGTTCACCCATGGCTCGGGCGTTCGCCGGGACGAGCGTCCACCGGACACTCGTCTGCTGCCGCCTCACCCACCGGACTATTGTCTTTCTCCGGCTCACCCCGGAGCCT
>VRUB01000273.1 GCA_019456345.1 Nitrospira sp. | reverse complement strand
GACCGATTCCGGGCTTGTCCTTGCCCCTACCGGCTCATAACCCTAGAATGCGGCGTTGGTATCGCATCTCGGTCTATCGACAGGAGAAGATTATGGCCTGGAACAAACCTGGTAACGGCAACTCCGGGAACAGAGATCCTTGGGGACCGAAACGGGGAGGTCAACAAGGTCCACCCGATCTCGATGAGATCGTTCGCAACATCCAGAACAAGCTCAGCGGGTTGTTCGGCGGTGGCAAGGGCGGTGGCGGTGGTGGTCGTGGCATCGGCATCTTCAAGGCCGGTGGCATAGGGTTGGGTGTGATTGTGACGGGATTGGTGGCTCTCTGGCTGCTCAGTGGTTTGTATATCGTCAAGCAGGCTGAGCGCGGAGTGGTCTTGCGTTTCGGCAAGCTCCAGGAAGTCACTGAAGCGGGTTTGCACTGGCGCGTTCCGTTCCCGATCGAGAGCGTCGAGAAGGTGGACGTACAGAATGTGTTCCAGATGGAGGTGGGTTACCGCAGTGATCAGCGCACCGGACGCGTCAGCCGTAGGCCCAAAGAGGCGTTGATGTTGACCGAGGACGAGAACATTGTCGACATCGAGTTTGCCGTGCAATACAGAATCGCTAACGCGGCCGATTATCTGTTTAACGTCAAGGACCCTGAGATCACGATCGGCCAGGCGACCGAGTCGGCGATTCGCGAGATCGTTGGCCAGAGCAAGCTTGACTTCGTCATAACGGAAGGGCGTGCCGATGTGGCCAACAAGACGCAGGTCGTGCTGCAGAAGATCCTCGATCGCTACGACACCGGTATCTTTATTACGACGGCCAAGATGCAGAAGGCGCAGCCTCCCGAGCAGGTTAAGGCTGCCTTTGATGACGCGGTGAAGGCGCGCGAGGACGAGCAGCGTTTTAAGAACGAGGCGCAGGCGTACTCCAACGACATACTCCCGCGCGCGCGCGGTAAGGCGGCGCGACTGGTGCAGGAAGGCGAGGGCTACAAGGCCAGCGTGATCGCGCGCGCCGAAGGCGATGCCCGCCGGTTCACGCAAATCGCCACCGAGTTTGCCAAGGCCCCGGAGGTGACGCGCGAGCGCCTTTATTTGGAGACTATGGAAGAGGTGCTCTCGAACTCGACCAAGGTTTTTGTAGATCAAAAGGGTGGCAACAATATCCTGTATTTGCCCTTGGATAAGATCATGGCCGCGGGAGCGCGGAGCGCGCCCGAGAGCCGCGGTCTGGCGGGCACCGAGGCGGAGACCGGTGGGGCCCAACCAGGCCTCGACCGGGGTCGCACACGCTCGGATCGTACGCGGGGGGTGCAATAATGAGCCAAGCGAAACTCATTGGGTTGCTCGTCGTTGTCGGCGTGATTGTGTTCGCAATAGGCGTCGTGCGATCGCCCATGTCTTTGGCGTATACGGTCGATGAACGCGAGAAGGCCCTTGTTATCAGGTTCGGTAAGGTTATCCGTACCGCCGACACGCCGGGGCTGCGCTTCAAGGTGCCGTTCATCGATAATGTGCGCTTCTTCGATTCAAGGATTCTCACGCTCGATGCGCCGCCACAGCGGTTTTTGACACAAGAGAAAAAGAACGTCATCGTTGACTGGTTTGTGAAGTGGCGTGTCGGCGATACGCTGAAGTACTGGGTCTCGGTCGGCGGTCAAGAGAGCGAGGCACGAAGACGGCTCGAGCAGCGGGTTAGAAGTGATTTGCTGGCCGAGTTCGGCAAGCGCACGGTGCGTGACACGATCTCTGGCGACCGCAACGAAATCATGGATATCGTCCGTCAGCGGGCTGGTGAAGAGGCGGCGGCCCTGGGTATCGAGGTCGTGGACATCCGTATCAAGCGCGTGGATCTACCGGAAGACGTGAGCGAATCGGTGTACCAGCGCATGGTGGCGGAGCGTGCCCGCATCGCCAAGGAGTTCCGTGCGCGGGGCGCCGAAGAGGCGGAAAAGATCCGGGCCGATGCGGAACGGCGGCGCGAGATCCTTTTGGCCGAGGCCTATGGCACGGCCGAGCGCATCCGCGGTGAGGGCGACGGCAAGTCGACAGCGATCTATGCCGAGGCC
>VRUB01000272.1 GCA_019456345.1 Nitrospira sp. | reverse complement strand
TTTCCTTTCGGTCTTTGCCGCGACGACGCGGCCTCACCGTGGAGGCTGCATCAACTATCAACCGTTAACGAGGCCTCCCCGCTGATTGATTAGTCAGCGGTACGTGTGGTCGGGTCGGCGATCTCCTGAACAGCGCTGCCCTAGCAGGCTGCTAGCGCGGTGCAGGGAAGCACGGCACACTCTTCAAACACGTAAGTGTTTGAATAGTGGAGCAGAGTAAAAACCGCGCTTTTTGCGCTGCGAGTTGAAAAAACCAGGGGCGAGGCGGAATATAGATAAAGCTCCGGGGGGTGAGCCGGCACAAGGCGAGTGTCCGGTGGACGCTCGTCCCGGCAAACGCCCAAGCCAGGGAAGGCTTGGGCCGGTGCCCAAGCGCAGCAGGGAGTGCGCAGCCGCAGGGATTATCCCGCTGAGCGGGTTCGCCACGGACGGTGCACCCCGGACTTGCCACCGTAGCGGGGTGAGCCGGAAACAGACAACAGTCCAGTGGGTGAGCCGGAATAAGGCGAGTGTCCGGTGGACGCTCGTCCCGGCGAACGCCCAAGCCACGGAAGGCTTGGGCCGGTGCCCAAGCGCAGCAGGGAGTGCGCAGCCGCAGGGATTGGCCCGGCGAACGGGCAGACCACGGAGGGTCTGCCCCGGTCTTCCAAGCGCAGCAGGAAAGTGAAGCGCAGGATGGCGAGCCCCGGTCCTGCAAGCGCAGCACGATTGCGTAGCGCCGCAGGGTTTCACGGCGTGTCTCGGAAATAAATGCTCGGTATGTCGCCAGCGGGACCATTCGAAAAGCACCATTCAGTGTGAACACGGAAATGCCGTTCGCCTGAGCCGTCAGAGCTGCTAGATGTGTTCTTCGATGGATGCGTGGCGAAAATGTTCAACCACGTCTGTCAACGCTCACGTTTCCCTGCAAGCTGTGGTTCTATCATTTCATGGCGAACAGTCTTATCAAATCAGCGCGTGACACGATGCCTCTTGCATGATTGTCGGTGTCGGAATTGATCAAACACTTGGTGTGATTTTTGTCCATCAGCTCAATCGCCCGTTGTAGCGTATCTTCCTCCTTTAGGGTCACGGGCTTCGTCGTCATAAGGTCATCAACGATCGTGCCCATCTTCTCCGGGGAATGCACGCCGCTCTCGCCGGCCCTGGGAATGCAGAGCTTCGCAGACTTGCTGGTCGGATAGGTCGATTTATGGCAAAGTGGCGCGAAACTGCATGTGAACGTTCGAATAGCCCTGGCACGCAGAAAATTACTGGCTGGGAAAGTTACGGGCAGAGCCGAGACATAAACCTAATCATTGCTACCGTTAATCGCATGATAGCGAATGCGTCGCAACGATCATGACTGCACGTGCCGAATCGGTGAGGCCCGCGATCACAACGTATCATACCGCGGGCGCCAGGCAGCTCGTTCGAGCACACACGGCCGCGATCGGACTGGCGCTACTCCTTTCGGGAATTGGTTTGCCGCTGGAGGCTGGAAAGCCAGCCCCGCGCGACCGCGGACCGACGGCGCGGCTGCGCGTGGCCATCGAGGTTGGCTGCAGGCTCGCGCATGCGGACCTGGAACATATGGCGGCTAAGCTCGACGCGGCTGCCGGCGTAGAGGACGCGCCGGTCGTCGTACGCGAGACCGTGATTGGCTGGCGCCGGCGCTTCGTGTGGAACGACGGCAGTGAGATCCGCCTCGAGCGCATAGCCCCACGGGGTCAGCTGCGCCGTGTTAGTGCCGAGTACCGGGGCTCGTTGGCTACTGGTCGGCGTCCGGAGCTCATGGCCCTCGCGGGGCCAGACTGTACGATCCGGCTTGGCCGTCGCCTGATCTATGAAGACCAGACGTCAAAGGCCAAGGCTTTGCAAATCCTTGACGGCAGTCTGACACCAACCGGTGTGACCGAGCCGATGAATCCCGCCGTGCCGGACGGCGAAGACCCGGGGGGCGTGGCGGTGGCGGTGATCGATGCCGGTGTTAACTATCTCTTGCCGGAGCTTAACGCTCGCCTGGCACGCGACTCGAAAGGTAAGATCCTCGGGTACGATTTCTGGGACCTGGACGACCGGCC
>VRUB01000070.1 GCA_019456345.1 Nitrospira sp. | reverse complement strand
CGATGGCGCAGGCGCAGATGGCTTTGGGAACTTTGGCCGAAACCAAAGTTCCTCGTCTGCCGGGACGAGACCCGGCTGATATATCTCGCCGGTAGGCGACACAATACATCCGTCGTACGGGGGCGAAACCCCGGTAGTAATCAATCGCCGGGAGCGATCGGGCGGCGCCGTTAGCGTTTCAGCGCCAGCCAATCTTTAGGCTTCAGGAAATCCGCATAGAGCTTTGCCTCGGGTGAGCCCGGTTCGGGCCGCCAGTTGTAGCGCCACGCCACCCGCGGCGGCAGTGACATGAGAATGGACTCGGTGCGCCCGCCCGACTGCAGGCCAAACAAGGTACCGCGATCGTACACCAGATTGAACTCGACGTAGCGGCCGCGACGATAGAGCTGAAACTCGCGTTCACGCTCCCCGTACGGCATGTCTTTGCGACGCTCGACGATCGGCAGATAGGCCGGCAGGAAGTGATCGCCGACACTTTTCATGAACCCGAAGCAATGCTCAAAGCCGTTCTCGTTCAGATCATCGAAGAACAACCCGCCAACACCCCTGGATTCGCCGCGATGCTTGATTAAAAAATACTCATCGCACCATTGCTTGAATCGGGCGTAGTAGCGCTGATCAAAACCATCGCAGGCGGCCCTGGCGCTGCGGTGCCAGTGCATGACGTCTTCCTCAAAGCCGTAGCAGGGGGTGAGATCGAAGCCACCGCCAAACCACCAGATGGCTGCCGCTTGCGGCTTGTCGGCAACAAAGAAACGCACATTGCAGTGCGAGGTCGGGACATAGGGGTTGAACGGGTGGATAACCAACGATACGCCCAGTGCGCGGAAGGCACATCCTGCGAGCTCCGGTCGCTGCGCGGTGGCCGACGGCGGCAGGCGCTGGCCATGAACGTAAGAAAAGTTGACGCCCGCTTGCTCGAACAGCGTCCCTTGTGTGAGCACGCGCGTGCGCCCGCCGCCGCCTTCGGAGCGTTGCCACGCGTCCTCGCGAAAACGAGCGCCACCGTCTACCTGTTCCAGCGCGGTAGTGATGCGCTCCTGCAGGCTTGCGAGGTAGCTCTCAACGGCATCGACATCGGGTGCGTCCACAACAACACTCCGGGCTATGGCGATTAATGCTCCAGCCGACAGCGTACATCAAGACGATCAAAGCTCAACACAGGATTCACCCCTGGCCGCGTGTTGTCCCCTGCGTTCACAGCGCGTTAACTCGCTCGGACAATCTTCCCGCTCACCCCATCGGCTATCGGCGTTGGGTTCTTGAGCTTACCAATGTGTCCCGGCAGCACATAATTGAGCTCATCGCCAAGGCGGCGCAAGATCTCGCGGTAGCTGCGCGCGGGCTTCTCGCCGCTGTGGTTTGCGCTGGTGGACACAATGGCCATGCGCGCCGCGCGGCAAAGCGCGGCTGCTTGCGGGTGGCCCGTCACGCGCACCGCAACACGCGCATGTTTGCCCCGTATCCAGGCGGGAGTGCTATCCGTTGCCTCAAGCACCCAGGTGTACGGCCCGGGCCAGCTGGCGAGGACCTTACGGGGAAAATGTGCGACATAGGGGGCGAGCTGCTCGACGTTGGCCGCGATCAGGATCAAGCCTTTTTGAGCGGGCCGGCCTTTTATTCGCAGCAGCCGCAGCACGGCCGAGCGGCATGTCGGATCACACCCCAGGCCATAGCATGACTCGGTCGCACAGCCGACGACGCCGCCGTCGCGCACGACGGCGGCCGCCAGCGCAAGCTCTCGGGCGCACAACAGCTGTCAGTTCTCCAGCTTCTTCCCGATCGCGGCATCCTTCGCCATGATCTGCGCGGCCGTCTCCTTGCGCTCGGCCGCGAGGCGCTCTGCGATCTCGGGGTCGGACAACGCCAGGATTTCGGCGGCCAGAAAGGCCGCATTTTTGGCGCCGGTCGCGCCGATCGCCACACAGGCAACCGGGATTCCGCCCGGCATCTGCACAGTAGATAGCAGCGCATCCTGGCCCTGCAACGGGCCCGTCGCCATGGGCACACCGATCACGGGTTTGATCGTCAGTGCCGCCACGGTCCCGGACAGATGATTGGCCAGGCCCGCGGCTGCGATGAATACCGCGCACCCACGACCGTCAGCTTCCTTAACGTAGGCATGGGTCGCCTCAGGAGTGCGATGAGCCGAGGCGATCTTTACTTCATAGGCGATGCCAAGCTTATCGAGAATATCGAACGCGGCTTGCATGGTCCCGAGATCGGAATCGGAACCCATCATGACGGCGACGAAGGGGTTGGCCATAACTGTCTCTCAGAAGTTGCCTTGCGATAATTTATGGGCGGTTGTGGCCGCGTGACACCACGCCCCAGCGCGATCGCCGCTTACGCAGTCTCGCGGGCGATCGCACGATAACCGATGTCGTGGCGATAGTATACGTCCTGCCAGCGAATCCGTTGAACCAGCTCGTATGCGCGCGCCTGTGCCGCGCGCACCGTATCCCCAAGGCTGGTAACACACAATACGCGGCCGCCGTTGGTGACGATCTCCCCGTCGCGCTCAGCCGTAGCGGCGTGAAAGACCTTGTAGTCCGCGGCCGGTTCCGGCGGCAACCCCGTGATCGGATCACCGATGTGGTAGTCGCCGGGGTAACCCCCGGCTGCCATGACCACTCCTAATGCGACCCGTGGGTCCCACTGGACCTCGATCGTATCGAGCCGCTCGGCGAGAGCCGCCTCGACCAGCTCGATAAGATCGGATTTGAGCCGCAGTAATATCGGCTGTGTCTCCGGGTCACCGAAACGGCAGTTGTATTCGAGCACCTGTGGCGTGCCATCGGGCGCGATCATCAAGCCTGCGTAAAGAAAGCCGGTGTACAACCGGCCTTCGGCCGCCATCCCGCGCACGGTCGGTTCGATGACCTCGGCCATTACGCGTGCCTCGATCTGCGCTGACACCACGGGAACCGGCGAGTAAGCACCCATACCACCGGTATTGGGTCCGCGGTCGCCGTCATCGCGGGCCTTATGATCCTGTGACGTGGCCATCGGCAGTACGTGCTTTCCGTCTACCATGACAATGAAGCTTGCCTCTTCGCCCTGCAGGTACTCTTCGACGACCACCCGCCGTCCCGCCTCACCAA
The DNA here is from genome assembly GCA_019456345.1 of Nitrospira sp. Classification (GTDB taxonomy): domain Bacteria; phylum Pseudomonadota; class Gammaproteobacteria; order Acidiferrobacterales; family SPGG2; genus VRUB01. Next base: position 10,660 of record VRUB01000070.1, on the reverse strand, counting down.
AGGCGTCTGCGCAGAGCATGCCGCGCGCGGCGGCAACCGCCTCTTCGACCGATTGCGCCAGAATGACGCCCTTGCCGGCCGCAAGCCCGTCGGCCTTGACCACAATGGGGGCGCCCCGTGCCGCAATGTAGGCGGCGGCCTCGTCGATATTGGTGAAGCTCGCATACTCGGCGGTGGGAATTCGGTGGCGTGCGAGGAAGTCCTTGGTAAAGGCCTTGGACCCCTCGAGGGCGGCGGCGGCTTTCGTCGGCCCGAAGCAAGCCAGCCCCGATGCGCCAAACGCATCGACGATACCCGCCACCAGCGGGGCCTCGGGGCCCACGATCGTCAGCTCGATCTGCTGGCTGCGAGCGAAACGCAGCAGAGCGTCGGTGTCCTGCGCGCCGATGGCTACGTTTTCGGTCTTGTGCTCACGCGCGGTGCCGGCGTTGCCGGGCGCGACGTAGATCTTTTCCACCCTGGGCGATTGCGCCGCCTTCCAGGCGAGCGCGTGCTCCCTACCGCCTCCTCCGACCATCAGTACCTTCATGACAATGCCAGTAACCAGCAACAAGTATCAAGTAGCAAGAAAATCCGGAGCAAAGCGCTCTGTTGTTGCGTGTAAATTACTACTTGTACCTTGAGCCTAACAGGCTGCTGAAAAACTGCTTTCAGCAGCCTGTTAGAACGGTACAAGGAGGTACCGCACATTTTTCGAACACGCAAGTGTTCGAAAAACGGAACAAAGCAAAAATCGCACTTTTTGCTTTGCGAGCTGACCAATTGCGCCGGGAGCGCAATGGGATCGCAAAGCGACGCCGCAGGCGCGAGCCACAAGGATGTGGCGAGTCAAAAAGTCATGGACCGACTTTTTCAGCATTCTGCTAGTGCCTGAAATGGCGCATGCCGGTGAACACCATGGCGATGCCGTGCTCATCGGCGGCTGCGATTACTTCCTGGTCGCGCATCGACCCGCCCGGCTGGATAACCGCCGTGATGCCCACCTCGGCGGCCTGGTCCAATCCATCGCGAAAAGGAAAAAACGCATCGGATGCCATTACCGCGCCTCGGACCTCGAGCCCAACGTCGGTCGCCTTCATGGCAGCGATGCGGGCGCTGATCACGCGACTCATCTGGCCGGCGCCAATGCCAACGGTCTGGCCATTGCGCGCGTACACGATGGCATTCGACTTGACGAACTTGACCACCCTCCAGGCGAACAGCAGGTCCTCGAGCTCCTTGTCGTCCGGCGCGCGCTGAGTGACGATCTGCAGCTCGCCACGATCGACCATGCCGGTGTCGCGCTCCTGTAACAGCAGGCCACCGACCACCCGTTTGAACTCAAGGCCAGCCGGCTCCTCCACTCTACGGCTGCCACATTCCAGTACGCGCACCCCCTGCTTGGTCGCCAGCACGTCGCTTGCGTCCTGTTCAACCGCTGGCGCGGCAATCACTTCGACAAACTGTCGTTCGATGATGGCATGCGCCGTCTCTCCATCGAGCGCGCGGTTGAACGCGATAATGCCGCCGAACGCCGACGTGGGGTCGGTCTGGTAAGCCTTATCGTAGGCGTCCTTGATGTCATCGGCACTGGCAACGCCACAGGGATTGGCATGCTTGACGATCACGCAGGCAGGTTCAGCGAACAGGCTGACGCACTCGATCGCTGCATCAGTATCGGCGATGTTGTTGAAGGAAAGCTCTTTACCTTGGAGTTGCCTCGCGGCGGCAACGCTTCCCGCCGGAGTCGGTTGCTCGACATAGAACGCGGCCTTCTGGTGCGGGTTCTCGCCATAGCGCATGTCTTGCGCCTTGATAAATTGCACGCTGTAGCTGTGCCCGAACTCGACCTGGACGGCTTCACCGCGCTCGTCAAGCTGCCAGCGGCTCAAGTAGTTCGCCACGATGCCATCATAACGGGCGGTATGCTCGAACGCCTTAACCGCCAGGCGAAAACGCTCGGCAGCGTTGAGCCCCCCATCCCCATTTTTCATCGTGTCGAGCACGACAGCGTAGTCCGCGTGGTCCACAATCACCGTCACGGCACCGTGATTCTTGGCGGCGGCCCGCAACATTGACGGCCCGCCGATGTCAATATTCTCGATCGCCAGCGCCAGATCACAGTTTTCGCGTGCGATGGTTTGCTCGAACGGGTAGAGGTTGACGACGACCAGATCGATGGGTGCGATACCGTGTTTTTCCAACGCCTCCATGTGGTTTTCAAGATCGCGCCGCGCGAGCAGCCCGCCATGGATCTTCGGGTGTAGGGTCTTCACTCGCCCGTCGAGCATTTCGGGGAAGCCGGTGTAATCCGATACCTCGATCACCGCCACACTGTTATCGGCAAGGAGCTTGGCGGTCCCGCCGGTAGACAGGATTTCGACATTGAGCGCGCGCAACTCTTTGGCGAACTCAACGATCCCACGTTTATCCGAGACACTGATTATGGCGCGCCTGATCAATGACATGGTTCCCTCACGCGGAGACTGTGTAAATATTTTCTGGAAAGGATCATCGCGGCGCCGCCCCAAGAAACCCGCGCGCAGCCGATTATGCGCGCCGCGGCATGCCTATTACCGTATCTTACTTCCGGCGCCTGGGTCTCTTGCGCGGCTTATCATTACTCAAGCCATGCGCTCGCAGCTTCTTGCGCAGGGTATTGCGGTTGATACCCAGTATTTCCGCCGCCTTGCACTGATTGCTTTGCACATGGCTCATCACCATCTCAAGCAATGGCTTCTCGATCTGCGCCAGCACCATGTCGTACAGGTCCGTCGCCTTTTCTCCATCCAGCTGCCGGAAGTAGCGTTCCAGCGCTGTCTTAACGCATGCGGCTAGCGGTCCCTCGCGCGTCACGCTGCAAGCCCCGTCGCCTGGAGTTGTGTGTCGAAGAAATCACCGATCATCATCAGTTGCTCGGCCGCACTCTCGACGCGATTGACTGCATTGCGAAACACCGCGCCGCCCGCCTGGCCCTTGCTGTACCATGAGATGTGCTTGCGTGCGACGCGCACGCCGGTGTGCTCGCCGTAGAACTCATACACATTGTGTAAATGGCCAATGAGGGCGTCGCGGATTTCCTGCGCGGAGGGCGCAGGCAAGCGCCGACCCGTCTTGAGGAAATGGGCGACTTCCCGGAAGACCCACGGGCAGCCCTGCGCAGCACGACCGATCATGATGCCGGCGGCGCCGGTGTAGGCAAGCACCGCTTTGGCCTGCTCCGGTGTGGAGATATCGCCATTGGCGATAACGGGGATGCGCGTAGCGGCATTAATGGCAGCAATGGTGTCGTATTCGGCCTGGCCCTGATACAGGCAGGCGCGTGTGCGCCCGTGCACGGCCAGTAGCTGGATGCCGCATGCCTCCGCTATACGGGCGATGCGCACGCCATTGCGATGCGCCCGGTCCCAGCCGGTGCGAATCTTGAGTGTCACGGGCACCTCAACGGCCCGTACTACGGCCTCGAGAATGCGCGCGACCAGTGCCTCGTCCTGTAGCAACGCCGATCCCGCCATCGCGTTGCACACCTTCTTCGCCGGGCATCCCATATTGATGTCGATGATCTGTGCGCCCCGCTCCACGTTAAAGTTGGCGGCGTTTGCCATCATTTTGGGATCGGCGCCGGCGATCTGCACGGAGCGCGGTTCCTCTTCGCCCTGATGGTCGGCCCGGCGCAGCGTCTTTTTGCTGCCCCACAGCAACGAGTTTGACGAAACCATCTCCGATGTCGCCATACCGGCACCCAGCTGTTTGCACAGCTGCCGGAATGGCCGGTCCGTCACGCCGGCCATAGGCGCAAGAAACAAATTATTCTTTAATTTATACGAACCGATGTGCATTCGTTTTTTGTTGTCCAGCCTCACCGGAGGAAAGGATCGAATCATAACTAAAAAACGCTGTGACGAAAACGGGAAGTTGAGCAACAGTTGCATACCCCACTTCAGGCCGCTAGAGCACACCGATCCAACCCGATGTGCAGGGCAAAATCTCGACTCCTAGCGGTGGATCGCGACCCGCGCGCGGGCGCGGCTAATGTGGGGGTGATTCTAGCCCGCAAGTGTTTAGCTGTTTGTTTTCTCTGCGATCTCTGCGGTGAGTTTGTGTGATTCTCCGGCTAACCGGGGAGCAAGCGGATTTCATAGCCCCCCGGACGCGGGTCAGGATTCTTAATATCGAGCAGACCCTCTAGCACCACATGCGGTGCCATACCGCGCGCCACAGCGCCAGGCGTTTTTAGGTACTCGCGCGCCGAGTATGTGCGCCGCCCGACGACCGCGCCGGTTTGGTTGGTGAGCGTAACCTCCATGCGCGGATAGGGCTGGGTAAAATCGGCGCGATTGACTAACGATGTGCGGATACGCAATGCACGCGCCTGTGTCGGGTGAGGGGCCACGTTTGTGCGCAGTATGTCTATGAATCCTACGTTTTGTCGCGGGCGGATCTCGCAACCGAGACGCTCGCAGGCCCATATTACCCACGGCCTAAACTGTTGAAAACGCGAGAGCTCGGTGGCGTAAAAGAATACGACCTGACCCCCCAGCAGCGCGAGCAAAAGCACGACACCCAGGAACCACAGCATGGTTCGCCTGCGCCGGGACCGCCCTCCCGTCAGGGCCTTTGCGAGCGCAGTGGTGACAAACTCGTCCGGCTGAGGCGTACTGTCGCGCTCAAGGCTGATGTCTGCAATCGACTCCGGCGCGGTTTCGCGCCCTTGGTTTTGCTCAGGCTCGCGGCGGTGCGGGCCCGGCGCCGTTGCAAGATCGCCGTTACGGGCACGTCCCTCGCGACTGCCCGGCGGCGGGCGCAGGTATTGGTCAGCACGAAAAACTGCAGAACAGAAACCGCATCGCACCAAGCCCTCGCGCGCCTCAAGTTGCGCAGGCGTGAGGGCGAACGTAGTCTCGCAGCTCGGGCACTGCGTGTAGAGCTTATCGTTCATTTACCTCGGCGACCTGCGAGCATGGCCCAACGACGCCCCTGAGCCGGGTCGTCGCGAACCTGCAACGTCAGCGTGCACGCCTTCGCGTAGTGTGCTAGCACCTGGCCTGCCTGCTCCTCCAGCAAGCCAGACAGGATAAGGGCGGCGCCGGGTTTCATGCGGTTGATTAATGCGGGCGCAAGCTCGATTAATGGTTTTGCGAGAATGTTGGCAAACACGATATCCGCGACCAGCGCATGCGGCAACGACGCCGGTGTGAGCGCACGATAGCGCTCGGCGACACCGTTGTACGCCGCGTTTGTCGCGCTCACCTGCAACGCGCGCAGGTCGTGGTCGACTCCCCACGCGCGTGCTGCACCGAGTTTAAGCGCAGCGATTGCCAGGATGCCCGAGCCGCAACCGTAATCGATCACCTGCCGCCGCTCGCATCCATGTTCGGCGAGCCATGTCAGACACAGCTGCGTGCGCTGGTGCGCGCCGGAACCAAACGCCAGCCCCGGGTCTATGAAGACATTCACCGTATCAGCTGCGGGCGGCTTGGACCAGGTCGGGCACACCCACAGGTTGGCGCCGAAATGCAAGGGCCCGTGACTGTCGGTGCAAGCGCTCTGCCAGTCCCGCTCCGCCAACGGTTCCACGCGATACGCCAGCGCCGTCTGCGTCGATTGCTCCAGCTGTTGGACCAGCGCTGCGATATCAGCGCCCGCTGGAAACAATCCGCTTACATGATTGTGGGCCCAAAGCGCCGTGGCGTCGACATCGTCCTCAAACAGGGCTTGATCGCGGGCATCACTGATGGTGACAGCGAGCGCACCGCATTCCTCGAGCGCCTGCACCACGTTCGCGACGTCGTTGCAGTCGGTTTCAAGTTCCAGCTTTAGCCAAGGCATATAGTCAGTGTGAAGTAGCAAGGTTCAAGTGGCAAAGGCCTCGGCGCGTGGTACGAGAAGGGCTGTTCCCGCTGCGCCTTGGGAAACAGGTGCCAGACCCGCTAAAGGGTCGGTCGTGCAGTCAACAGAAGGATTATCTTGCAACTTGTTACTTGGCACTCGATTTTACATATTCAGTTTTTTTTCCAGATAGTGAATATTGACCGCGCCGGCCTGGAACGAGGCGTCCGCGAGGATACTCTCATGCATGGGGATATTCGTTTTGATGCCCTCAATTACCATCTCGGAGAGCGCGACGCGCATACGCGCCATGGCCATCTCGCGTGAATCACCGTGTACGATCAGTTTTGCCACCAAGGAGTCGTAATAAGGCGGGACGATGTAGTTGTTGTAAATATGAGAGTCCACGCGCACGCCGGGCCCGCCCGGCTGGTGGTACTGGGTGATGCGGCCCGGGGAGGGGACGAAGGTCTCGGGATCCTCGGCGTTAATGCGACATTCAATGGCATGACCGCGCAGGCTGATGTCTTTTTGTCGATACTCGAGGCGCTCGCCTGCGGCAATGCGCAGCTGCTCCTGTACGATATCGAGCCCCGTTACCATCTCTGTCACCGGGTGCTCGACCTGGATTCGCGCATTCATCTCTATGAAATAGAACTGGTCGTCCTGATACAAGAACTCGAACGTGCCGGCGCCGCGGTAACCAATGCGACGACAAGCCTCGGCGCAGCGCTCGCCGATCTTGTTGCGTAGCTTCTCGTCAATGCCGGCGGCCGGCGACTCCTCCAGCACCTTCTGGTGGCGCCTCTGCAACGAGCAGTCACGCTCGCCCAGGTGTATCGCATGCCCGTGCTCGTCGGCAAGCACTTGAAACTCGATGTGGCGCGGGTTATCGAGATACTTTTCCATGTACACCGTATCATTGTCGAAGGCCGCGGCGGCCTCGGTGCGGGTCAGTGAGATGGCGTTGGTCAGGGCCGCCTCGGTATGCACCACTCGCATCCCCTTGCCGCCACCGCCGCCCGCGGCCTTGATCAGCACCGGATAACCAATCTCCGCCGCCAGGCGCAGATTCTCTTTGGCGTTGTCGCCCAAGGCGCCGTCCGATCCTGGTACACATGGCACACCCGCTTTCTTCATGGCCTGGATCGCGGAGATCTTGTCCCCCATGAGACGCAGCGTTTCCGGCCGTGGTCCAACGAAAATGAAGCCGCTACGTTCAACGCGTTCGGCAAAGTCGGCGTTTTCAGCTAAAAAACCGTAGCCGGGATGTATGGCCACGGCGTCTGTCACTTCAGCGGCACTAATGACGGCGGGCACGTTGAGATAGCTGTCTATGGCGCTTGGCGGGCCGATACACACCGACTCATCCGAGAGGCGCACGTACTTCGCATCGCGATCTGCCTCGGAATGTAATGCCACTGTCCGCATACCGAGCACCCGACACGCGCGCAGGATGCGCAGCGCGATCTCCCCCCGGTTAGCGATCACGACTTTTTCGATCATTGAACCAACGCCAAGGCGGGCGAGTGGCGTTACTCGATCACGAACAGTGACTCGCCATACTCGACCGGCTGGCCGTTTTCTTTGAGGATGGCGCGTACGACACCGGCCTTATCGGCCTCGATCTCATTGAACATTTTCATGGCCTCGATGACGCACAGCGTATCGCCCACATTGACCTGGCTGCCGACCTCGACGAACGGCGTCGCGCCAGGGGAAGAGGCGCGGTAGAACGTACCGACCATGGGGGAGACGATCACATGGCTTGGTGGTGTTGTTTGCTCTTGTGCTCCCGGCGTCGCCGGGAGCGGGTGCGCGGGCGCACCCACCGGCGCGCCCGCCACGGAAACGGCGGCCGGCGCCGGCAACGAGCTCAGGCGACTGATCCGGATGGACTCCTCGCCCTCGCGAATCTCGATCTCCCCGAGATTGGATTCCTCGAGCATCTCTATGAGCTTCTTGACCTTGCGAATATCCATCGTTGCGTCCTAGGACCCCAGTTGATCCAGTGCGTATTGCAGCGCGAGCTCATAGCCTTGTGCGCCCAGTCCGGTGATCGTGCCAACGGCGATCTCGGAAAAGTAGGACTGGTGGCGAAACGGTTCGCGCGCATGGATATTCGACAGGTGCACCTCGATGAACGGGATCGCGATCGCCGCCAGTGCGTCACGCAGCGCCACACTGGTGTGGGTGAAGGCGGCCGGGTTCAAGATAATGAACCGCACGTTTTGACTCGCCGCTGCCTGCACCCGCTCGACGAGCTCGTGCTCGGCATTGCTCTGGAAGAACTCGATGTGGTGGCCGGCGGCAGCAGCACGCGTGGCCAGGCGCTGATTGATTTCGTCGAGCGTGACGTGACCGTAGACCTCGGGCTCCCGGGTCCCAAGAAGGTTCAGATTCGGGCCGTTCAACACCAGCAGCTCGGCCATCGGCGTTCTCCGGTATGGGCTTGGTGCAGGCGACACTTCCTGTGCCTGGGTGTCATCGGTGGTTCAGCGGTGATTGTCGACGTTATTGGTGATCGATCGCCCGCGAGTGCGTCAAGCCAGATTCTGCACGGCCCAGGCATTGTTGTCCAGTTACTCACCAATTAGCCGAAATTAACCCGTTTTTCAAGGGAGATCGCCGCAGATGAGCCCTCGGCCGGGTGCGAGGTTGGTGCTCGGACGCATGGATTGCAGCCGCGCTGCCAGCTCGGCTGCGCGATAACTACCCGACTTGTGCTCAGCCCGCGCTCGCGGGTGGTCGATCACCACGCGATGCCGGCGCCGACTGGCGCTGCTGGGATCACGCCTGTCTAGCGAGACGCCGTGATTGCCGGCGAGGCCGCCTGGCGCAGGATACGCAGGAACTCCTCGGCCGACCTGAAGCCGTAGAAGCGCAACTCGGTGCGCTCCTCGCCGGCAGCGGAAAAGAACAAGGTGGCCGGCGGGCCGTAGACGCCGAAGCGTTGCTTAATTGCCTTGATACCGGGGTCGAAGGCATCGGTCACGTCGGCCTGCAACAGCACAAAATTCCCGGACAAGGCCTGCCGTACGCGCGGATCGGAGAACGTCAGCCGCTCCATACGCAGGCAGTCGATGCACCAGTCGGCATAGTAATCCAGTAACACCGGCCGTCCCGCCGCACGCGCCGCGGTGAGCCGGCGTTCGAGCGCCTCGGGGCTGGTTATGCGCTCGAACGCCATCCCCCCCACCAGCGTTTGCTCGCTTGGTGCGCGCACACCGGCGTCGAAGCTAAACCCCGCCCCCGTCAGCGACACCGGCAGCGGCCGCAGAATGTCGCGGCCGCCGGCAATGCCACCCAGCAATGCAAGCACACCCCAGATGAGCAGAAACGTGCCGACGCCCTTCCACAGATAACGCCAACCGCCGGCGTCCTTCGGCAGGCTCTGGGTGGCTCCTAGATAGACCGCGACCACGATCAACAGTGCACTCCAGAGTAGCAGTACGGGCACGCCGGGAACGAAGCCGAGCAGATAGATCGCGACCGCCAGCAACATGACGCCGAACACCTGTTTGACCCGATCCATCCATGCACCGGCCTTGGGTAATAGCGCCCCGGCACCGATACCCACCCCGACCAGGATCACCCCCATGCCGAGCGCCATGGAGAACATGATGACACCACCGAGAAACGCATCCTGGCTTGCAATCGCCACGCCGAGCGCAGAGATCAACAACGGCGCCACGCACGCGCCGACGATCAGCGCCGCGACCAGGCCGAGAATGAACACACCGGCGAGCGACGTACCGCCCAGACCTTGTGTGCGTTGCTGCAGCCGCGACTGCAAGAAGGCGGGCACCTGCAGCTCGTAGAATCCGAACATCGACAGCGCCATGGCGAGAAATATGAGGCTGAGCAAGCCGATCGCCCAGACATTCTGGAAGTAGGCTTGCAGCTGATCTCCCGTGGCCCCGGCGACGACACCGATGGCGGTGTAGGTGACCGCGGTGCCAAGCACATAGGTCAGGGCAACGACGCCGCCGCGAACATGCGTTATGTGCTTATCGCCCTGGCTGATGATGACGCTCGAGAGAATCGGGATCATGGGCAGCACGCACGGGGTAAACGTGAGCAATAACCCTGTGCCAAAGGCGGCCAGCACCACGAGCAGGAGCGTTCCTATACCCCTGCCGCGCCGCACACGCCCCGCGTCGGTGACGCTGCCGGTCGAGGCCGTGGTGCCGAGCGCGGTCGCCGGCGCTTGCACTGCATCGAGTGCCGCGACCGCCATGATTTCGCCACCGCCAAGGCGCACATCGAAGTCCTTGGTGATGGGCGGGTAGCAGATGCCCTTCTCGGCGCATCCCTGATAGGTCGCCTGCAGCCGCACGTCGGCGTTTGCGCCGGCCGCGGCTGTCAGCGGCAGCCTCACGGCAGCCTCGCCGTAATACACCGTGGTCTCGCCAAAGTACGGATCCAGCTTGCGCTTGCCGGGCGGCAGCTCGTAGGCACCGAGCGTGGCCCGATCGCCCGGCATGCCAGCGCTCGCACGCAAAGCGAACCGGGTCTTGTCACGGTAAAGGTAATAGCCCTGCGCGATCAGGAACCGCGCCAGCAGCTCGTTTTCGGTGACACGCTCGACGCTCAGTACGTAGGCCTGATCTGGGTGCAAGAACTCCTGGATCTCGTCGCCACCACCAATGAGATCGCCCAGCTGCTTGAGGCTCTCAATGCGCTCGCTTACGCTGGTGCCGGGCGTGGTAAGCGGCGGCAGGTCGAAGCGCACCTGCTTGGTGATGGGTGGATAACAAACCCCGATGGGTTCATTGCAGCCCTGTGCCGTGACCTGGACGGTGGCTACGTGGGCAGCGCCCGGGCGGCGTGCAATCGGTATGCGCACAGT
>VRUB01000069.1 GCA_019456345.1 Nitrospira sp. | reverse complement strand
GCTGTACGCAAACGCGGAACTGCGGCTGTCTGTCACACGGTTCTTTGTTCTGTTCCCCGGTGAATTCGGCGTTTTTGGAGCTTGTTAAAGTTGATTCGCGTTTTCTTTGCTGATGATGTCATGGTACTCGGAACGCATGGGCTTGAAAGCTAGCCATTGTATAGAAGAAAACCCCGCTGTCGAATGCACAAATGCCAGTATTACCCATTGCTATTGTCCCACAAGTCCCGGCTTGAAACGCTGAAACTCGCCAAGACGAAAGATGCTTAGGAATGGGCGGCGCTCGAGAGACATGGATCGCGCCTTTGTTTCCGAGACCGTCGCAAGCCCGGGATGCGGGCGCCGAGCCTACAGGGGTGAGGCCGATGAAGGAAAAGTGCCAGTGGCACTTTTCCCGGCCGAACGGGCTCGCCATGGGTGAGCCGGAGATGTGCCAAGGCTCCGGGGGGTGAGCCGGAATCAGGCGAGCGTCCGGTGGACGCTGGTCCCGGCGAACGCCCAAGCCACGGAAGGCTTGGGCCGGTGCCCAAGCGACGCAGGGAGTGCGCAGCCGAAGGGATTGGCCCGGCGAACGGGCAGAGCAGGGATGCGCTGTCCCGGTCTTCCAAGCGCAGCAGGAGTGCGCAGCGCAGGAAGGTGAGCCCCGGTCCTACAAGCGCAGCACGATTGCGTAGCGCCGCAGGGTTTCACGGCGTGTCTCAGAAATAAATGCTCGATCCATGTCTGGACCGGACCCTTCGCACAAACACCTTCCAGTCTTAACAGGTTTTGAGCGGGCAGGCAAAAATTTGTAGGACCGGATCGATACGTTTTTCTGCGGTACCTCGATGCAATCTCGAGAACGAGAAGTCAAACAAAGATCTATAACTATCGTTGCTTTCCACCCACGCTCAGCTTAAGTGCAGTGCAGATGAAGACATTAGCGGGTGTCTCCACGCCCAGCTCATGCCCCATCCGCACAACCGCGCCCGCGAGCCAGTCTAGCTCCAGACGATTGCCGCGTTCGAGATCCTGGTGCATCGATGAGGTCATCTCCGCGGGCAGGGTGTCGAAGAACGCCAGGCGATCGCCGACGAAACCCGGATCGATGTCGATGCCCTTGGCACGGGCCACCACCACCGCCTCCATCATTACGGTCTCCAGCAGCGCGCGGGTGCCCGGGTCCTGGCGCACTGGGCCGAGCGCGTGCCGTGTTACACTCGTCACGCCACTGAGCGCGACCAGAAACACGAACTTCTGCCAGATGCTGCGCTCGATGTTGTCGGAGAGCTCGGCGTCAACGCCGCTGTCGCGCAACGCGGTGAGCAGCTTCTCGGCGCGCGGCGTGCTGCGGCCGTCGTGCTCGCCGAAGACGATTTTCGCCATCGTGCCGGTGTGCCGGATGACACCCGGTGCTGCGATGATGGCCGAGATCTGTGCCAGCCCTCCCATGAAATGCTCGCGACCCAGGATCGCCGCCAGCCGCTCCTCGGCATCGACACCGTTTTGCAGCGAGATCACCGCTGTTTCTGATCCCATCAGCGGGCGAATCGCCTCGCCGGCCGTTTCGGTGTCCCACAGCTTGGTGGCGAATAAGACATAGTCGACTGCACCGATGTCGGACGGCGTATCGGTCGCCGTGGCCGGGTGAACGCGCACGTCGCCGTTGGCACTTTCGAGCTTGAGGCCGTTGGTACGAATCGCCTCGAGGTGGGCACCGCGGGCAATGAAGGTGACGTCATAACCCTGAGCCGCGAGGCGGCCCCCAAAGTAACCGCCGACACCGCCGCTTCCCATGACGGCGAGCTTCATCATTTTTCAGAAAGATGTTTGCCAAAGAAATCCAGCGCGCGCGGCCAAGAGGTCTTGTCGGCTGCCTCGCGATAGCGCTGCGGATTGCTGAAGTCCATGAAGGCATGGCCGGCGCCAGGATAAGAATAGAACTCGTGCGCCTTCCCGTGCCGGGCGAGTTCTTCATCGAGCGTGCGCATGTCCTCGGGCGAGGGATTGGTGTCTTCCTCGCCGAAATGAAACATCAGTGGGCAGGCGATCTCTTGGGTCCGTGCAAACGGCGCCTGCACACCGTCACCCCACGGCACCATGATGTTGCCGCCATAGTAGGCCACCGCCACCTTGAAGTGCGAGTTGGCGGCTGCCATGAGATACACCACGCGCCCGCCCATACAGAATCCGGTAATCCCTAGCCGTTCACGGTCGATGACATCGTGGTCGCGCAGAAAATCCACCGTGGCATCCGCGTCCGCAATTATCTCGATATCCTTGAGCTGTTGGCGTTTCTCCGTCGCCCCGAGATTCGGATCCAATCGATGGTAAAGGTCGGGGGCAACGGCCGCATAGCCGGCCTCGGCAAGTCGGTCGACCATGGCGCGCGTGAAAGGGTCGACGCCGCCGGCATGCTGGATGACCACGACCGCTGCAAAAGGCCCTGAGCCATCAGGCATAGTTCCGTAAAGCGCCATCTCCTCACCGTTAACCCTGAGCGTGTCTGTAAACGACCGCATGTTCTCCTCCTCCTCGTTAGTGCGTGTATGGGATGCCCGTGTCAGCCACTTTAGAAACACGCCTGGTCTATCGCCTCGCGCTCTGCCTCGCTCAAGCTCAGCTCAGCGGCACGAGCGGAGTCCACGGCGTGCTCGACGGCCCTCGCGCCGGGGATCGGGATAATATTCGACGCCTGCGCCAGCAACCAGGCCAGCACGATAGCGTGTGCTGAGGCGCTGTGCCGTTTCGCGATCGGTTGCAGGGCAGGATTTTGCGGCAGCGTCTTGTTCAGACCTGCGCCGCCAAGCGGTGCGAAAGCGAGCAGCCCGATTCCCTGCTCCGCACAGTAACGTACGACACCGTCGTCCAGGGCCTGGCGGGCAAACGGGCTCAGACGGTTTTGCACTGTAACGATGGGCACCATCGACTGGGCTTGCTTGATCTGGTCCACCGACACGTTGGATAGACCGACCCAACGAATTTTACCTTCGCGCTGTAGCTCGGCCAGCGCGCCTACGCTTTCTACAAACGGCACTTGCGGGTCGGGCGCGTGGAGCTGGTACAGCGCGATACAGTCCACGTCGAGGGCCTTGAGCGAATGCTCGCACGCTCGCTTCAGCCGCTCCGGGCGAGCGTCACTTTCCCAGCGCCCTTGCGGTCGCGCCAATCCGCCCTTGGTCGCAACCAACACCGACGGCCCCGCACCGGACCATGACTTCAGTGCCCTGGCGATAAGCCGCTCGTTGTGCCCTATGTCACCATTGTCGAGGCAGTAGACGTTGGCGGAGTCGATCAGCGTGACGCCGGCATCGAGCGTGGCGTGGATAACGCGAACCCCTACCGACTCGTCCGGTCTACCCTGAATCGAGAGCGGCATCGCACCGAATCCGATGGCCGAAACAAGCGGTGCGCCCGGTCCAAGCGATCTGGTTTGCATGGCTAATCTCGCAGATGGGTTATCGAAATGCGACGGCGTCGGCCAACGAGTAATTGCCTTCGATGTGGCGAAACCATGTTGTCATTATCTCGCTGGCAGCGCAATCAACGTTAGGCGCGCCGCGTTCATTGTGTATATCGTCGATGTTCACAGTTCTGGTCTCGATACTGAACCGTGCCCGACCGGATGTATTAGGTACGCTCGCGTGCAGATGGGCACAGCAGAAGCACAACATGTCTCCCGGCTGTATCACGACGCGCAGCCTCGTGGGGGGCGCTCGCCACAGCCCCGGCGAAGCTAGCGCCTGATTTTGACGTTGATTTTTTGCCGTCCCCATTTCAACGCCTTCTTACGTGTACGGAAGTATACGTCGAGACGGTTCGGTCCTTTTATTGCCGATCCCGTGTCCTCGACCACACCCTCACCGTAGCCAGGGATAATCATCTTCGTGCCATAGGGATAGTAGCGGACATCCGCGGCGATGGTCCCCTTCCTGGCCTTGGTGCCGCTCGAGGTGATACCGACCTTCTTGCGCTTGCCTTTATTGGGCCCGCTGGCGACATACTTGCGCCAGAACAGTACCTTTCCGCGCTTCCAGTTGGTGCTGATTTTGTCCGACGAGTACGCGGTGACTATCATTTCGCGTTTTTCATAGGATGCGCAGCCCGGAAGCACGAGCGTGGAGGCTGCCATAACGAGTATCACGGCGGCGGCCCAGTGCGTGGGCACTGCGTGCCGTCCTGAGCGTTTTTTCGTACCGCAAATCACCGATCAAATGTACTCTGTCAGGCGGATTGTAACGCAAACACCACAGCCGGAGGGAGGTGCCCGCGGCGAACGATAATCAAGCTTGCCTGGTCTCGCTAGCTACGTGTCATTGCGCTCCCGTGACTGGTATCGACGCGAGTTATTCGACCTCGCACGCACCGGTGGCAATAGTCTAGTGCTCTTCCACATAGTAAGGAATATCGAATGCGTAACCCGATTACTCTCGATGTTGAGTTTGTCCGCCACCATTTTCCGGGCCTGAACGATTGGGCATTCTTCGAGAATGCTGGCGGCACATTCGTGCCGCGGTCTGTGATCGATCGAATTCTTCGCTACATGACTGAAACCCAGGTGCAGCCCGGCGGTGACTACACGGCATCGATCCTCGCGACGGAACGAATCGCCGAGAGCCAACGGCTCATGGCCGAGATGATCAACGCTGCGCCGGAAGAGATCGTTATCGGGCCATCGTCGACCATGAACGTCTACGTCCTCTCGCATGCCTTGCGACCGTGGTTCAAACCGGGCGATGAGCTGGTGGTGACCAACCTCGATCACGAGACCAACATCGGCGCCTGGCGGCGTCTGACGGAGCTCGGCGTCGTTATCAAGGAATGGCAGCTGGATGCCGGCACTGCCGAGCTTGAGGTCGAGCGGCTCGCAGCATTGCTTACGGAGCGCACCCAGTTGGTATGCTTCACCTCGTGCTCCAACATCACCGGCGCGATCCACGACGTCCGGGCCATCACGCGCCTGGTGCACGATGCCGGTGCGCTGGCCTGTGTCGATGCGGTCGCCTACGCCCCGCACCGGCCACTCGATGTGAGAGCGCTGGATGTCGACTTCTGCATCTTCAGCACGTACAAGCTCTACGGCCCACACCTGGCCATCCTCTACGGAAAGCGCGAGCATCTGCTCGAGGCGCATGGCCAGAATCATTTCTTCATCGGTGAGCGCGATATCCCGCTCAAGCTCAACCCCGGCGGCGTGAATCACGAGCTGACGGCCGCACTCGCCGGGATCACCGACTACTTCGATACAATCTATGGTCATCATTTCCCCGACAAGTCAGCGGAGCGGCATCAGCGCGTGGTCGATGTCTTCGAGCTGATCGCCAACCACGAAGAGGTGCTTGCGGCGCGCTTTGTTGATTTCTTGAACACAAAATCCAACGTGCGCCTCATCGGCCGCGCGACGGCGGATAAGGCCCGGCGTGCGCCCATATTCTCCTTTGCGGTTGCGGGGCGTGATTCGGGAGAGCTTCCCGGCCGGCTCGCGAAGCAACGGGTGGCCATTCGGTCCGGACACTTCTACGCGGCGCGCTGCATTGAGGCGCTGGACCTCGCGTCTCAAAACGGCGTCGTGCGAGCCAGCATGGTGCATTACAACACCCTCGGTGAAGTCGACCGGCTGATCGCGCGCCTCGATGAGGCGCTGTGATAGGCTATCGTGCCTGCCCGCACCGTAAAGCCTGCGGGCGCCCGATCACCGAATCGATCCGTTCACGCCGAATAAAATAGCTCATGGCACGCCGAGGATTGCTGCTGATCAATCTCGGGACACCCGACGACCCGGGCGTACCCGCAGTGCGACGCTACCTGAAGGAGTTCCTGTCTGACCCGCGCGTGCTCGACATCAATCCATTGTCAAGAGCCATATTGCTCTACGGTGCGATTCTACCGTTCCGGTCACCGCAGTCCGCTAGCGCGTACAAGAAAATATGGACAGAACGTGGATCGCCGCTGCTCGTTCATGGCCAGGACCTTGCACACAAGCTCGCCACTGCCCTCGGCGACGCCTGGCAGGTTGAGCTCGGTATGCGTTACCAGAGCCCGTCCATCGCCTCGGCCCTGGAGCGTTTTCGCAGCGGCGGAATCGACCGGATGGTCGTGTTTCCGCTCTTCCCGCACTACTCGTCCGCCGCCTGGGGCTCGGCCATAGAGAAGCTAACGATCGAGGCCCGCAAGCGCTGGAGCGACCCCGCACTGACGATTGTTGCACCCTACTACGATCATCCGGCGTTCATCGACGCCGTTACCGGGATTGCGCGCCCGTTGCTTGCGGACTTCCAACCGGACAGGATCGTCTTCAGTTATCACGGGCTGCCCGAGCGACAGATCGTCAAGAATGACACCTCGGGCAATCGACATTGTCTGCGAAACGAGAGCTGCTGTGAGACCCTCACGACAGTCAACAAGAATTGCTACCGGGCACAGTGTTTCGCCACCACGCGGGCGCTCTCCGAGGGCCTGGGTCTCGCGCTACATTCCTGGGAGACGACCTTCCAGTCGCGCATGGGACGCATCCCGTGGATCCGCCCGTATACCGACGAGCGCGTACGTGAGCTCGCCAAGAGCGGTGTTCGCCGGCTCGCCGTTCTGAGCCCCACATTTACCGCTGACTGTCTCGAGACCCTCGAGGAAATCGGCCTCCGCGCGCGCGCGGACTTCATCGCCCACGGCGGTACCGAGCTGCGCCTGGTACCTTCGCTGAACAGCTCCGACGCCTGGCTTCGCGCGATCACCGCCATAGTCAAAGACGCGGCAGGTGGGCCGGAACGGCAAATCCCAATGAGAACCTAGGCCAGGCGCCAGTACCTCAGCACCTTTACCCTACCGACCTTGCGATAGCGCGCCGGCATTCTTGACCGTTCCCGTGGGCCCGACTATATGAGAGCCTGAGCACCGCGATTCCAGGGAGCGCAGGATCTATGTTTCGAAGGCCTCATTTTCTTCTTCTCCTCGCCGCCGCACTGGTTCCTCCCCTTGCTGTTACGGCAGGCGCCAAGGAGCCGGTAACCTACAGCCGTATCATCCACTCGGGCAATATGGTGGCGGATAAACCCATCGAGATTGCACTCGATCTCAATGGAGTCAAGTTGGACGCGATTACATTCTCCGGAAACGAAGCCGTTGTTGTGGTGTGGAACCGCACGCCGGTTGGCGTGACCGCACACGTGGGTATCGCCCTCTATGACGAACAGGACCAGCTGATCGCGGCCGAATCCGATAGCCAGTCCATCAAACGGACCCTGAGCAAGATCAAGCCCGGCAAAGCAGTCAACCTCAAGATCAAGTTCAAGAAATTTATTCCGGACTTCAAGAATATCGCTCACTATAAGCTTGTCTTTGTGACCAAAAATTAAAGAATTTCGCAGCGCGCTGCATTCTTTTCGTCGGAAATCGGCATTGCAGGCGCCAGCACGCTATATACCTCGCTGGCATCAGTCGGCGCAGCACCGATATGATGATTGCAACCGGGCCTTAATCCCGGTGCTATCCGGCAACCAATGGCATCCACCGTCTGCTGACGAACAGGACAAAACAATCATGGATACACGGGTATTAGGGTTGTGCGCGGCACTCATCGGACTCGCGCCATTACCCGCTGGGGCCGCCGACACGGCAACAGCCGAAATCATCAATGTATTGGGGCGAACCATCGGCAAGGCACTGTTGCAGCAGGGGCCAACCGGTGTACTGATCTTCATAGAGGTAAACGAGCTGCCCCCGGGAACCCATGGCATTCACTTGCACAGCGTGGGAAAGTGCGAGCCGGACTTCAAGGCCGCCAAGGGTCACATCAACCCGCACAAGCGCAAGCATGGCCTGCTCAACCCCGCGGGACTCGGCCGCGGGGATCTGCCTAATCTCTTCGTTGCCGTGAACGGCACCGCGAGCGCGGAGTTCTTCACGACGCGAGTGTCGCTCAAGCGAGGAACGGCCGCACTACTCGACGACGACGGCTCCGCCTTCATCATCCACGCGAACCGTGACGATCACATGTCGCAGCCGATCGGTGGCGCCGGTGGCCGAATTGCCTGCGGCGTAATCAGGGAGATGTGACCCGCCCGGCCGCGGTCTACGAGTTGTACGGCACCCGCTGTCGCGGTGCCCGTTCCTCGTCAAAGCACGGGATGCTGTGTGTGAAAGGAGGTGGCCTGCTCGTAGGCATGGGCCACCCTCAGCACTCCGCCTTCATCAAAGGCGTGGCCGACAATCTGCATCCCCACCGGCAGGCCTTCGCCGGTAAAGCCGCATGGAATCGAGATAGCGGGCAGACTGATGAGGTCGAAGGGCAGTGTGTTGCGTGGCCGCAGTCCGACATGCCCCGGTGGATCCTCTCCGATGCGGGTGGCTGCGACCGGCACAGTGGGCATGACGATCGCGTCAAATCCCGCCATCGCCCGTTGTGTCTCAACCGCCAGCACGCGTCGCATTCGCTGCGCCTGCACGTACTGTACGGCAGTATAAAAACTACCCAGCTCGAGGTGGGCGCGTAGCTCGTCACTGAACGCCCGCGGGCGCTCGCGCAGGTCAGCGGCGTGATAGGCAGCGGCCTCGACCGCGATCATGAGCGAGCCGGCCGCGTAAGCCGCCTGCATATCGGGCAGTTTGATCGCTTCCACCGTAGCGCCAAGCTCACCCAACACCTCCAGTGCGGCTTCTACACTGGATACAACGTCCGTATCGCATTCTGCAAAGAAAAACTCCCGTGCCACGCCGATCCTCGCGCCGCGCAGATCCTGTGCCAGCGATGCAACATAATCGGGCACCGGCCGGTCCACGCATCCCGGGTCACGGGCATCGTAACCGGCGAGCACTTGCAGCATGAGCGCACAATCGCGCACGCTGCGCGTGATCGGGCCGGCGTGATCCATCGACCAGGACAGCGGCAATGCACCGAACTTGCTGATGCGCCCGTAGGTAGGCTTCAGACCCACGACGCCGCAGCACGCCGCGGGTTGTCGAATCGACGCGCCGGTGTCGCTACCCAGCGCCGCCATGCCGAGGCCGCCAGCGACCGCAGCGGCAGAGCCACCGCTTGACCCGCCGGGGTGATAGGCAAGATTCCACGGATTGCGGACCGCGCCATAATGAGCGTTGTCGCTGGTGGTGCCGTAGGCGAGCTCGTGCAAGTTAGTCTTGCCGATAATAATCGCGCCCGCAGATTTCAATCGCTCGACCACGCTGGCATCGTAATCCGGTACCCAATCGGCAAATAACAGTGACCCGTGCGTCGTGCGTACGCCATCGGTCGCAAACAGATCCTTGACCGCGACCGGTATACCGTGCCACGGCCCGAGATACTGGCCCGCTCGAATGCCAGCCTCTGCCGCTGCCGCGGCAGCGCGGGCGTCTTGTTCCATCACGGTGATATAAGCGTTGAGACGTTCGTTGTGCTGCGCGATGCGCGCGAGCACCGCCTCGGTCAGCGCCACCGGCGAGACCTCGCCGGTGGCCAGGCGCGGTGCCAGCTCGCCAACACCAAGATCAGCAAGATTAGTCTGCGTCATCTGCCTTCGGCTGGGTCACTGGCACGGCGTGCACCGCCGCCGGCTCGATGTCGCGCAGCCCTGCTTCCCAGCCCTTGATTATGCCGGCCGTGCGTAACATGGTAGGTAGACGGCCACGGTAGGCCTGGATTTCGCGCTCACTCAATTGGCGCCCAAATAGCGCCTGCGCCATCTGTTGCAGCTCAGCGGTCGAGAATTGCTTCATGGGTCGTGTTTCTCCTCCTCACAAAGGGACTGCCTGCTAGTCCTTGGTCCTTGCGGAGGGTGCGGGGCTAGCCGCGGCCACCCGGGCATCCTGGGTCACAGCCGGCATCGGTTGTTCGTTCACATGCAAGCGAAAAACGTCGGGGCGCGCGTAGTGGCCGGCAACATCGAAGTCATACTTGCTGCGCGCAATGTCGCCCATATCGAATTCGGCGCTGAGTATGCACTCACTTTACATAGTTCGGGCCGGCGAGGACTTCGCCGAGCGGGGCACTACTGAGTCGGTCGTCACGCCGTTGTTACCAGGGTATGATCGACCCATCGATATCGAAGAAGGATCCCGTGTCGCGCAACGACACCCGGTCCAGAATCCGGCGCAGATGGGTCACGCTGTCTTCGACGGTGAGCGATGCACTCGGCCCGCCCATGTCGGTCCGCACCCAGCCGGGATGCAGCACCACGACAGTGATGCCGCGCTCTTTCAGGTCGTTCGCAGCACTCTTGGCGACGGCGTTCAGCGCCGCCTTGGACGAGCGGTACACGTAGCTGCCCCCGGACGTGTTGTCACCGATACTGCCCATGCGGCTCGAAATGCAAGCGATGGTTCTGCGCCGGCTCACCACAACTGCAGCGACCAGCGCCTCCATCACCTTCATCGGCGCGATTACGTTAACCCTTAATGTCTCCAACCACCTACTGGTGTCGGTGTTCCCGAAATCGGCATCGCGCTGCCCGTAGATCCCGGCGTTATTGATCAGCAGATCGACGGGGGTGTCCTCCACGGTCTCTGCCAACGTCCGAATCTGCTTTGCATCAGTTACATCCAGTGGATACACGCTTACGCCGTCAGATTTGGTGGCAAGCGCACTTAACTGTGTTGCTCGCCCGGGATCACGACAACAAGCGAGAACACGCCACCCCGCCGCAGCGTACTGGTGTACGAACTCAAGCCCGAGACCGCGATTAGCGCCCGTGATCAATACCGTGCCGGTCATCTTTCCCGTCCTTTATGCGAGCGACCGCACTATTATATCGGGTTTGTGGCGGTTAACACCGCATGGTCACCGCGCCTTCAGCCTAAGCTCGAATCCGGGGATTGCCCGCTCGCGGCGGGAAGGCGCGGCGGCTGGTAGAATGCCTGCTGGACATCCACGCCCAGGAACTGACGAAGAGCTTTGACAGGCTATCGCGAAACCACAGCAATCGAGTCCCGGCACGAGGCTTGCCCGCCTATACTTAGAAGAACCCGACCCGCGCAGAAGCGCCGGGGCTGGTCCTGGGGAAGTGAGTCCGTGAAAGGAATTCTATACAAGCTCTATGAACGCAGGCTGCTGGCAGAAGTCGCCGGGCGGCCCATGCCGCAGCACCTTGGCTTGATCCAGGATGGGCACCGCCGCTACGCGCGCACCAAGCGCCTGTCGGATCTTACGGAAGGCTACAATCTTGGAGCCGCCAAGACCGAACAGGTACTGGCCTGGTGCGGGCAGCTCGGTATCCGGCAGATCACGCTGTGGTGGCTGTCCACCGAGAACCTCGCCCGCGACCCTGACGACGTAGCTGCAGTCCTTAACGTGATCGAGCAGAAGCTCGACGATTGGGTCCAGGGTGGGTTGACGGAGCGGCTCGGGATACAGATCCGGCCCATCGGCAAGCTCGATCTCCTCCCGGCTCACGCGGTTAAGGCGCTACAGCGTGCCGAATCGGCCACGCGCGATTTCCAGCGGGTCGTACTGAACGTGGGGGTGGGTTACGGGGGACGGCAGGAGATCGTCGATGCGGTCAAAGGCTATCTTCAGGACAGCTTTGCACGCGGCCATTCCCCGGAGGATGTCCTCGGCAATTTTTCGCCCGACGCGATCGACAAGTACCTCTACACGAATGGCCCCGACCCCGACCTCATCATTCGCACCTCGGGCGAGGTGCGCCTGTCTGGCTTCATGCTCTGGCAAAGTGCTTTCAGTGAGTATTACTTTTGCGACGTCCACTGGCCGGAGTTTCGCAAGATCGACTTTCTCCGGGCGATCCGCAGCTATCAGCAGCGCCAAAGACGGTTTGGAAAGTAAGCTCCTGCCGGCAACCCCAATATTTCACCGCGGAGAGCGCAGAGGCCCGATCGCAAACAGCCTTGCTGCGGCCACCGAAGCAGGTACATTCTAACAGTTTGTGCGCCTCGCTCGGGCGTCACCCGCGAATGTCTGGTTGTTTGTTTTCTCTAGCGATCTTGGCGCTGTCTGCGCTGAGTTCGTGCCATTTCCGAGCTAACTTGGCCTCCGGCGCTGCCGGGTCGCTGATGACGGCGCGGGCGTCTTGATTACCTTAAGCGAGCGCCAGCATAGTCGTGCCGGCAGCGCTACGACTCCAATTTCTCTGCAACCGTATCGTAGGTCATGCGCACGCGCCGCCTTTCGCCCCGCTCCAGGTCATAGATATCGCACTCTGGATAGGGCCGGGAGTAGACGTGTAGGGTGACGGCTGACTCACCGAACTGCTCGCAGTTCTCGACCGAGTGCAGGTCTGCCGGTCCGTCGACATGACCGACGGCGCCATCGACCGGCGGCCCTGATGGCTCCAGCACCAGCGGCTGTTCGGATACCAGCCGGTAGTCGACGAAACGCAACCTGCCACGCTCGACCCGCGCCCAACAAAGCTCGCCTTCGTGCCCGTGGATGGGCGCTTTGTGCCCTGGCCTCCAACACAAAACCAGAATTTCGAAAGCCTCGCTCTTGTGTATGCCGTTGCGCGTATAGCGATCGGAGCGATACCACACATAGGGGTCCAGCGAAGCGGGTGCTATCAGTGTTTGCTCAAGATAGGACTGCACCCCGGCACGATCAACACCATGCGCCGCCATCTCTTCGAGCGCGCTCACGAAGCTGGGCATTTCGACATACCTTGTCATTGTGGTCTGTTGGCCCTGCCGGGTCAGACAGCGATGATTTGTGCGCTACAAGGAACCGCGGCCGCGGCTTTAGTATGGTCGAGAGATCACTGCGCCGTTGGTTCCGCCTCAAGCAGAAGCAGCGCCAAGTCCGCCCGACCCATCATGAGCGCAAAATACGATGCGGTGTAGCCTTGGCCACCGCGCGTATTCACATCTGCCCCATGGTCCAACAGCAATTTGACCATATCCGCCCGGCCAGTCACGACCGCACTCATCAGCGCGGTATTGCCCTCCGGCGTCTGCGCGTTCACGTCGGCGCCGTTTTCCAGCAAGATCTTCACGGCCTGGATGTGGCCTTCGCTCACGCCTAGCATCAGGGACGTAAAACCCTTCTTGTTGGCGGCATTGACATCTGCTCTGCCCTGCATGAGCTGGTGCACGGTTTCGGGTTGACCCTTGGCCGCTGCCCACATCAGGGCGGTATAACCGAGATCGGTCTGTGCATTTGGATCGGCGCCGCGCTCGAGCAGAAGCTTCACCGCACGGTGGGAACCACTGACCACCGCTTTCACTAGCGCTGTGACCCCCTTTCTGTTCCGGCGGCGCGGATCCGCTCCGGCAACCAGCAAGGTCAGTAACACATCTTCGTTGCTCGCAAAGGCAGCCGAGCATAGTGCTGAGTTTCCGAAATTGTCGGTGGCGTTCACATCGGCACGCGCCTCCAGCAGCGCCACTACCACCTCTGTGTTTGCGGGTTCCTCCGAGCCCGCCGCGACCATCAACGCTGTGCGGCCCCCTTCGCCGCGCAGATCAACGTCGACCCCTTGGCGCAACAGTGCCTGTACCGCTCTTGCATCCCCCTGGCGGGCAGCGTCGTGCAGTTCCTGCGCCCACGCGTTCGCGCCAATCCAAAACCAGATAAAACTAACAAAGAATAGAAATTTCTTTTGCATGGTCCGGGCCGTTACCATTGAGGCGAAGCGTTCCAGTCGTAATCAGGTCTGCCCACTGGCGGCAAGGAAGCATGTGTTTTGTCACACATCGTACAGGACCAACCCGACCAGGACACCAGTTGCAACATACGAGAAAAAACGCTCGACTATCAAACTAACCGTACCGGCCAGCAGCCGGCATTTCAAGACCCGCGCTCTGGTCTCGCAGGCCGCTGTCGATTTGATCGGTGACGGTTTCGCGCCCGAGCGCATTGGCGAGATCGAGATTCGTGGAAAGAAGGAGACGGTT
>VRUB01000271.1 GCA_019456345.1 Nitrospira sp. | reverse complement strand
AACGGCCACGCTGGCGAAGGTCACCAGCATGGCCATCGCAACGCGAACTAGGACTACCCTCACAACTGATCAACGTCTATCGCGCATTCTCCTCGGCGGCAATGCGCAACATGGCAGCGAGGCTACGGTCGACATCGGCTTCAGTGGTGGCCCAAGAAGACACACTAATACGCATAGCAACATATCCCTGCCATACCGTACCTCCACACCAACAGGTACCATCCTCCTGCAGTCGAGCAATTACCCGGTGCGTTGTTTCCTCATCCCCAAAGGAGACCAGTACCTGGTTGATCACAACCTCGTTGAGGACTTCGTAGCCAGCTTCGGTCAGACCCTTGGCAAATCGCGCCGCCTGTTTACAGCTACGTTCGATGAGCTCGGCCAACCCAGAGCGACCGAGCGATAACAGCGCCGCCCATATCTCGACGCCGCGCGCACGCCGCGACATCTCGGGCGTATAGTGACGCGGCGGGGGTTCTGTGTTTCGTACCAGGTAGGGGGCACTGACCGTCATGGCCGCACGCAGGGGTTCCGCGTCGCGGCAAATCGCGATGCCGCTATCGTAGGGAACATTGAGCCATTTGTGTCCATCCAGGGCCCATGAGTCGGCGTTTGCGAAAGGACGGGCAAGGTGCGATCGTTCAGGTGCCGCTGCCGCCCACAACCCGAACGCGCCGTCCACATGTACCCACGCGCCAGCCTCGTGGGCACGCGCGCAGATTTCTTCCGCTGGATCAAACGCACCGGTGTTTACGTTCCCTGCCTGGATGCACACAATTGTGGAAGCCGGCAGCTGTGGCAATGCGTCGGCGCGTATTCTTCCTTGCCCATCTACCGGCACGCGTAAGACGCGCTCACGACCTAGACCCAAGAGGCTAAGCGCCTTTAGCAGGCTAACATGTACTTCTTCGCCCACCACCACTGTGACGGGCGGCGCATCAAACAGTCCCTGCGCACCGACATCCCATCCCCGTTTCTGCAAGATCGCGTGGCGGGCGGCTGCCAAACCAGAAAAATTCGCCATCGTTGCCCCGGTCACAAATGCGACGTTGGCCTCACCCGGCAGGTCAAGCACATCGACCAACCAACGCTGGGTGATCTCTTCGATCGCCAACCCGATCGGCGACATCACGGCCGACGCGGCGTTCTGATCCCAGGCGCCTGCGAGCCAGTTGGCGGCCAATGCAGCGGGCAACACGCCGCCGGTTACGAATCCGAAGTAACGCCCACCCGCAGTAGCGACGGTGGCGCCGGATCCGACATCATCAAGCATGCGGATCACATCTGCCGGGTCAGTCGGTGCGTCTGGCAGCGGCACATCCAACTCCGTCAGGCGCGCGAGCGATTCCGGTGACGCGCTCACACCACGCGCATCCAACCCCTCAAGATAACGACTCGCGCGTTCGGCCGCCGCCTTAAGTAGATCGTTCATGCCGTCGTGGCCACCGCTCATGATCGTAAATACGAGGCGCCGTTTACATCGACGATGCCCCCAGTCAAGAATTCAGATCCATCCGACGCCAAAAACAAGACGGTGTGCGCCACCTCCTCCGGTCTAGCCACACGTCCGAGGGGGCTTTGGCTACGAATCTCGTCTCCCTTGGGTCCCGCCAATGACTCCGCCGCCATATCGGTATCAACAAACCCAGGTGCAACGGCGTACACAAATATATTGTGCGGCGCTAGCGCTTTGGCCATGGATTGACTGAAGGCGTTCAATCCCGCCTTGCTGGCACCATAAGCCGGTGCTTGCGGCTCACCTCTGAATGCCCCGCGAGAAGAGATATTCACGATGCGGCCCCCACCTTGCTTCATCATGTGCTCAACAACACAAAAAGTCAGATTGGCGGGTCCATCCAGATTTACCGTTAGTGTCTCGCGCCATAGATTGCGCCATTGTTCGTAAGATGTCTCCGACACGATATGTGTTTTGAAGATACCCGCGTTGTTTACGAGAATATCGATCCGACCCATCTTGGCAATGGCTGCATTAACGAAGTCTCGTGTCGCCTCTGGATCTTTGATATCTGCTTGCAGGACTATATGGCCATCGCCTCGCAATAGATTCAGGGTTTCGGTCGCCTTGGCCTCACCTTTG
>VRUB01000270.1 GCA_019456345.1 Nitrospira sp. | reverse complement strand
CCTATTCCTTTTGGTTGGTGGAAATCACAACCATGGCACAATCGATGCCGGCGGGTGGGAGCCGTCCACCACATCATTTGCGGACATGCAGCGGCGGTAAGAGTTTGGTCTGCTTCTATCATGAAAGCGGACCTAATCGCAGCAGGGCAGGCGAGTGTACGGGAGGGACGCGAACACCGTGCCGGTCTCGATCCGCCCGACATCTTCGGGGCGCGCGAATGGCGCGGGCGCCGGCTCGCCCGGCGTGCGCGGCCGGCCGATGGCCTGGAAAAAGTCCTCCAACCCGCCGGGCACGAGCACCCAAAACATCTTCAAATCAATGTCGCCGTCGTTGATGAAGGTATGCTTGCGCCAAGGGCCGACGTAGACGGTCGTCCCCGGCCGTATGGGGTGCTCGACGCCGTCGATGACCGCCCGTCCTCGCCCCTCGAAGAAGAACAGCAGCTCTTCGTTGGCGCCGTGCTGATGCTCGCGAACACGCCCGCCCGGCGCGATAACCTGGATACCGCTGGAAAACCTGTCGATGGACGGATCGTCGTGGCGCGACACGCGAACCTCCGCATAGCCGTTGGCCGGCTCCGGTTGCCAATAGCTTTCGCCCTCCCCCGGCTGCACCACGATCGCGGCGCCCCTGTCTTGTGCGGTCATTCCACTCTCCGTTCGGTTACGGTGTCGGGCGCAGTGCTCGCCGGGGATACTACCGGCCGACGGCCAAAACCGCCACCGAGTCCAAGACCGGACACCTTCATTCCAATGCGACGCTTTCCCCGGCGCGCTCGCGCTCGACAGAGTTGATTTCGTCGGAAACGGTGGTGCGATGCATGTCGCGCCGGCACCTGGTGTCATCGTATGCACGGCCGCGATGCATGGTGCAGCGATCATCCCATATCACCAGGTCGTCGACATGCCAGCGATGCTGATAAACGAATTGCGGCTGGGTGGCGAAAGCGATCAGCTCCTCGATGAGCCTGCGGCCCTCCTCCACCGGCCGGCCGATAATGTGCGAGGCATGCGAGGCGAGATAGAGGCTCTTGCGTCCGGAGCCGGCATGGGTCCGCACGACAAGCTGCGGCACCGGCGGCAACCGGCGTTGAATATCCGGGTTGAACTCGGTGAAGCCGGTTTTCGCCCGCGAGTGCAAGATGCTGTGTTCGGCGACGAGCCCATCGAGCTGGCGTTTCATCGCCTCGGAAAGCGCGTCGTAGGCGGCGCGAAGGTCGGCGAATTCGGTCTCACCGCCGGTCGGCGGGATCTCGTGCGCCGACAGGAGCGAACAGCGCGCCGGCACGTATCTGAACGAGCTGTCGGTATGCCAGAGTCGATTGCCGCGATTGAACAGCAGGCGCTTGTCATCTCCTGACATGACGCGGCCTGCGGAATCCAGATTCGAAATGTCTGCTATCTCGGCATGGGGAAGGCGCGTTTTCTGGCTGCCGGCATAATCCGGGCTTGTCTCGAGCGGGCCGAAGAGCCGGCTGAACACGATCTGCTGCTCGTTGGTGATGGGTTGGGCGGGGAAAATCAGCACGGCATGCTCATTCAGCGCCGCTTCGACCTCCGCGAAGCTTTCGGGCGGCACCGGCTGGCGAAGATCGATGCCGGTAATCTCGGCGCCGACATGGGGATGAAGTGGCTTGACGCTAATGCCCATGGAGAGTCCTCCCATCTTCCCGGCAAGGATGCTCGTCCGTGCCTGGCCCCTCGGCCGGGGGATGTCCCG
Source organism: Nitrospira sp. (assembly GCA_019456345.1). Taxonomy (GTDB): domain Bacteria; phylum Pseudomonadota; class Gammaproteobacteria; order Acidiferrobacterales; family SPGG2; genus VRUB01. The sequence goes on along the minus strand of VRUB01000270.1, from coordinate 384 downwards.
TTCGATGTTGAAAAGTTGAGGTAGGTGTCGCTCTCCTGGAGCCTGTAGGCTCCTGGTGATTCAAACCCAAGAAGGAGAACGATACCATGCAAAATGATATCCGCAATTCGACCAGCCCGATAGCCGTTGTCGCGCCCTTTCCCTTGCCGACGCTGGGGGACGCCATGGATGAGGTCTGCCTCAGCATTGACCGGTTCTGCCTGTTGGCCGGGATCGAAGCCTTGTCCGAGATGATGGAGGAGGACGCCACGGCGGTATGTGGCGCCCGGCATCGCCGCCATGGGGGCCGCCGAGGCTATCGCTGGGGCTCGACGGTAAGCGGGATCGTTAGTGTTTGGGGGCCTGGCTTAGCGTCCTAGTCGTCTCAATTTTGGGGATAACCCG
>VRUB01000269.1 GCA_019456345.1 Nitrospira sp. | reverse complement strand
GCCGCCCTCTGGTTGTGCCAGTGCATTACTGCCATTTTTCCCCCCACCGGCCAACCGGTAAAACCACGTCAGCGTGCTGTTCGGCGAGCGCGGTCCAAGGCGCGTGCCGAGCACCGCGTCGAACGCGTAAGCGCCGCACAGCAGATCGGTCTCGAACTGCTCCTCCAACAGATCGGCGACGTTCATGCCCGCGATACGCAAAAACTCCCGCATGTCCTGGCGGCCCAAGCGACGAATTGACCAGGCAAGTTTGAGCAACGCCAATTGATCGGACCTGTTGCGGGTACCGAGCCGTGGTGGTGTTTCGGTCAACAACCGCTGAATAACCCTCGCGAAACGGCGAATCCGCGCTTGAAACGCAGGAAGTGCCACCGCATCGGCGGCCGAATGCGCCGACAGTGAGGCGGACGTCAACGCGCTGTCTGTCGCCAACACAAGGTGTCGCCCGTCTTCGGCAAGCGCGAGCGTAGACATGTCACGCGCGGACAGCTTGAAGCCGTGATCTTGCACACGCAGATCCGTCAACACCTTGGGATGAAGCAAGTAGAGAAGGTGGGCGCAGGCCGACACCTTGAAGCCGGGAATGATCTCGCGGGTGACAGCCGCCCCGCCAACGCGATCCGTGGCCTCCAGAACCAACGTGCGTTTCCTGGCCCGGGCGAGGTAGGCAGCGCACACCAGTCCATTGTGACCGCCACCGATGATGATTGCATCGTAGGCCTTGCTCATTACGCCGCCCGCCGGCGGCCGAGGTCGCGCAGTATTTCGCGCGCCGCATTGGCCCCAGGCGCACCCATTACACCACCACCGGGGTGGGTACTTGAGCCGCACATATACATTCCACGCACCGGGCTACGATACTGCGCATACCCAGGAATCGGTCGGTTGAACAGCAATTGATCCATCGTCAGTTCGCCCTGGAAGATGTTGCCTTCGGTGAGGCCCACCTCGTTTTCGAGCTCCCGTGGCGTGCGCACCTCCACATGCAGGATAAGATCCTTGAAGTCCGGGCTGTAACCGGCAATCGCATCGATCACAGTTTGACCGAAGGCTTCGCGGCTGGCGTCATCCCAATCCCCGGTCGCCAGCCTGGGTGGCGCGTACTGCACAAATACAGTCATAACGTGCTTGCCGGGCGCGGCCATGGTTGGGTCTATCTGCGTCGGAATCAGCATGTCGACGTATGGGTCCTTCGACCAGGTTCCATTCTTCCAGTCGTCATAGGCCCGCTCCATCCGCTCGATAGAGTCGGTGATATGCATATCTCCCGTGCGAGCGGGACAATCCTTGGGGATTGAAGGGAACTCGGGCAAACCGTCCAATGCGATGTTGAGTTTGCCGGAGGAACCGCGAATCTTGAAGTTGCGCACTTGCCTGACAAAGTCAGCAGGAAGATCGCGCTCCTCCATGATGTCGAGGAATGTGCGCTTGACGTCAAGATTGGACACCACCAGTCTGCCGTGGATTTCATCGCCATTAGCCAAGGCAACACCTTCGACTTTGCCGTTCCTGACGATAACGTGACGCACGTCGGCCTCAACGCGTATTTCGCCGCCTTGCGATTTCAGCGAGGCGGCCAGCGCTTGGCTAATCGCGCCCATACCGCCTCGGGCAAAGCCCCACGCACCCATGTGTCCATCAACCTCCCCCATGTAGTGATGCAACATCACGTAGGCCGAGCCCGGCGAATGAGGGCCGAGGGCGGTACCAATGATCGAGCTGCCGGCGAGTGCAGCCTTGACCACCTCCGACTCGAAGTACTGATCGAGAAAATCGGCGCAGCTCATAGTATAGAAGCGCATGGTGTCATACATCTGCGCTTCACCCAGGTCGTAGAAAGCATGTCCCAGGTCCCAGAGGCCCTTGAGGTTGCGCCAGCTGAACGACGTCGGATCGGGTGGGGTCTTCATCAGCATGGGTTTTATGAAACGACACTGGCGTGTCATCTCGTTGCTGAACCGGTCGTAGGCCTCCGCATCGCGTGCCGAGTGTCGTGCAATCGCGCGACGGTTGGCGTCGTAGTCATGGTAACTCGCGTGGTAATCACCGTTACGCATCATGGTGACACTGCCCTCAAAGGGGATAACCTGCAAACCGAAGCGCGGCAG
>VRUB01000068.1 GCA_019456345.1 Nitrospira sp. | reverse complement strand
AGCGATTTGCGCGCGACCGCTGGCCATTATGCGAGAATGATATGCAATTAGGCGCGACATTGCTTGCTGGCGGTGGCCCCGCCCGGCGGCAGCTGTCGAGCCGGGGCCCGCATGGGACCTGGGTGGTCCCGGCCCGGAGCCGCCTCGCCCCGGAGCCGCCTCGCCCCGGAGCCGCCTCGCCCCGAATTTTTCCACGAATCGCGGTATACGGTCCTAAGTCCTTTAATATCAAGGTCATTCAGGTTCAAAGCAAATCCTGATATTGCGGAGACTTTTGTGCAACCGTCGGGTATATTTGATCTCTTGTTCACCACGGGAGCCGCCGGGAATGAAAGACAACTCCAAGAACTCCCGGATATTGATCTACAGCCACGACACCTTCGGGTTGGGGCACTTGCGCCGGTGTCGTGCCATTGCGCAGTCGCTTGTGGCGCGCCGCAAGGGGCTGTCGGTCCTGATATTGTCGGGCTCGCCCATCATCGGGAGCTTCGATTTCCGTAGCCGGGTCGACTTCGTGCGAATTCCGGGCGTGATCAAGCTGCGCAACGGCGAGTACTCGTCCCTGAGCTTGCACATGGATATCAGCGAGTTGCTGGAACTGCGTGCATCCATCATCCAGCACACGGCAAAGGTCTTCAACCCCGATCTGTTTCTGGTAGACAAAGAGCCGCTCGGCCTGCGTGGAGAGATCTACCAAACCCTCGCTATGCTCCGGCGTGCGGGTACGCGATGCGTCCTGGGGCTGCGCGATGTGATGGACGATCCGGTATTGCTCGCGCGCGAGTGGCGCCGCAAAAACCCGCTGCCGGCATTGCGTGACCTCTACGACGATATTTGGGTGTACGGTCTGCCGCAGATCTGCAATCCACTGGCAGGCATTGATTTGCCGGAGGCGATCAAGGCGAAGATGACCTATACCGGTTATCTCCGGCGCAAGCTGCCGCAAATCACCGGACAAAGCGTAGCGAGCCCGTGCAGCTTCGATGAGCCTTATCTGCTCGTGACGACCGGCGGCGGGGGAGACGGCGAGCAGCTTATTCACCAGGTGCTGCGGGCGTACGAGGTGGATCCGGGTATGCCGTATCCGGCCTTGCTGGTGTTCGGCCCGTTCATGGCGCCGCGGCGGCGCGAGCGATTCTGCAAGCGTGTCGAGCGCCTGTCACGCGTGCAGGCCATTACCTTCGATACCAACGTGGAGCAGCTGATGGCCAGGGCGGCCGGCATCGTGGCAATGGGCGGCTACAATACGTTTTGCGAAATCCTCTCGCTCGACAAGCCGGCACTGATTGTGCCGCGGCGACGACCGCGCATGGAACAATATATACGTGCGCATCGCGCGCACGAGCTTGGTCTGGTGACCATGCTTGCTGATGACGAGGCCCGTACGCCCCATCTAATGGCCGCCGCGCTGCGGCGCTTGCCCCATCAGCCGCGGCCGTCCGCAGTCTTCGTCCCCGGCCTGCTCGACGGCCTCGACAACATCCAGCGCATGGTGGATGCAGGGATGCCAGCGGCCTTCGAACCCCACGTCGGCCTCGCGGCGCGAGGAGTTTAGCGCGTCCCTGTGTCTGGTACCGTCGCCTTCGTGCTCAAGGGCTACCCGCGGCTGTCAGAGGCCTTTATCGCCCAGGAGATCCGCGCACTCGAACAACACGGCCTCGACATCCGGATCATTTCTTTGCGTTACCCGACGGAGGAGCATACTCACCCCGTTCATCGGGAAGTGCAGGCCCCTGTTTCGTATTTGCCCGAGTATCTTTATAGGGAACCGTTCCGGGTGTGGCGCGCCTGGCGTTCCGCGCACGCACGCCCGGGATATCGTGATGCTCTAGGTACGTGGCTGCGTGACCTGCTGCGCAATCCCACACCTAACCGCGTGCGCAGATTCGGGCAGGCAATGGTCCTCGCGCGGGAACTGCCCCCCGAGGTCGGCCACTTGCACGCGCATTTTTTGCACACACCCGCATCGGTGGCTCGCTATGCGAGCTTGCTGACGGGATTAGCGTGGAGTTGCTCCGCGCACGCGCGCGATATATGGACCAGTCCCGATTGGGAGAAGCGTGAGAAGCTTGCGAATTGCCGTTGGGCGGTCACCTGCACCTCGGTCAATCTCCATCACTTGCGTCGTCTGGCGCCGGCCGCAGACCGCGTGCAGCTGCTCTATCATGGGCTGGACACCGACCGCTTCCCGCCACTCCCTACCGTACGCCCGCGGCGCAACGGTTGGGCGGCAAGCGATCCGGTCAGGATTCTTTCCGTGGGCCGTGCGGTTGAGAAGAAAGGCTACCGGGACTTGCTTGATGCGCTGGCCGCGTTACCGCAGGATGTCCATTGGCATTTCGTGCACGTCGGCGGCGGCCCCTTGCTGGCGCGGCTCAAGGCGCGCGCCAGGGCGCTCGGTATAGATGCGCAAGTATCATGGCTGGGCGCACAACCGCACGATGCGGTCTTGCGGGAGTACCGCCAGGCCGATCTGTTCGTGCTTGCCTGCCAGATTGCCAAAGATGGTGACCGCGACGGTTTACCGAACGTGCTGATGGAGGCACAAAGCCAGGGCCTCGCTTGCGTGGCTACGCGCGTCTCTGCCATACCCGAGCTCATCGAAGACGGCGTCACCGGCTTGCTCACGGCTGAGCGCGACAGTGTAGGCCTGAGTCAGGCGCTGCAACGGCTGATTGTGGATCCCGGTGCGCGCGCACGCCTCGGACAGGCGGGCCAGCGGCGGGTCGCGGAGCAGTTTTCTTTTGGTGCCGGTGTGAACCGGTTGGCAAGCCATTTCCAGCTGACGCTGGCAGGTGTGCGGACATGAAGATCGCATTCTACGCACCGATGAAGGCACCGACCGACCCGGTACCCTCGGGCGATCGTGAGATCGCCCGCCTGCTCTTGCGGGCGCTGGGTGAAGCCGGCCACGAGGTACTACTGGCATCGGCCTTTCGCAGTTGGGAAGGCCACGGTGATGGCGAGCGCCAGCGCCGACTTCGTGACCTGGGACAGCGGCTCGCAGATCGCCTGCTGCGGCGCTTCCTGGCGCAGCCTGTCGATAAGCGCCCGCAGCTGTGGTTCACTTACCATCTCTATTACAAGGCCCCCGACTGGTTGGGGCCGCGAGTAAGTGAGGCGCTCGGGATTCCGTATGTCGCGGCCGAAGCGTCGTACGCACCCAAGCGTGCGCACGGGCTGTGGGCCCTCGGTCTTGATGCAGCACGTGCGGCGATCAGCCAATCGGATGTCGTGATTGCCCTTAAGTCCTACGATATCCCGTGTCTGTTGCCGTTGCTCGATGATCCGCGGCGACTGAGAACGATCAAGCCCTTCTTGGATACCCGCGACTACTCGATCGGTGCCGACCAGCGCACGGCCCGGCGCAACAGGCTTGCGCACCGTTTCGATCTGGACACCACCCTCCCGTGGCTGCTTACCGTGGCCATGATGCGACCGGGCAACAAGCTCAGATGCTACCGTGTACTTGCGCGCGCGCTGCAACGGGTGAGCGACCGGCGACTTTGCTTGCTGGTAGTCGGTGACGGACCGGCTCGCGGCGAGGTCGAAGCCGCGTTCGGCGTCGCAACGCACCATCGGATCGTGTTTGCAGGCCTGCAGTCGCCGCGCGCGCTGCAGGACTTCTATGCCGCGGCGGACTTGTTTGTATGGCCAGCGGTCGATGAACCTTTTGGTATGGCTCTGCTCGAGGCGCAGGCGGCCGGTCTTGCGGTTGTGGCAGGACGCAGCAGAGGAGTGCCGGACGTTGTCGTGGACCAGCTAAGCGGGGTGTTGGTGGCGCCGGATGATGCGGCAGCATTCGCGCAAGCCATAACAACGCTGTGTAACAATCCGCGGCGGCGGTGTGAAATGGGCGCGGCGGCGCGACATCGTGCACAGCAGGAGCACGATATTCGCGCAGCGGGCGCTGCCCTCGATCGGATCCTGCGCCAGGCACGGGAGCGTGCAACGCCATGATCCCGTTGCTGCTGATCCGCCATGGGCCCACACAGTGGAACGTGGAGGGCCGGATCCAGGGGCACACCGACCTGTGCTTGAGCGAGGCAGGCCGGGCGCAGGTAGCGCTTTGGTCTCTTCCAGAGGAGTTTCGCCAATATGATTGGGCCGTCAGTCCGTTGCGGCGGGCGATGGAAACGGCCCGCCTGCTGGGGGTGGACCATGCGCGGCCTGATCCGCGGTTGATGGAGATGAGCTGGGGTCAATGGGAGGGGTACACGCGCAGCGAGCTGCGCGCGCGGCATGCTGCGGATCTGGGCGAGAATGAACGGCGTGGTCTCGATTTCTGCCCGCCGGGTGGTGAAAGCGCGCGCGGCGTGCGTGCGCGCCTGGAGGATTGGATTACCGATGTACGCGCCCGCGGGCGACCCGTGGGCGCGGTGACCCACAAAGGCGTAATCACGGCGGCACTGGCTTTAGCGACAGACTGGGATCTGATCAGCAAACGCCCGCATCGCCTGGACTGGTCGAGTGCGCACCTTTTCGGCCTGCATGCCGACGGTACCCTGACAATCCAACGTCTTAACATTGTGCTGGCATAGCCATGAATCGCGGGCATGTGATGTGTTATGTGCAGCACCTAATGGGTAGCGGGCACCAATGGCGTGTGGCCGCCATCAGCCGCGCGCTGTGCGATCTCGGATTAGATGTGACATACGTATCGGGCGGCATGCCGGTCCCGGGTCTCGATCCCGGCTGCGCGCGTTTCGTGCAACTTCCTCCCGCACGCTCGGCGGATATGCGCTATAAGATGCTGGTCAACGAAGGCGGGACGCCGGTGGACGCGAGCTGGCAGAAAAGGCGCCGATCGCAGCTCCTCGATGTTTTTTTTCACTGCCGGCCTGATGTCCTGCTGCTCGAAACCTTCCCGTTTGGGCGACGTTTACTGCGTTTCGAGCTGATCCCATTACTGGAAGCGGCCCGCTCGCGCCAGCCACGCCCGCACATCGTAGGCTCGGTGCGCGATATCCTCGAGCCGCGGCGCAAGCCCGGGCGCAATGAGGAGATCGTCAATCTGGTCAATCGCTACTTCGACCTGATACTCGTGCACAGTGACTCCAGGGTCATGCCCTTTGAGGCCACATTTCCGCTCGCTGCGCAAATCCGCGGCCGGTTGCACCATACCGGCTATGTCTTGGCGCGCGGACAAAATGTGGAGTCGGGCACACAGGGTCGCGACGAAGTCGTGGTGTCGGCCGGGGGCGGTGCATTCGGCGAGCATTTGTTGCGTGCCGCTATGGATGCCCGAGCGCTGTCTGCGCTAGCGCATTTGCGCTGGCGTATCCTGGTCGGCCAGAATCTGCCCCAGGCGCGCTTTGAGCGCCTGCGTTCTGCGGCTGCGGACGGGCTTATCGTCGAGCGCAACCGGCCGGATTTCACGACCCTGCTAAAAAACTGCGCACTGTCGATATCCCAGGCTGGTTACAATACCTTGCTCGAGGTTCTGGCTTGCAATGCGCGTGCGGTATTCGTGCCTTATTCCGACGAGCACGAGCAAGAGCAGGCGATCCGGGCGCGGATGCTGGCCGGCCACGGGTTGGCCGATATCGTGGAAAACCACGAGCTCACGCCGCAGCGTCTGGCACAGGCGACGAGCATTGCGAGCAAAAGGGTTTCATTACAACACGCATCGATCGATGTGAGCGGCGCGGAAACCTCGGCACAGCTGATTGCCGCGCGCATCGGTGGGTACACCATAGACGATCGGGTCGAGCGTCTCGGCACGTGAGGCGGGGGGCAGATTCCAGCGCCGGCTTTCTCGACGAGTGCGGGGTTGCGCGTCGCCGCAGCATTAGCGAGAGTTGGGTGATATGAAGTACGGCTATCCGTTTGAGCGGGTGCGTGGCGATTATGCTCGTGCCGCTATCGGCTTTGCCGCGATGGCGGGCCTGGTGCTGTTTTCGCAGCTACCGCGCGTGTTGCTCATTGTTTTTACAGGGCTGGCGCTGTTGTTTCTGGGGTTTGGTATTCAGACGGCGTGGCGCCACCGCACGCAGATCGATGTGACGGATGATGGGATCTCGGCTACCCCCAGCGGGGTGCGTATACGCTGGGCGGGGCTGACCGGACTCAGTCTCGATTACTACTCCGTAGGCAAAGAGAGCAAGAAAGGCTGGTTGCAACTGACCCTGAGGTCGAATCACAAGAAACTGCGCATCGACTCGCGCATCGAAGGGTTCCATGAAATCGTCCGACGTGCGCAGGAATCTGCCCATGCAAACGGCCTCACCCTGAACCCGACAACGGAAGCCAACTTTGCCGCTCTGGGGGCCGATGACGTGGCGGCACCACGCGCACGAAAGAGCACCAAGCATGGCTGAACCGTTGCTGCGCATACGAGACCTCGAGGTCGACTTCAGCTTGCACGATCAGGGCGTGGTACGTGCGGTGCAAGGTGTGTCTTTCGACATCCGACGAAATTCGACGGCTGCGCTTGTGGGGGAATCCGGATCCGGTAAGTCCGTCATCGCGCAAGCGATCATGGGGATCCTGCCGGACACGGCTCATATTACGGGTGGTGAAATCTTGTTCTATGATCCCGACGCGAACGCGCCCGGCGCCGGCACAACCAGCACGCCCATCGACATTGCAAGGCTGGATCGTGACAGCAAAACCATGCGGAGTATTCGCGGTGGCCGGATTGCCATGATCTTTCAGGAGCCTATGAACTCCTTGTCGCCGCTGCACACCGTGGGCAGTCAGGTAATCGAGGCGTTGCTGCTGCATCGTGACGTGAGCGGCGGTGAGGCGCGCGATTTGGTCGCACATATGCTGGCGATGGTGGGATTTCCGAACCCGCGCAAGGCGTTGAACACCTATTCGTTTGAACTGTCCGGCGGGTTGCGCCAGCGTGCGATGATATCGATGGCGCTGGTGTGTCGCCCGGCACTGCTGATCGCGGACGAGCCGACAACGGCGCTCGACGTCACGATCCAGGCGCAGATATTAAAGCTTATCAACGACCTACAGGCACAGCTTGGCATGACGGTACTGCTGATTACCCATGACCTCGGCGTGGTCGCGAACATGGCCGACGATGTCATCGTGGTTTACCACGGCAAGCTGATGGAGCGCGGAGCCCTGCTCGATATTTTCGATGATCCGAGGCATCCGTACCTGAAGGCGTTGATGCGCGCCGTGCCACGGATCGGTATGAAGACAGGAGAACGTTTGACGCCGATCCGTGACGTCGAACGTGCAACCGGTGGGTATCTGGCTGAACGTGAGCCCTGGCCGCAGGACACGCGCGCGGCCGGTCCGCTGCTGCAAGTGGCGCATGTGAGCAAGCAGTTTCGGACGCGCAAAGGCGGCGTCTTCGGCGGTGCCAAGACGTTTACGGTTCAAGCTTTGGATGATGTGAGCCTGAACATCGAGCGCGGAGAATGTTTGGGGCTGGTCGGCGAAAGCGGTTCTGGCAAGACCACATTGGCCAAGGTGATCATGCGGGCGATCGAACCTGATCGCGGCGAGGTGGTATGCAATGATCGTGGCACGCGCGTAGATGTGAGCCGCCTTAGCGACAAGGATTTGATGGAGTTTCGGCGAAAGATCCAGTTCATATTTCAAGATCCATTCGGCTCGCTGAATCCGCGCATGACGGTGTTCGATATTATCATTGAGCCGTTGATTATCCACGGAATCGGCGATCGCGCGCAGCGCATGGAGATCGTCCAGGAGCTTATGCGCCACGTCGGACTCGATCCACGGTTTCTATCGCGATACCCACACAGCTTCTCCGGAGGGCAACGCCAGCGCATAGGCATTGCCCGGGCACTGGCGTTGAACCCGGATCTGTTGATCTGCGATGAACCGGTGTCGGCACTCGACGTATCGGTGCAAGCGCAAATTCTGAATCTGCTCAAGGATCTGCAGTCGGAGTTGGGGCTGGCTTATCTCTTCATTTCCCACAACCTGGCTGTGATCGATTATATGGCCGATCGTATCGCTGTCATGTGCGCGGGCCTGCTCGTCGAGATCGCGCCGCGCGAGCTGCTGTTTCGTAATCCTGTGCACCCCTACACCCGCGGGCTGTTGGTTGCGGTACCGCGTACGGACCCACGCAGCAAGCTTGACCTGAGCGCCTTGATGGATGGCAGGGTATCGGACCCGACCGAGTGGCCGGAACCTTTCGACGCCAAGGGCGCAGAGCCATTAGACCTTGTTGATCTGGGCGAGGGTCATTTTGTGCGTGCATACAGTGCCGGTTTGGCCAAGGCATCAGCTTGATGAATCGAGTCGCATTATGCCTGGCGTTGATTTGTTGCCTGCTCGCGAGCCTGGTGACAGTGCCCGCACACGCGCGGGTGCAGGCATACATTGATGCCCCCATGCTCGCCGAGGAGGTGGCCGCGGGAAAACTGCCCGCGATCGAGGATAGGCTTCCTCAACCCCCGAAAGTGGTGACGCTGGAGGGCCCGGGAAAGTCGCCGGGGCGCCACGGCGGGGAGCTTCGCATCCTGATGGGCCGGAGCAAGGACGTGCGCATGATGGTGGTATATGGCTATGCACGCCTAGTCGGGTACGACGAAAATTTCAACATCGCGCCCGATATTCTCGAGCGTATTGACGTTAAAGAAAATCGCGAATTCACGTTGCACCTGCGCCAGGGCCACAAGTGGTCCGATGGTAAGCCGTTTACTACCGAGGATTTCCGTTACTACTGGGAGGACATCGCGCATAATCCGGACCTGTCACCCTTCGGATTACCCAAGCAGTTGCTGGTGGATGGCAAGCCACCGGTGTTTGAGGTTATCGATGAGACGACAGTCCGTTACCGTTGGCACGGACGTAACCCGTTTTTTCTGCTGGCATTGGCGGGCCCGCGACCACTGTTCATCTACAGCCCGGCCCACTATCTAAAACAGTTCCACACCCGTTACGCCGATCCAAGAAAATTGGCCGAGAAGGTTCGAGCAGCCAAGATTCGCGACTGGTCGGCGCTGCACACCCGCATGGATACGCCTTATAAAAACGCGAACCCCGAGTTTCCCATGCTCGAGCCGTGGGTCAACACGACACGCGGGCCGTCGCAGCGGTTTGAATTCGTGCGCAATCCGTACTTCCACCGGGTAGACCAGCTCGGGCGACAGCTGCCCTATATTGACCGCGTCATTATGAACATTGCCGATAGCAAGCTGATAGCGGCCAAGACCGGCGCCGGGGAAAGCGATCTGCAGGCGCGTTATCTCAAGTTCAGCGATTACACGTTTCTGAAAAAAAGTGAACAGCGTGCCCACACCGAAGTCAGGCTGTGGGACACCATCAAGGGTGCCAACGTTGCGTTGTACCCTAATATGAATGTGAATGATCCGGTGTGGCGCAAGCTGATGCGGGATGTTCGGTTTCGCCGCGCGTTATCATTGGCCATTAATCGGCATGAGCTCAACCAGGTGCTGTACTATGGCCTTGGCATACCCGGAAACAACACGGTCATCGCCGGTTGTCCTATGTATCGCCCGATTTTTCGCACCAGCTGGGCGCAGTTTGATCTGAAGGCGGCTAACAAGCTCCTTGACGATCTCGGGCTCACGAATCGCAATAAGCATGGCATACGCCTCCTTCCCGATGGCCGACCGTTAGTAATCATTGTCGAGACGGCAGGGGAGGACACCGAGCAGACCGACGTGCTGGAGCTGATCCACGACAGCTGGCTCCAGGCCGGTATCAAGCTCTATAGCAAGCCGATGCAGCGCGAGGTGTTTCGTAACCGCATTTTCTCCGGCAAGACGCTGATGTCCGTATGGGGAGGTCTGGAAAACGCCGTGCCGACCGCGAACATGAGCCCCGCAAACCTGGCGCCGACCAGCCAGCAGCAGCTGCAATGGCCGAAATGGGGGCTGTACTTCGAAACCAGTGGCGCGGCGGGCGAGGCGGTGGATCTGCCCGAAGCGAAGGAACTATTGCGCCTGAATCAGGTATGGGTGGACGCCCCGGACGAGGCTGCGCGAAAACGGGTCTGGGAGCAGATGCTCGACATCAATGCCGAGCAGGTCTTCTCCATCGGGCTCATTTCCGGTGTGCCGCAACCGGTTGTGGTCGAGCGCAAGCTGAACAATGTTCCAGAGAAGGGCATCTTTAATTGGGAGCCGGGGGCGTACTTTGGCATGTACAAGCCGGATACGTTCTGGTTCGCTGAAACCGTGGCCACCCCCACGGCGACGCAAGACTGACCCGGACCGGCACACTCGGCATCAGGCGGATTACTCAGCATGCTTCATTTTCTCGTTCGCCGTGTACTGGTCATGATTCCGACGTTGCTGGTGATCAGCGTTTTGATCTTCGTCATCATCCAGCTACCGGAAGGAGATTATCTCACCTCCTATATTGCTGAGCTCGAAGCGCTCGGTGAAACCGTGGCCAAAGAGAAGGTCGAGTATCTGCGACAGCAGTACGGTCTGGACAAACCTTTCGTCGTTCAGTACTTCACATGGCTTGTCGGCATGCTGCAGGGCGACTTCGGTCACTCGTTCGAGTACGATCTGCCGGTGTCCGAGGTCGTGGGCGATCGGCTATTCCTTTCTTTCCTGCTGTCGTTCAGCACCATCGTTTTCACCTGGGCGATGGCATTCCCCATTGGTGTCTACTCGGCCACTCATCAGTACAGCTGGGCCGATCACGGTCTCACGTTTCTGGGGTTTCTGGGGCTCGCGACACCGAACTTCCTGTTAGCGTTGGTGCTGCTTTACGTTGCGAACGTCGTGTTCGGGACCTCGGTCGGAGGCCTGATGGATCCCGTTTACGTCAATCAGCCCATGAGCTGGGGCAAGTTTCTCTCCGTGCTCGAGCACTTGTGGATTCCCGTGATAGTCATAGGGACCTCTGGCACGGCAGGCATGATTCGGCGTTTGCGCGCAAACTTACTGGATGAATTACAAAAACAATACGTGGTCACCGGAAGGGCGAAAGGTTTACCGCCATTGCGACTGCTCCTCAAGTACCCTTTGCGTATGGCGCTGAACCCGTTCATCGCTGATATCGGTAACCTATTGCCGCAGGTGGTGTCGGGGGCGGCAATAGTCTCGATCGTGCTATCGCTACCTACCACCGGCCCCATGCTGCTGTCCGCCTTGCAGAGTCAGGACATGTATCTAGCGGGATCCTTTCTCATGTTTCTGTCGGTGTTGACGGTCGTGGGAATGTTTGTCTCGGACGTTGCCCTGGCTTTTCTCGACCCGAGGATTCGCCTCGGGGGAGGAGTGCGGCGATGAGTGGGCGGGCGGATGCAGCGGGGCATCGCATTGAACACTTCGTCTCGACCGCGCCGTTCGATCCGTACACCATCGAGAAGCTGACACCGGAGCAGGAGCGCTATTACATGGCGTCGCAGTGGCGCATGATGTGGTGGCGTCTAAAGCGGCACCGCTTAGCCGTAGTGTGCGGCGCGATCCTGCTCGTGATGTATTTCTCAATACTGATCAGCGAGGTCCTGGCGCCTTACAACCTGCACACCCGGAACACCAATTACATCTATGCGCCCCCTCAACGCGTTCACCTGTACCACGATGGGGAGTTTGTCGGGCCCTTTGTTTATGGGTTGAAATATAATCTGAACATGGAGGATTTGAGCCGTGAGTATGCCGAGGACCGGAGGCAGGTGCAGCGCTTGCGGTTTTTCTGTCGCGCAGACGGCTACAAGTTCTGGGGTGTGTACCAGGCGAGCTTTCATCTGTTATGTCCGGCGCAAGCGGGCACCATGTTTTTGCTGGGGACCGACCGCTTAGGCCGCGATATTTTCTCGCGTATCGTATACGGTGCGCGGATCTCGCTTACGGTAGGTCTTATCGGCATCACCATCAGCTTCATGCTCGGGGTCACGCTGGGTGGCCTGGCGGGCTATTACGGTGGTTCGGTGGACAACGTTGTACAGCGTCTTATCGAGATTATCCGTTCGTTCCCCGAGTTACCGCTGTGGATGGCGCTGTCGGCGGCGTTGCCGGTCACCTGGAGCCCGATTGGTGTGTTTTTCGGAATTACCGTGATTCTCGGCCTGATCGACTGGACGGGCCTCGCGCGTGCCGTACGCTCCAAGCTGTTGGCTCTGCGCGAGGAGGATTTCGCAACCGCGGCGTTCTTGCTGGGCGCGCGCCCGCGCCGCGTGATCGCCCGCCACTTGCTGCCCAATTTTATGAGCCATCTCATTGCCTCGGCGACACTGTCCATCCCCTCAATGATTCTCGGCGAGACGGCGTTGAGCTTTCTCGGGCTGGGATTGCGCCCGCCGATCACCAGCTGGGGCGTGCTGTTGGCGGAGGCACAAAACATCAACGCGGTGGCCCTGTACCCATGGTTGATGCTGCCGGTTGTACCCGTAATTATCGTTGTGCTCGCCTTCAATTTTCTCGGCGATGGTTTGAGAGATGCGGCGGATCCGTATAAGGCGGGGTGAAGGCGCCCGCGGGCGTCGGCGCTTGGCTCCGGTTTCGCGCTAGTCGCCAGCACCCCGGAGCCTCCCGACGAGACGTCCATGTCTCGGCGGTCGGGCGGCAAATCCCTTTGCCTGCCCCTGTCGGGCTTGATCCGGGTTGCTGGCGGCGCTTCACAAGTCGCCTAGCGCTGACGCCCCCGAGCGCCATCGTGCGAGTGGCGTGGTTGTTCGTGCGGGCGGGGACTCCGCAAAGTCGCCGGTTACCGACACCGGCCAGCCCCTGGTGGGTGGGGTTTGTGGATGCTGGCGGCGCTTCACACGTCGCCTTGTGCCGACACCCGCGAGCGCCATGGTGTGGGCGTGCGGGATCCGTATAAGGCGAGATAAAATCAGGACTTAGGACTGAGAACTTGCCGGTGCCCGAACCCGAGTGCGACCGGATGATCGACTCTAGGTCCTGAGTCCTCAGGCCTCAGTCCTTTGTTATAAGAATATCTTCCATGATCAGGTATTGAAGCTCCGAGCCGTAGAACATGTTCAAGGCATCGGTTGGTGTGCAAACAATGGGTTCGCCGCGGCGGTTGAGCGAGGTGTTGAGCACCACAGGGTTGCCGGTACGTCTTGCCATTTCCTTGATTAACCGGTAGTAGCGCGGGTTTGTGGCCTCACCCACAACCTGCGCCCGTGCGGTGCCATCCTTGTGTACGACTTCGGGGATGCGTGACCGCCACTTGTCGGCCACATCAAAGGTGATTGTCATATATTGGGCCGGATGGTCCGATTGAATGATGTCGGTAGCCGCCGTGTCGAGCAGGCTCGGGCAAAATGGGCGCCAGCGCTCGCGGTACTTGATTTGTGCATTGATGCGATCGGCCATACCCGCGTGGCTCGGGTTACCGAGTATGCTGCGATTGCCCAGCGCTCTGGGACCGAACTCCATGCGGCCCTGGAACCATGCCAACGGATTTCCCTCGGCGATAATTGCCGCCGCCCTCGACGGTGCGTCATCGAGTAATTTCCACGCGGGTCTACATTCATGAGCCTTGCAAGCACGAACGCATTCCGCGTTCGTGAACGCAGGGCCCAGGTAAACGTCCTCCATCTTGCGCACGGGTTCGCCGAGGCGCGTGGCCACGTACGATGCCGCACCAAGCGAGGTTCCGGCATCGCCGGCGGCCGGCTGGACGAACAGCTCTCGTACATGCGGCCACTCGAGGATGCGCTGGTTGAGCTTTACGTTCAGAGCCACACCGCCGGCGAAGCACAATCGGCCGGTTTCCCGGATGATGTCGCCGACATAATAGTCGATGAGTGCGAGCGCAGCGTCCTCGAGCAACTTCTGTGTGGCTGCGGCGTAATGGACGTAGGGATCGTCGATATCGTCGCCATTGCGCACCGGCCCCAACCAGTCCACGAACCGCTGGCTGAAATAATAAGCCTTGCCATTTTGCTGGTAGCGTCGCGGACCGATCACGTTGATAAGGTTGTTGTTTACCTTGAAGCTTTGGCGGTCGTATTGGATCAAAGGCGACAAATCATATTTTTCCGGATTACCGTACGGTGCCATACCCATGACTTTGTACTCGCCATCTTGCATCTCGAAGCCGAGGTACTCGGTAATCGCACCGTAAAACCAGCCGAGCGAGTCCGGATCGTAGAACTCCTTGATCTTGTGAATTCGTCCGTTTTCGCCATAACCGAAGAATGTAGTTGCATACTCCCCTTTGCCATCGATACTGATGATCGCCGTCTTTTCCTGGAAGCCGCTCAGATGGTAAGCGCTGCTGGCGTGCGCCAGGTGATGCTCCACCGGCACGAAGCGCACGCGCCGCGCCCCAATCCCGAGCTCATCCAGCAGTTGCAAGACCGCTGCGGAAGTGCGGCGAACATGCCGGTTGCCATCTAATATCGCCCGCACGGCTCTAGCCGGCGCGTACCAATGTCGCTTGGCATAGTACCAGCGGGCCTTGCTCGCAAGACCGACTTCGACATATGG
>VRUB01000268.1 GCA_019456345.1 Nitrospira sp. | reverse complement strand
TAGGAGCAAGTTTCCGCGGCACAACTGGAAAATAGCGAAACACGTATACGAACGAGAAAAGGAGTCGAAACTATGCAGATGGGCATGATTGGTTTGGGTCGCATGGGCGCGAACGACGTACGCCGCGCCAAGGTGTTGCAGCAGAGAGGGATCCACAATGTAGATGTGGGCACCAGCTGAGGCGTCTGGGGATTGGAGCGCTGCTATTGTATGATGATCGGCGGATCGAATAACCGCAAATGGCGGACGCTGTAAGCGGTGCATTGGCTGCAACACGAATGCCTGCACGCAGGATAACGCGGTTCCCCAGTCCCGCACAGGTGAGTCAAGCGGCGGCGGAAGCGTTTATTCGAATCGCCGGCGATGCCGTCGCTAAACGTGGACGTTTCACAGTCGTGCTGTCGGGTGGTTCAACGCCCCGGCGGCTCTACGAGACCTTGGCGGCGACACCGTATAGCGATCAGGTCGTGTGGGGTAAAGTGGAATTCTTCTGGGGGGACGAACGTGCCGTGCCGCCCGACCATCCAGATTCGAACTACCGCATGGCGCACGAGGCGTTGCTTGGCAGGATCGACATTGCCGACACGCAAGTTCACCGAATGCCCGCCGAGCGAAAGGATCGCGAGGATGCCGCCTGGGATTACCAGGTCGAGATCGCACGCGTGTTCGGCGTCGATCCCAACGGAGAACCACCGCGTCTGGACCTCGTGCTCCTCGGAATGGGTGCAGACGGCCACACCGCCTCACTCTTTCCCTATACCGAGGGGATCAAAGAAGAAACGCGCTGGGTAGTGTCTAATTATGCGCCAAAGCTGGATAGTTACCGGCTCACGCTGACACCACCCATACTGGTGCGCACAGCACACGTGATATTCCTGGTCGTCGGCGGGGACAAAGCAAAGACATTGGCGCAAGTACTGGAAGGCCCGATCGATTCGAATCGACTGCCGGCTCAGCTGATCAAGCCGGAGGAGGGTGAGCTGACGTGGTTGATAGACGAACCCGCGGCCAGCGCGCTTTCCGGATGAACCGCCACGACTCACGGTTTACAGATCACGGTTTACGGATTACGACGCACGATCCCCCCTCCCCTTGTGGGAGGGGGCTAGGGGGAGGGGAGAGAGTTATGATCCTTGCCGGTGACATTGGCGGCACCAAGACCGTGGTAGGCCTTTTCGAGAAAACGGTCGAAGGGCTGTGCCATTTACGCGAGGCGACTTTTGCCAGCAAAAACTATCAGTCGCTCGAAGAGATCCTTGCAGAGTTTCTTGCGGATGAATCGGCCCTGGAATTGAAGGCCGCATGCTTCGGCGTCGCTGGCCCGGTCATCGATGGCAGGTCGAAGACGACGAACCTGCCGTGGGAGCTCGACGAGAAAACACTGTCCAAGGCAAGCGGGGCACCACGGTTCAAGTTGCTCAATGATCTGGAGGCCGCGGCCTACGGCATGCTCTATCTGAAGGCCGACGAGTTCTGCGTGCTGAACCGTGGTGCCGAGCCGCACCGGCATGGAAACATCGCCGTGATCGCGGCGGGCACCGGTCTTGGCGAGGCGCTGTTGATCTGGGACGGGGCGGACCATCATCCGGTCGCATCCGAAGGCGGGCACAGTGATTTCGCTCCACGCGATGAGCGCGAGATTGGGCTTTTTAACTATCTGCGCGACAAACACGATAGTCACGTCAGTTACGAACGCGTGCTCTCCGGTCCGGGCATCCACAATATTTACAACTACCTCAGACAATCCACCGGGACGCCGGAACCGCAATGGCTGCAAGAGAAGCTACGGATCGGGGACCCGAGTGCCGTCATCTCCGAGTGCGGGCTAGCCGACAGCGATGCCATTTGCGTGCAGACGCTCAAACTGTTCGCCTCCATCTACGGGGCGGAGGCCGGCAACCTGGCCTTGAAGTGCCTGGCCGCGGGCGGGGTATTAGTCGGCGGCGGGATCGCACCCAAGTTGTTGCCGGCCCTGGAAAAGGGAGACTTTATGAAGGGCTTCACCGCCAAGGGACGCTATGCCGGATTGATGGCGAGCATGCCGGTCCGGGTCGCCCTGAATCCGCGCGCCCCCATCATCGGCGCGGCACATTACGCCTTGCAATTATAGGGGTTTTACT
>VRUB01000267.1 GCA_019456345.1 Nitrospira sp. | reverse complement strand
ATCGGGAATTTGAGCCTCGTACAATGAGATTTATTGCCTCGTGTCGGGTTGTGGTGTTCTAATGTTAGCAATGGCAGGTGATGGATGCCCAGTTGGGTTGTGATGCTCCTATGCCAACTGCTTTGTCCATTCCAAAAACCAATCACTAATTGACCTGCCATTGGCGCGGTTTGTATTCGCATCCCAGAAACCGTCTCTGGTGCCGCCACCTAACCTGTAACGGAGGATTATTCTGTGAGCCAATTACCACGCATCCAAGAAACCGAAGCCTCGGGAGAAGTCGCGAATCTCTATGAGGAGATTCAGCGGGAGATGGGAATTCCGTTCGTTCCCAATATCGACAAAACACTCGCGCTTTCGCCGAGCGCGCTCGCAGGCAAGTGGCAGGTGCTGCGCAACGTCTTCCTGCAGACGAGTCTGCCGACCTCACTGGCTGCAATGATCCTGTATACAGTCGCAGCCGCCAATAAATGTGTTTATTGTGGATCGATTCACAAAGTCACGTGCCGCACAGTCGGAATCGATGAAGATACGCTGGCTGCGCTCGACAGCGATCTGGCAGGGCTGTCGCCGAGGCGTGTACAGGCGATCGTGGAATTTGCTAAGAAGTGCGCCATGGACCGGCACAACCTCAGCGACGCGGATTACGATAGCGTCCGTGAGCAGGGGGTCAGCGACGAGGAGATTGTTGAGATCATCTCTCTCGCCGCGCTCGGCAATTATCTCGATACGATAGCCGACTCTCTGAAGCTCGAGGTTGATGACGCGATCGCGCAAGCGCTTCGAGGCTAGTTTTCATGGGTGACAGCACCCAGAAATCGGCAACCGGCCAAGAGGCATGGCAAGCCCAAGCGGCGCGCCTGGCGCTGCTGTCCGAGGTGGTGCTGCTGATCGCCAAGACGCCTGATTTGGATCGTCTGCTTTCGGGCGCCATCAACAAACTCAAATGGGTGATAGATTTTGAGCGTTGCACGTTGGCGTTGGTAAATAGCGACGATACCGAATACCAGCTCCGGACATTGATGGAAACCCGCCGTGATTTTTCAAAAGATTTTCTCGAGTCGGTTCCGATAGAGAGGGGAATACCCGGTACCGTCATCCAATCGGGGCGCATGCGCTTTTTCCCTGATGTCACCGCTGCCGACAATAAGCCGCCCGTTTCAGACGATGCTCTGGAAGGCGGATCGATCCGATCGGTCCTCAGCCTCCCGCTTACCGCCTATAACAAGGTGCTTGGTGCCATCACTTTTGGCAGCACACACGAAAATGCCTTCACCGAGGACGATGTCAAGGTCGCTCAATCTTTTGCCGTACACCTCGCGCTCGCCATTGATCGCTGGCGCCAATCCCAGGAGCTCGAGGCACGCAATAATGACCTCACTGAGGCGCTCGAACAGCAGACGGCGACGAACGAAGTCTTGCACGTAATCTCGAGCTCGCCGACCGATGTGCAACCGGTGTTGGACGCCATTGCCGAAAGCAGCGCGCGATTATGCGAGGCGGTGGACGCCATAATCTGGCTGGTCGACAGAGACATTCTCCGCTCTGGCGCTCACTACGGGCCTCTGGCCGCTCCTGAAGAATGGACTGAAAGGCCAGTTAACCGTAACTGGGTAACCGGGCGAGCGGTAGTCGACTGTCAAACTATCCATGTCGACGATTGCTCAACGGCTGAAATCGAGTTTCCAGAGGGTGCAGCGTACGCTAAGCAGTACGGCCATAGAGCCACACTTGCCACGCCGCTGCTGCGTGAAGGCATTGCGATCGGGGCAATCCTGATCCGCAGAATGGAGATCCGCCCGTTCACGCCCAAGCAAATTGAGCTCCTCAAGACCTTCGCCGACCAGGCGGTGATTGCGATCGAGAACGTGCGTCTGTTTCAAGATCTCACCGAGGCGCTCGAACAGCAGACGGCGACGAGCGAGGTCCTGCAGGTGATCTCGAGCTCACCGACCGATGTCCAGCCGGTGTTCGACATGATCGCCCAGAGCGCGAAGCAGCTGTGCCATGGTCAGTTCTGCGTGGTGTCTCGGTTTGATGGGGAACTCATCCACCTGGTGAGCCACCATGGCGTGACGCCTGAGGGAGTTGAGGCTTTTCAGCGAGTGTTTCCGATGCGGCCGG
>VRUB01000266.1 GCA_019456345.1 Nitrospira sp. | reverse complement strand
AGGCACATATCGTTCGTCCGAAGAATCCCGAGAAGCTCACCGATGATCAATGGGCCGACTATTTGTTTATGCGCAAAAACCCAAAGGGCGCCCACTTGGAACGGTGGGTTCATGCGCATGGATGTCGGCGCTGGTTTAATGTTGAGCGCGATACCGTGACGCATGCCATTAACGCTATCTATAAGATGAACGAAAAACCGCCGAGGAGAAGCAAGACGTGAGTAAGCAGGCGTATCGTCTGGCGGTTGGCGGGCGTATTGACCGCACGCGACCAATTTCATTCAGGTTTGACGGTAAGCTCTACGGTGGCTACGTCGGCGATACGCTTGCGTCGGCCCTGCTCGCAAATGGCGTACACTTGGTTGGCCGTGGCTTCAAGTATCATCGCCCGCGCGGAATCCTAAGTGCGGGTAGCGAAGAACCCAATGCCCTGGTGCAACTCGGTACTGGGGGTGCCACTGATCCCAATCTCCGTGCGACGCAGGTTGAGCTCTATGACGAACTAGTAGCGGCGAGCCAAAACTGCTGGCCCAGCCTGTCGTTCGATCTAGGCGCCGTCAACAGTTTATTCTCTCGCGTACTGCCGGCTGGTTTCTATTATAAGACCTTCATGTGGCCAAAGGGCTTTTGGAAGTACTATGAGTACTTTATTCGTCGGGCCGCCGGCCTAGGTAGGGCACCGGATGCGCCCGACCCGGCGCGGTACGACAACATGCACGCACATTGTGATGTGTTGGTGGTAGGTGGTGGCGTCACTGGATTGGTGGCGGCGCTGTCAGCCGCACGGTCGGATGCGCGCGTCATTCTGGCCGATGAGCAATGCGAGTTTGGCGGTGGGTTGCTGGGTGCGCGCGAACAAATTGACGGGATGAGTGCCGACGAATGGGTGGCACAGGCGGTAGCTGAACTCGCAAGCATGAAGGAAGTGACGTTATTGCCGCGCAGTACGGTAACCGGCTATTTCGACCACAATTTTCTTACCGTCGCAGAGCGGATTCAGGACCATCTAGGTCCCATGAGCGCACCAGACAAAGCGCGTCAGCGACTATGGAAGGTACGAGCGAAACAAGTCGTGCTCGCGACCGGTGCTCACGAAAGGCCGATGGTCTTTAAGAACAACGATCGACCGGGCATTATGCTTGCCTCCGCCGCGGGCACTTACGTAAACCGGTTTGCGGTAAAGCCCGGTAACAGTGCGGTGTTGTTCACCAACAATGATAGTGCGTATGCAGCGGCCCTGACACTGGCCGAAGCGGGTATTAAGGTTGCGGCCGTGATCGATGTTCGCGCGCAACCTACGGGTATGCTCCCCACCAAGGTGCGAGATCGTGGCATTCAGATTCTCGGCCGGCACGTGATCGCTGCCGCAGTGGGTAAGAAGCGTGTTAGCGCGGTCGAGGTAATGACGCTCAATGAATCGGCAGACCGTCTGATAGGCACGGCACGCAAGATCCCCTGTGATTTGGTGTGCATGTCGGCCGGCTGGAGTCCTGCCGTTCACCTGTTCTCTCAATCACGTAGCAAACTCAAGTACGATGCCAATAGAAGCTGTTTTGTACCCGGCGACTCTTTCCAAGCAGAACGTTCAGCCGGTGCTGCTAATGGCACGTTTAGCTTTGCTGCCTGTCTTACCGAGGGCCATGAGGCAGGGCTCGTGGCGGCGGCTGATGCCGGCTACAAGAAAAAGGGTAGGGCGCCGAAGGCACCGGTGACGCAGGAAATAGAAGAAACGCCGGTACATCCCCTATGGCTGGTACCAGCGAAAGCAGGCGAACATACAGACAAGCACTTTGTCGATTTTCAAAATGACGTTACTGCCGCAGACGTGGTATTGGCGGCACGCGAAGGTTATCGCTCGGTAGAACACTTGAAGCGTTATACCACCATGGGGATGGGAACCGACCAGGGCAAGACAAGCAATGTTAATGCGCTGGCTATCTTCGGACAGGTGTTGGGCAGCGACATCCCCGAGGTCGGGACCACGACCTTCCGGCCACCGTACACGCCAGTCACGTTTGGGGTGCTGGCGGGTCGCGATGTCGGCGAACTCGCTGATCCAATTCGCCGCACCCCCATGCATCAATGGCACGAGTCGAAAGGCGCTAAGTTCGAGGACGTGGGACAGTGGCGGCGACCCTGG
>VRUB01000006.1 GCA_019456345.1 Nitrospira sp. | reverse complement strand
CAACCTGGTCAACGGTGTGGCCTGCGCCTTCCTCGATCGCACGCCCATGCTGGCAATGTCCGGGCAGATGAACACACGGCTCGAGCCCACGTTCACGCATCAGAATGTAGATCACAACCGGCTCTTTGCGCCGATCTCCAAGTGGGCCACGCGGATGGTCCCCGAGGCAGCCGGTGCGATCATGCGCAAGGCCCTGCGCGTAGCAACGGCAGAGCGACCCGGCCCCGTGCATATTACGATACCTATTAACGTAGGCGCAGCCGACGCAGCCGATGCCGATATACGGCTGCCGCCCATGAATGCGGAAAGCCGCTGGACCGAGACGTTTCGTACTGACGCCGTCAACACCGATGTGTTTCAGCTCATTAACAAGGCGCGACGACCGGTAATCATTGCGGGCATGGCAGCGAAACGCGCGAACGCCGGCGATGCCTTGCGCGCGTTCGTGGAGCGAAGCGGTACGCCGGTCGCGGTTTCGCTTAAGGCCAAAGGGCTGCTGGCCGACGATCATCCCTACTACGCCGGTACCGTAGACATGGCCTGCAATACGCTGATGTGGGAGTTTCTCGGATCGGCCGATCTGATCCTGGCGGTCGGCTTCGACCCTGTAGAACTTATTAAGAGCTGGAGCCTCGCGGTCCCGGTGGTGCACATCGACGCCGTTCCCAATACCGACCAGATCTACCCGGCCGACATCGAGCTTGTCGGCTCCATCACCGCCATTCTGCAGGCGTTGACTGATAGTGACCGCGGTGAACCGAAGTGGTCGGAGCAAGAAATCCGCACGCATCGCGAGAAACTGTTTGCCGCTTACTACCAGGGACGGGTATCGGGCAAACTCAATCCTTCGGACGTGGTCGATGTTGCACGCGCGGCGTTCCCACGCAACACCCTCATCACCATGGACGTGGGCTCACACAAGATTCTCATCGGTCAGGGCTGGAAGTCGTATGAGTCGGGATCAGTGCTGGCGACCAATGGACTTTCCGCCATGGGTTTTGCGCTGCCAGGCGCGATGACCGCCAAGCTGCTCGCGAGCGATCGCCCAGTGATCTGCTTCACGGGCGACGGTGGCTTTGCCATGGTTCAGGGGGAGCTGCAGCTGGCGGCGTCACTCGGGTTGGGTGTGGTGGTCATCGTCTTCTGCGACAACACCTTGCATCGCATCGAGATCAAGCAAACGCGCAAGAACTATCCGTCCGTCGGTACTCGTTTCGATGCCAGCGATCTGGTCAAGCTCGCGGAAGCCATGGGCTGTCACGGTGAGCGAACAGACAACACAAACGCGCTGGAGCGCGTGCTCGCTCAGGCCACCAAGCTTGACCGCCCGCTGGTGGTCGAGGCACGGATCGACCCCACCCAGTACAACGCGCAGTTTTAGGGACACAGCCGATGCTGGTCG
Source organism: Nitrospira sp. (assembly GCA_019456345.1). Lineage (GTDB taxonomy): Bacteria > Pseudomonadota > Gammaproteobacteria > Acidiferrobacterales > SPGG2 > VRUB01. The sequence continues at coordinate 40,733 of VRUB01000006.1, read as the reverse complement.
ATAAGTTTGCTGAATACGCCGTGGCCACACGCACTGTCGCTCTGCCGGCCGAGGTTATGCACGCCGCCAAGCGCTGTGTGATCGACTGGTTCGCCGCTACGATCCCAGGCGGCATGCTGCCACCGGCCAGCTTGCTCGTTGCGGCGCTGGGAGAGGACATCGACCGCGGCGCGGCGATGCTGGTTCCTTCAGGTCACCGCGTGAGCGCGCGAACTGCCGCGTTGATCAACGGCAGTGCCGCGCACACCGTGGAGTTTGACGATATCTTCCGCGATGCGATCTATCACCCCGGGGCTTCGGTGATTGCCGCCGCTCTCGTTGCGGCGCAGAGCCGCCACGTATCCGGGGACCAGTTCCTGCGTGGCATCATCGCCGGCTACGAAATCTCCACACGCATCGGCGTGGCGGTCACGCCGACGCACTACGAGTACTGGCACACGACCGGGACGGTGGGCACCTTCGGCGCGGCGATGGCAGCGGCCATGATCCTCGGCCTCGACAGCGCGCGTGCGGCCCATGCGCTCGCCAATGCCGGCACCATGGCGGCTGGACTACAACAGGCGTTCCGCTCCGATGCGATGAGTAAGCCGCTGCATGCGGGTCGCGCGGCCGAGACCGGCGTGCTGGTGGCATTAGCCGCGGAGCAAGGTGTCACCGGCGCCAAAGATATTCTAGAGGGCCCGCGCGGCTTCGGTGCCGCCATGAGCAAGGATGCGGATTGGTACGGCGCCTTCGCCGATCTCAGCGCTCGCTCGCGTTACAACATCACCCGCATGACGCAGAAGAACCACGGCTGTTGCGGTCATACCTTTGCGGCCGTCGACGGCGTCATTGCACTGCGACAACAACACAAACTATCTGCGGCGAACGTCAAGCGCATCACGGTCGGCACTTACGCCAAGGCGCTGGAGATCACCGGCAACCTCAAGCCACGCACGGCGTTTGAGGCCAAGTTCAGCCTGCCCTATTGCGCCGCCGTTGCGTTGCTCACGGGCCAGGTGCGCCTGGACGCATTCAGTCCCGAGCGCCTAACTGATCCGCAAGTGCGCCAAGTCATGGCAAGTATCGAGTTACAAGTAGACCCGGAGATCAATGCTACCTTTCCGCGCCAACGCGCCGCAATGTTAGAAATCGAAACCACCGACGGCAACACCTATCGTCATCACTCGCCCACACGCAAGGGTGATCCGGACAATCCTCTTACCGATGAGGAATTGACGGCGAAGTATCAGGAACTCGCCGTACCCGTGATCGGCGATACGGCCGCCGATCAGCTGCTTGCAACGTTGTGGGAACTCGATAAGCTCGATGACATTGCAGCGCTGCGCCTCACCACGGCGGGTGCCTCCACCGCAGAGCCATCTGGCTGAGTAGTCGGGGGTTCGAGTTTCCCTGGGTCCACCGTCATCTAGTAAAATTCGATGGTAGACTCCACCACCTTGATGACATCGGAGCGCTGCATCCCACCACGCCAGCTGTCTCAAGCGCAGACGTATATGGCCCAATCAAGCGCGCCCCGCAGCCGAAGAAGAAGTTGACTACCACCCCGGACGCGCAGTTCGGCACCGACTCGGCTCTCAACCCGGCCGAGGATCAGATTTGGGTCTTCGGTCTGCGCGCGCGGCTGGCTCTATAATCGCCGCGTTTCTGTCTGCGCAGAAGGTGGCCTGTTTGGCGTGGCCAACGGCTCCCATGACAAGACGCAACTAACGAATTAGCATCGTTCCCTCCCCCGCAGGATGGGGCACGGCTCAGTCTACCGACACAGAAAAGAAGTGGATAGGAGAATAACAAACAAGCGCATGCCTGCCCTGCGTGGCGTTGCCGCATTGGTCGGGTTACTGCTGTTGCTACTCGGCCCGACGGCCGCTCCGGCACCGAAGACCGACAAGGTGACGGTCAAAAACGGCGACGTCATCACCTGTGAAATCAAGAGCCTGCGGCGCGGGATCCTGCGCGTGGGCACCGACTCCATGGGCGATCTGGACATCGAGTGGGAAGACGTGGTGGCGGTAACGAGCGACCAAGACCTGCTTATCGAAACTACGGACGGCACGCATTACCTCGGTACACTGGCGCCCGCAGGCGATCCGGCGATGATCGAGGTGCACGTGGCCGACGAGGACGAGGCGGACGCCGAGGTCCATGAAATCCCGAAATGGGGCGTGGTATTGATCACGCCGATCGAGAAAAAATTCATCGATAAGCTCAAGGCCGATCTGAGCCTCGGCTACAGCTTCACCAAGTCGAGCGACGTCGCACAGTTTACCTTCGCTGCCGACGTGCGCTACCGAACCGAGAAATTCCGCCTGCGCATCAACGCCAGCAGCATCATCACTGATCAGAAGATCGCCCCCACCAGCCGCACGCAAGAAATCTTGGCGGACTACCGTTATTTTCTCAAGAACCGCTGGTTCGCACTGGCGCTCGGCGGGTTGCAGCAGAATACCGAGCTTGGCATCGATCTGCGTACCTTCGCCGGCGGCGGCGGCGGCCGCAACCTGATCCAGACCAACCGCAGCGGACTATCCTTGTTCAGTGCGGTGACGGCCGTGAATGAGCAGGCGACCGAGGGTGGCGACACCACGGACAGCGTCGAAGCGCAGTTAGGTCTGGACTACAGGTTCTTCGTCTTCAATACGCCAAAGCGCGATGTCCACGTGCTGTTTGTGGTGATTCCGAGCCTCACCGAATCCGGACGCGTGCGCACTCAGCTCGATACGCGCTTCAAGCTCGAGCTGGTCAAGGATTTTTTCTGGGAGTTGCGATTCTTCGCCAGCACCGACAACAAGCCACCCAGCGGAGCGATCTCTGACAGCGACTATGGCATCATCACTTCATTCGGCTACTCGCTCTAGGATGAATCGCTGGCACGCCCGCACGGGCCCATCTTCGGCATGCGAGCGCGCCCGAACTTGTAAGCCCGTATCGAGGAAGGCTCACAGGAATGCGAGGGCTGTTGTCTTTGTGCCAAGGCACCCTCCATGGTATAGGGATTGAGGCTTGGGGGCGGCTGGCACGCGCGGACGCGAGGAAGTAACCGATACCTAGGGGAAAGCGAATGATATCTGGTGAAATCCAAGTCGGTTCGGCTCAGCGCAGCGGTGCCGGGACGGCACACGAAAGCACACGATGGGCACTGCGTCAGGCCGTTGGCTGGCCGCGCTTGCGCCCAGTGCGTGGCGCGCCGAGTTGGGCTCAGCTGCTGGCACTGGCGGTGGTGGTGGTCCTGGCGCAGGGCTGCGCCGGCATCCCGGAGCGCAATCCCGTGCCGGCAATCTACAGCGCCATCGCCGAGGTGCCGGGACTCCCCGAGGCTCGAATCTGGGGCGACGAGACGCCGCCGTACATAAAAGAGTGGTTTGCCGAATCGAAGGCCCATATGCAAGCCCGCTATCCCGCCATCATGGGCCGCAAGCACAACTACCTGGCGCTCTCCGGCGGCGGCCAGGACGGGGCCTTCGGCGCCGGCGTGCTGGTCGGCTGGACCGCGGCCGGAACCCGTCCCGAATTCACCCTGGTGACGGGCGTTAGCACCGGGGCGTTGATAGCGCCGTTCGCATTTCTCGGGTCCGAGTACGACGCTCAGCTCAAGGATTTATTTACCAAGTATTCGACTAAGGACCTGCTCAAGAAACGCAATATCCTGATGGCCCTGCTGGCGAGCGATGCCACCGCCAGCAGCGCGCCCTTGAAGGCGTTGATCGCCAAACATGTGGATCAAAACGTACTGGAGGAGATCGCGATCGAGTTTCGCAAGGGACGCATGCTGTATATCGGGACCACCAATCTCGATGCCGACAGGCCGGTCATGTGGAATATCGCGCGCATCGCCGCCAGCCGTGTCCCCAACGCCTTGGAGCTCGTACAAGACATCATACTGGCCTCGGCCTCCATCCCCGTCGCCTTCCCGCCGGTGATAATCGAGGTCGAGGCCAAGGGGCAGCGCTACGATGAGTTGCATGTAGACGGGGGTGTGACCTCTCAGGTCTTTCTTTACCCGCTTGGTCTGGACTGGCGCCGCGTTGCGGAGCGTCTCGATGCGAAGGGTCGTCCGAACGTGTACCTGATCCGCAACGCGAAGCTGGATCCCACGTGGAAGGCGGTCGAGCGCCGCCTGCGGCCGATCGCCGGGCGTTCCATCGCCGCGCTCATTCGCACGCAGGGCATCGGCGATATGTACCGCATTTACGTCGGCGCCCGGCGCGACGGGGTGGACTATCACCTGGCCTACATTCCGCCTGAGTTCAAAGAAGAGTCCAAGGAGATGTTCGACCCCGAGTACATGGGCAAGCTCTTCGATCTGGGTTATCGGATGGCGAAAGCGGGCTATCCTTGGAAAGACTCGCCCCCCGGCACTAAGGCCCCGTAGCGCCGGGGCGGCACAGCCTCCCGAAATGTCACGGCAATGCGGCACCGAACGTGCACCGCTTTGAGGCGGCCGCCACCTTGGATAAATCGAGCGTCGCGTGGCCAGATCAAGGCCAAATCTGTAAAACCCCGAATCCTGAAAGGTTTTGCACCCGGACCCGATGACACGGGGACGTGAGTACCTTAATATTGCGGCCTTTGCGCACACGGTGTTGTTATCCCAGTTCTGACAAGAACAGGGGTCAAGAAAAACCAATCTCGCCGTCCGTCAACACCAGCGTCGGGCACGCGAAAACGGACGACCCTAGGTAGGATCTCATAGCAAAAACACAAGACTGGTGCAGTTTTTGGTTCGGGGCAGGCAGTAGGATGTCCGTTCCCTGACATGGCTGGGCCTTGGCCTCATAGCTCCAACGCTTGATCAATCGGAAACCAGCGAAATGCGAAGCGAAATCAACCTGCGAGTAAGCTGCATCGTACTTGCCTCGCTGCTGGCAGGCTGCGAGCAGGCGAACACCTATGTCGCGCCGCCGCCACCGAAGGTAACGGTTGCCCGGCCGCTGATCGAGGAGGTGATCGACTACCTCGAGTTCACCGGAACAACGGTGGCATCGGAACAGGTGGAGGTGCGCGCACGCGTGGCCGGCGTGCTCCAAAGCATGCATTTCCAGCCGGGCACCGAAGTCAAGAATGGCGATCTCCTCTTCGTAATCGACCCGAAAGAGTACCAGGCCGATCTGCAAGCGGCGCAGGCGGAGCTGGCCAGTGCGCAGGCGAAGCTCGAGCGGGCACAAAAAGAGTTCTCCCGCTCGCAGCGGCTATTCAAGCAGCAAGCGGGGTCCGATGTAGAGGTCGTGAAATGGCGCGGAGAACAAGCGCTGGCCCGTGCCGCCATCGAGCGCGCTAACGCCGATATCGCGCGTGCGCAGCTGAATCTCGGCTACACGCGGGTGAAAGCCCCTATCAGCGGGCGGGTGGGGAGAAACAGGGTCGACGTCGGAAACCTGGTCGGCCAGGGAGAGGCGACGGTACTGACGGAGGTCACCAATCCCCACCCGATGTACGTCTACTTCAATCTGAACGAGCTCGACCTGCTGCGCGTCCGGGCGATGTATCGCGCGGAAGTCAAGAAAAAAGGGCTTCGCGATGCCAAGGACCGAGAGCGACAGGCAACTATACGAAAAGCAGATATACATGTTTATCTTGGTCTCGCAGACGAGGAGGGCTATCCGCACGAGGGCGTGCTCGATTTCGCCGAGTCCGGAGTGGATCCGGACACCGGCACAATACAGCTGCGTGCCGTGTTCAATAATGAAGAAGTGCCGTACGCGCTCATACCGGGCCTTTTTGCACGCGTTCGTCTGCCCATTGCGAAACGCCCGGACATACCCTTGGTCACGGACCGTGCTATCAACGCCGACCAAAGTGGGCGCTACTTACTAGTCGTGAACAGCGAGAACGTGGTCGAGAAGCATAACGTCCGGCTCGGGCGACTCGTTGACGGGTTGCGCGTCATCGAAGAAGGGTTGCGCAGCGAAGACTGGGTCGTGGTCAATGGAATCCAGCGTGCGCGTCCCGGGGGAAAGGTAGGCCCGGAAAAGATCGACATGGCCTCGCTCACGTCGTCGGCGCTACGGACGGCCGCGAAAGCCGAAAAGGCGCAGAGCCCCGCGTCCGGCGCTGATACCCCGGAAGCGAAACAGAAGCAGTAATAACCGGATCGCCAGGCCGCCATGTTTTCCCGCTTCTTTATCGAACGCCCGATCTTCGCCAGCGTCATCTCGATCGTGATCGTCATCGCCGGCGCCATCACGCTGGGGGGGCTCCCGGTCGCGCAGTACCCGGAGATTACACCGCCCACCGTCGAGGTATCGGCCACTTATCCGGGCGCCAACGCCCAGGTCGTCGCAGAAACTGTCGCCGCCCCCATCGAGCAGCAGGTCAACGGTGTCGAGGGCTCGATCTATATGTCCTCGACCAGTGCAAGCGACGGCTCATACAAGCTCACCGTATCATTCGAGGTAGGCACGGATCTCGACTTCGCGCAGGTGCTGGTGCAGAACCGCGTAACGCTCGCCGAGCCCAATCTGCCCGAGGAGGTCAAACGCCAGGGGGTCAACACAAAGAAGAAGTCGACCAACATCATCCTTTTTATCTCTCTCTTATCCCCCGACGGGCGCTATGACGAGCTTTTCCTGTCCAACTACGCCACGCTCCGCATCAAGGATGTGCTGGCCCGCATCCCCGGCGTCGGCGAGGTCGTGACCTTCCCTCCCAGCGACTACAGCATGCGCATCTGGCTCGACCCGCGCCAGCTCAAGTCGCGCCGCCTGACGACCCAGGACGTCGTCGATGCGGTCCGGGAACAAAACGTCCAGGTGGCGGCGGGTCAGATCGGGCAGCCGCCGGCCCCTAGCGGGCAGAGCTTCCAGTACCCCGTCAATGTCCTCGGGCGCCTGAGCGATATCGAGCAGTTCGAGCAGATCATCGTCAAGACCGGCGAAGGCGGCCGCATCACGCGTCTCAAGGACATCGCGCGTGTAGACCTCGGCAGCAAGACCTACGACATCACATCGGCCATCAGCGGCGCGCCGTCGGCGAGCATCGGCGTCTACCAGTTGCCCGGTGCCAATGCACTTGACGTCGCAAACCAGGTGCGCGCGGCCCTGGATGACCTCAGCGGGTTCTTCCCCGAAGGCATGGAGTACCGGATCCCCTACGACACGACAATCTTCGTCAGCGAGTCGATCAAGGAGGTGTTCGTTACGCTGTTCCAGGCCGCTGCCCTGGTATTCGCCGTGCTCTTTATCTTTCTGCAGGACTGGCGCGCCACCCTGATCCCGGCGGTGGCGATCCCGGTGTCGTTAATCGGCACCTTCGCGGTAATGGGGATGTTCGGTTTCTCGCTTAACATGCTCACGCTTTTCGGCCTGGTGCTGGCCATCGGTGTGGTGGTGGACGACGCCATCGTCGTCGTGGAAGCCACGGCGACGCACATAGGAAAAGGCCTCAGTGCGAAGCAGGCGGCCATCAAGGCCATGAGCGAGGTATCAGGGCCGGTGGTGGCGACCACACTGGTGTTGCTGGCGGTATTCGTTCCAACGGCGTTTCTTCCGGGTATTACCGGCGAAATGTATCGCCAGTTCGCCCTGACGATCGCCGTGGCGACCGTGTTCAGCTCGATTAACGCGCTGACCATGAGCCCGGCGCTCTCAGCACTCGTGCTGAGACCGCCCAAGAAACGGAAGAACGCCTTCTTCCGCGGCTTTGACTCGCTCTTCACTAAATTCGAAGGCGGTTACATGGGAATAACCAAGGCCCTGGTGCGCCGTACCGCGATCGTGATGCTGCTCTTTGTTGGCCTTTTGGGCATCACGGGCTGGCAGTTCGGCAAGGTGCCCACCGGCTTCCTGCCCATCGAGGACCAGGGCTATGTGCTGGCGGCCATACAGTTGCCCGACGCCGCCTCGCTGGAGCGCACCCAGCAGGTGCTCAAGCGCATCGACGGCATTCTCAAGGAAACGCCCGGTGTGCGGGACTGGGTCACTCTTGGCGGCTTCTCAATCATCGACGGCACCAACGCCTCCAACGCGGCCACGGTGTTCATCACCTTCGATCCGTGGGATGAGCGCACGGATCCGAGCCTGAGCCAGAGGGCGATTCTCGGGCACTTGATGGCCGAGTTTCGCGGCATCCAGGAGGCGATCGTGTTTGCGTTCCCGCCACCGGCTATCCCGGGCCTCGGTGTGGCCGGTGGCTTCCAGATGCAACTTCAGGATCGCGGCGGCGTCGGCTTGCAGGAGCTCGAGCAGATGACCCGAGAAATCATTGCCGACGGTCGCGCGCAGTCCGGTCTCACCAATCTGAACACGACCTTCCGTGCAAACGTGCCGCAGCTCTTCGCCGAGGTCGACCGCACCAAGGCCAAGAAGCTGGGGGTGTCCCTGAACGAGGTCTTCGGCACGCTGCAAACCTACCTGGGCTCGGTTTACGTCAACGACTTCAACAAGTTCGGCCGCACCTGGCAGGTGAAGGCGCAGGCGGACCATCAATTCCGCCTCGAGCCGGAGGACATCCGCCGGCTCGACGTGCGCGACGCCCAGGGTCGCATGGTGCCCATCGGCACCCTCGTGAAAGTGGAGCACAGCCTGGGGCCGCAGACGATCCTGCGCTACAACCTGTTCCCGGCGGCGTCAATCACCGGCGAGGCGGCCCCCGGCTTCAGCTCCGGGCAGGCGCTCGCGCTGATGGAGCAGATGGCCGACGCCAAGCTGCCGGCGTCGATGGGATACGAGTGGACCGGCATGTCCTATCAGGAAAAGAAGGTGGGCTCGGAGGCAATCCTAATCTTTGCGCTAGCGATAGTGCTGGTGTTCCTGGTGCTCGCAGCGCAATACGAGAGCTGGACCGCCCCGGCCGCGGTGATCCTGGTCGTGCCGTTGGCGGTGCTCGGCACCGTGATCGCATTGATAATGCGAGAGTTCGACAACAACGTGTACACCCAGGTCGGCATCGTGCTGCTCATCGGGCTGGCGAGCAAGAACGCCATCTTGATCGTCGAGTTCGCGCGCGAGCAACGGGCTCAGGGCAAAGGCATTCTGGAGTCGGCCACTACCGCAGCAAAACTGCGGTTTCGCCCCATCTTGATGACGGCGATCTCGTCGATTGCCGGATTTATGCCTTTGGTGATCGCCGCCGGGGCCGGGGCAGCGAGCCGTCAAGCTATCGGCACGGCGGTGGTGGGCGGAATGATTGCTGCCACGGTGATGTCACTGATCTTTACGCCGGTGTTCTACGTCGTTATGCAGCGACTCGGTGAGCTTGGGGTCAAGTCGACGGAGCGAGAAGGAAAACCGGCACCTGGTTCGGCAGCGCAGTCGGGCGAGTGAAATTGCTTTTGCTGTTCGAGAAAGGCCACATTGTTGATGTGGCCCAAGGCGGCCTGATCGGAATAGCGCAACGTCAGCGTGGCCCGCCAACGATCGTTGGCGAGATTGGTCGCATCACATCACGTAGCGAAATACGAGCAGGGCGCCGAGCACGGTCATGAACACGCCACCCCCCAGAAAATTTCGCCGTAATGCTTCGTCCGACAAACCGGAAAACACTTTCACGATCTGCGGGAACAATAGATAAAACGCACTCTTGATAGTGAGAACCCAACCGATGAGCGTGACGATTATGGACCATCCGGTCCAGATATTGTGCACAAAGATAATGATGAGCCCGATGGGCAAGGTGACCCAAAGGACCGGTAACATTCGCTGCGGTTCGCTCAATAAAGACTTTGCGAATCTCACCCAGACTCTCGCATTCAACAGATAAGACAGGCCCACGATCAGAAAAAAAACCGCTGCTACTTTTTCAATTATCATTTTTCGATCCCCTTAGTGTTTTCATTGTGTCGCCTGCCGGCGATAGTATATTAGCCGGGTCTCGTCCCGGCAGACGAGGAACTTTAGTTTCGGCCAAAGTTCCCAAAGCCACTGGTGTGAGTTCATGCGATATGCGGCTCAGCGGCCGGTAAAGTTGGGCTTTCGTTTCTCTGCAAACGCGTGTTGGCCTTCCTTGCAGTCTTCACTTGCATGGCACGCATCCACCAGTCGCTCGCACAGATCCAGGTCAGCCTGTCCCGGTCCTTTTGCGGCTTCGGCGATAATCTTCTTGATGGCTCTGATAGAAAGTGGTGCATTGTCGGCAATGGTTTGCGCATATTCCTCCACGAAATCCGCAAGCCCCTGCGCCGGCACCACGCGATTGACGATACCCATTTTCCGCGCCTCCTCGGCGCTGAACTGACGCCCGGTAAACAGAATCTCCTTGGCATACTTCGGGCCGACATTGCTCACAAGCAAGCGCACGTCGTCGAACTTGTATCCCAGGCCCAACTTGGCTGGAGTCATTGCGAAACGCGCGTTGTTGGCCGCGATCTGGATGTCGCACAGCAGCGCCACCTCGAGCCCGCCACCGATACAGAAACCTTCGATCATGGCGATGGTCGGCTTGTCGATGGAGATTAGTGCGTCGTAGGCGCGGTGCGTGGCCGCGTCGTATTCGGCAATTCCTTGCTTCGTCGATCGGCGCTGCTTGAACTCGGAGATATCATTTCCCGCCGAGAACGCTTGCCCACCCGCGCCCTTGAGGATAATGACACGAATAGCGTCATCGCTCGCAAACTCTTCGATCAAGGTTGGCAGCGCCTGCCACATAGCAAACGAAATAGCATTGCGCCGCGCCGGATTGTTAAAGGTTAGTCGACCAACGGGGCCATCTTTTTCGGCAATAAGCTTGCCCGTCGCGAGTTGCATGACGATTCCCGTACAGTGCTTCAGATGATTTTCCGCTGCTGCAGATCAGCAATCTCATCGGCACTCAGGCCAAACTCGGCGAGGACGTCAGCCGTATGCTGGCCGCGTTCCGGCGCGGGCGTGTATTGGCGGCGTACGGCACGGCTCATGGTCACGGGCTGACCCACGACATTGATCTTACCCAGAACCGGATGATCTACAGGCTGCGTCATGTGCAGATGCGTCACCTGGGGATCCGCGAACATCTTGTCGATTGTATAGATCGGGCCGCAGGGAACACCCGCGTGGTTGAGACGGTCAATCAGCTCGGCGCTGTTATGCTTGGACGTGCGCTGCTCCAACGCCGCATTGACCGCATCGCGATTCTTGGAACGCAGCTCAGCGCTCGCGAACTCAGGGTTGTCCAGCAGCTCCGCGACGTCAAGTGTCTGGCACAAACGCTGCCACATATGCTCGCCCGAGGCGGCAATATTGATATGACCATCGGCAGTGCGAAACACACCGGTCGGAATGCTGGTCGGGTGATTGTTGCCGGCTTGCGGCGGGACCTCGTGCGCGATCAACCAGCGCGCCGCCTGGAAGTCGAGCATCGCGATCTGTGCCTGCAACAGTGAAGTTTGTACCCATTGGCCCTGAGCGGATTCTTCGCGCTCCAACAGCGCGACGAGTATACCAATCGCACAATACATCCCCGCCGTAAGGTCAGCAATCGGTACGCCGACTCGAACCGGTCCCTGCCCCGGCAAGCCCGTGATCGACATGAGTCCGCCCATCCCTTGTGCGATCTGGTCGAACCCCGGGCGTTTGCTGTAGGGTCCGTCTTGCCCGAAACCGGAAATGCTGGCGTAGACGATGCGCGGGTTGACCGCCCGAACGGACTCGTAGTCGATACCGAGTCGCTGCTTAACATCCGGGCGGTAGTTCTCTACCACGACATCGGCCTGCTTCACGAGGCGCATGAACACAGTGACGCCTTCGGGGTCCTTCAGATTTAACGCTATGCTGCGCTTGTTGCGGTGGATATTTTGGTAGTCGGGACCATGGCGCGCTCCGCCCATGCCCTGGGACTTGTCTATCGTTTCCGGCGGCTCGATCTTGATTACGTTGGCCCCCCAATCGGCAAGCTGACGCACCGCCGTGGGGCCCGAGCGCACCCGGGTGAGGTCAAGCACAGTGAAGCGGGACAGCGGTAGGGCATTATCATTCATGACACTATCCAAGAATTTTGACGGTTAGTAGAAACCGGGACCGGTATGTTCTGCGAAACGCTCGCTAGTGGGAGTATGTTGTGACAGCCTGAAAACGGCCAGCCGCACTACTCGACGCCCAGCGATTTCAGGACGTCGGCCAGTCCGAGCAGCTCTACAGTGCTCTTGCCCGCCCGCAGCTCGCGCCGTTTCGCCTCCTCGTCCGCCTCTCGTGCTCTGGCACGTTCGAGCACCGAAGGCGCCTGCGCTCGCGGAACGACAACCACCCCGTCGTCGTCTCCAACGACGATGTCACCCGGCGACACGTGCACTGAGCCACAGGTGATCGGCACGTTGACATCACCGGGATGCTCCTTGGTCGTGCCCTTCATACTGGTCCCGCGCGCAAAGACGGAAAATCCAAGCTCGTGCAAGGTCTCAGCATCGCGTACACAACCGTCGATTACCAGTCCGGCAATGCCTTGGGCCATCGCCGCGGTCGTCATGATGTCGCCCCATGGCCCGGCCTCGGTGAATCCGCTCGCATCCACCACTAGTACATCGCCCGGCCGCGCCAGCGTCATCGCGTAGTGGATCATCAGATTATCGCCGGGCGGCACCGCTACCGTCAAAGCCGGTCCGCAAAGCTTCATGCCGGGATAAAGCGGCTTGATGTGAAACGCCATGGCGCCTTGCTTGCCCAGCGCCTCGTGCAAGGTAGCCGTGGCCTGCTGCCCGATGGCCGTTAGCAACCCCCGATCAGGACGCTCGAAATCTTTGTGGACCACCATCGTATTTCCTTTGCTGCCCGTCGCCAAAGGCTCCCCAGGATCGTTGACCAAGGATTAGAATGCGATCTTGACACGTTTCGGGGCGGCTCGCGCGGTTCGCACAGTAGCGCAACTCCATCGATTGTATACAATATCCAAGTAGCTCGTTACTTAAATTTACTCCTCACGAACTGGTGGTGTCTGTGGAAAACTTGAGAATCAACAGCGAGCGCTTGTGGGACAGCATCATGCAGATGGGTCGCATCGGTGCAACGGCTGGCGGCGGTGTGGGACGGGTGGCACTCTCCGATCTTGATCGGCAGGCACGGGATCTGTTCGTCCGCTGGTGCGAGCAGGCGGATTGCACGGTGCGTGTCGACCGCATGGGAAGTATATTCGCACGCCGCGCCGGTTCCGATAACGCGCGACCACCGGTGCTGACCGGGAGCCACCTGGACACGCAACCTTTGGGCGGCAAGTTCGACGGCATCTACGGCGTACTCGCAGGCCTGGAGATCGTACGCACCCTCAAGGATGCAGGCCTGCAAACCAAAGCACCGATCGACGTCGTGAACTGGACCGACGAAGAAGGCGTGCGTTTCGGCTCCGGCACGATGGCATCAGCCGTGTTCGCCGGTCGCTACAATCTGGATCACGGCCTGACGCGCGCGGATATGGATGGAAATACGATGGGCGCGGCGCTGGAGGAGATAGACTACGCCGGCCCGGAGCCAGTTGGTGGCTATCCGGTCGCGGCCTTCTTCGAGGCGCATATCGAGCAAGGGCCGATCCTCGAAGCCGAGGGCAAGGCTGTGGGGGTAGTGCTCGGTGCGCAGGGTCAGCGTTGCTTCAAGGTGACGGTAGACGGTGAAGAGGGCCACGCGGGTACGCTGCCGATGGTGCAGCGGCGCGATGCGCTCGTCGGGGCAGCGCGCATGATCGATGCGGTGAACGCGATTGCATTTAAACACCAGCCACACCCCGTGATCACGGTCGGCGCGCTCAAGGTACGCCCCAACTCGCGCAATACCATCCCGGGACAAGTGGTATTCTCCATCGATAGCCGCCATCCGGCCAATGATTTACTCGCTGACATTGCCGACAAGATGCGACGGACATGCGAACACATCGCCACCGATGCAGGGCTCGGACTCAGCTTCGAGCAGATCAGCCATCGCAACACAATCGAGTTCGATGAGCGATGCAGCGGCGACATCCGCAAGATGGCCGATCGGCTTGGCATTGCCCATATGGACATCTACTCCGGCGCCGGCCACGATGCCTGCAATCTCGCGCTGTGTGCACCTACAGGAATGGTCTTTGTACCCTGTGAGCGTGGCATCAGTCATAACGAGAAGGAGAATGCGCGGCCGGAGGACCTGGCTGCGGGTTGCGACGTGCTGCTTCACGTAATCCTGGAACGGGCCGGGACGGTGTAACCCGAAAACTTCAAGGGCTCACCGCAGAGATCGCAGAGTTCGCAGAGAAAAACGCTGCACGATAAACAGCGCAGATTTACCGCAAACGGCGCGAAGATCGCGGAGAAAAAATATATTAGCCAACTGTCAATAGTATCCGACAGGGCTCTAAGCTAACGCCAGACCTATCTTTGATACGAGCTGGGGCTGAGTAAAACGAAATCCCTCCGTGGTCTCTGCGCACTCTGGTGTGAAATATTCTTCCTAACCGGCGGCCTTATCGCTGAACGCTGCAACCTGGCCCGCAACCGCCTCGCTGAATGCCTCCGTGTTGGCCGTTCCACCCAGGTCCGGCGTATGTTGCGACGGATCGGCCAACACCGCGTCCACTGCGGCACGGACGTGACGGGCGGCAACGACTAGATCTTCCCGGCCGTGGCGTGCGCCGATCCAGTCGAGCAACATTCCCGCGGAGAGCATCAACGCCGCCGGGTTGGCGATGCCGCGGCCGGCTATGTCCGGCGCTGAGCCGTGCGCGGCCTGCGCCACCGCATATTCGTCACCGGCGTTCAAGGCGGGCGCGAGACCGAGTCCGCCTGCAAGCTCGGCGGCTTCGTCTGACAGAATATCGCCGTACATATTAGTGGTGAGGACCACGTCGTAGGCGGCGGGCTTGCGAATGAGCATGGCAGCCATGGCATCCACGAGCACCTCGTCGACGTTAACATCGGGAAAATCCTCTGAGACTTTGAGCACCTCACGCCGGAACAAACCATCGCTGATCTTCAGCACATTGGCCTTGTGGACCATGGTCAGCTGCTTGCGACGCCGTCGCGCCAGCTCGAAGCCCACTCGGGCGATGCGGCGACACCCATGCACCGAGATTTTGCGCATCGCGATCGCGATATCCTCGCTCGGTTGAAACTCCCCCGAACCGATAAACATGTTGCGATCGGCGTAAAATCCTTCGGTGTTCTCGCGTACGATCACCAGGTCTATGTCTGTGGCCACCGCGGACACGCCCGGGCGCGTGCAGCTTGGCCGGATATTGGCGAATAGGTCGAGCTTTATTCGAATGTCGGCCGAGGGATTGAGCCCGCCCTGCTCGCGAGGCGGATACTCGAAGGTCGACACCGGACCAAGAATCACACCGTCCGCCTGGCGAGCGTGCTGCAAGACATCGTCCGGAAACGTCGTGCCCTCGCTATCGAGCGACGCCAGACCGATGGCACGCTCTTCCATCTCGAGCCCCAGCCCGAGCTGTGCATTCACGATATCAAGCACGTGGCACGTGGCCGCCGTTATTTCCGGTCCAATGCCGTCCCCGGGTAGAATCAAGATACGAATAGTTTGACCTCCATATTCAACAACGCCGCGCGAACGAAGCATTCCGCGCACGTGGCTGCTATTATAGCGACCCTCGCAAGGTATTATCGGTCAAAGTGATGGAAAAATACGGCATCGGTCAGGCCGTTCGCCGGAAGGAAGACGTGCGCTTTCTTACCGGCAGCGGTCGTTACATTGACGACATCGTGTTGGAAAACATGGTGCACGGCATAGTGTTGCGCTCGCCGCATGCCCATGCCCGTATCACACACATCGACGCCGGTACGGCAGCGACCGCACCGGGCGTTTTGGCCGTCTATACGGGTGCGGACTGGAAGGCGTCCGGCCTCGGGGACATGCCCACGCGTACGCGCGCGAAGCACAAGGACGGTTCAACGGTCACGGCACCACCGCACCCGCCGCTCGTCCAAGATCGCGTGCGCTTCGTCGGGGATGCTGTCGCCTTCGTTGTGGCCGAGACACCTGAAGCCGCGAAAGATGCCGCCGAGCTGATCGAGATTGACTACGAGGCCCTACCCGCTGTCACCGACGCGGAAAAAGCACTCGAGTCCAGTGCGCCGCTGGTGTGGGATCACATGACGAGCAATCTTTGTGTGGACTTTGAGGCCGGTGACAAGGCGGCGGTCGATGCGGCATTCGCCCGCGCCGATCACATCGTTACTCTCGACCCGGTCAATAATCGCGTCATCGCCGCGCCGCTAGAGACTCGCGGTGCTATCGGTCAGTTCGACCCCCAGCGGCAGAAATTCACGCTGATCTCGAATGCACAGAACATCCACTCCAACCGCAACCAGCTCGCCGAAAAAATCTTCCACGTGCCCGCTGAGAAGATCCGCCATGTAGCCTACGATGTCGGCGGCGGCTTTGGCGGAAAGAACGCCCTTTACCCGGAATATGCGCTCGTGCTGTTCGCTGCGCAGCGGCTCGGTCGTCCGGTTAAATGGATCGCCGATCGTGGCGAAAGCTTTGCCGCCGACAATCACGGCCGCGCCCAGGCGGGCCGGGTCGAGCTGGCGCTGGATGCCGACGGAAAGTTCCTGGCCCTGCGCGTCTCGACAGCAGGCAACATCGGCGCCTATGTGGCCTCGACCGGTCCGTTCACACCCACCGCCGGAACTGTGCGCACACAGGGCGGGCTCTACCAAATTCCAGCTATTCACTTCGAGGCCAAGGCCGTGTTCACCCACACCGCGCCCATTGATCCCTACCGCGGCGCCGGACGTCCGGAAGCGACATACCATATAGAGCGCGTCATCGATCTCGCCGCCGTGGAGCTTGGCATGGATCCGGCCGATCTGCGCCGGCGTAACCTGATCCGACGCGCCGATTTGCCGTACAAAACGGCGGTGGGCCTGGAGATCGACTCCGGCGATTTCGAGCATATGCTCGACCAAGCCCTCGAGCTCGCACGCTGGAACAGCTTTCCCGAGCGCGCGGCCGCCGCCCGCGCGCTCGATCGGCGCCGCGGCATCGGGGTAGCGACTTATCTCGGGCTCACGGGCGGGATGCGCCAGGAGTATGCCGCGCTTAGGTTCGAGCATAACGGCGATGTGACCGTCGCAGTCGGCGGCGAGTCGGTCGGCACCGGCCATGAAACCGTGCTCCCGCAGATCATCGCTGATCGGCTCGGCGTGCCATTCGCCCAGGTCCGTCACGTTCAGGCGGATACGGATGCAACGCCGATAGGCAGCGGACACGGGGGATCGCACGGGCTCGAGCTCATAGGCTCGGCCGTGGCAGCTGCGGCCGACAAGGTCATCGAGAAAGGTAAACAGATCGCCGGTCATCTGCTGGAGGCAGCAGCCGCTGACATGCGCTTTGCCGATGGCGTCTTCACCATTGCCGGCACAGACCGGTCGGTGTCGATGACCGAGGTGATTGCCGCTTCTTTTGACCCAGCGTGGCGGTCATCAGACTCTGGCGGCAGCCTCGACTCCGAAGTCACCTATGAGGATCAAAAACTGAGCTGCCCCGCTGGCTGCCATGTTGCCGAAGTGGAGGTCGACCCCGACACTGGCGCCGTCGCTGTTGTCGATTACACCGTAGTCAGTGACTTCGGCACTATAGTCAATCCGATGATCGTCGACGGCCAGGTCATGGGCGCTGCTGCCCAAGGGATCGGTCAGGCACTGATGGAAGACATCGTCTATGAAGAAGATAGCGGCCAGTTACTCACGGGTTCGTTCATGGACTATCGACTGCCACGCGCCGATGACTTGCCCGCGTTCAAAACCGCTTACGATGAGCGCGCACCAACCACGAGAAACCCATTGGGAGTCAAAGGTGCCGGCGAGGCCGGCTGCGGCGGCGCCCCGCCGGCTATCGTCGCCGCGGTCGTCGATGCATTGAAAGAGTACGGCGTGCGCCACATCGACATGCCGCTGACCCCGTTAAGGGTGTGGGAGGCGCTCGAACATGCGCGCAAGGGCTGAGCAGCCGGATATGAGCAGTAACGAGGACCTGGATCGCATCGCCGAAGAAGCACGAGGTTTCCTCACGAGGTTCAAGACTCTGCTGATAGCAACCGTGAACCCCGATGGCGTGCCACTGGCAAGCTATGCACCGTTCGTGCGCCAGAAAGACCACTGTTTTTACGTCTATGTGAGCGGGCTGTCTCGACACACGCGCGACCTCGATGCAACCGCTGTGGCAAGCGTGCTGTTCATCGAGGACGAACGCGATACAAATCAGCTATTTGCGCGCAAGCGACTGATCTTCGACTGCCGTGCCGAGCTGATTGCGCGTGATTCGGAGGAGTGGCGCGAGATCTTGGATAATTTCGCAGAAACTTTCGGTGACGTGTTGGATCTGCTAAAGCCGCTGGCCGATTTCAAAATGTTCCGCCTGCGGCCCACAGAGGGCATGTATGTCGGGGGTTTCGGTAAAGCGTACCGCTTTACCGGTGCGGTACCGACTAGTCTCGAGCACATCAGAGAAAGCCCAGGTACTAGGTCCAAGATACAAGATACAAGTTAAGTGCGACGCTGGGGGTTTCGTCGCGCGCTTTAGCTCTTGTCCCGATCCTGCTGGCTTGGCCTGAAGTCCTGTTCACCAAATCATGATCGTCGACAGTCATGCCCACACCTGGAGCAAAGACTGCCCGTTGTCGCCGGGTCGCACTTGCACCTCAGCGCGGGCCATGCCACGAATATCCTTATCGATCGGACCTATCGACTGGCGTCCGCACCGGCGAACGGCCGCAATGCTAGAAGTTTGCGAACGCGACGAACAGCCCGAGTGCGCCGATGAGTATCAAATAGATGGCAACGATATAGTTGAGCAGGCGCGGGAATATTAGTATAAGAATGCCGGCGATTATCGCTACCAAAGATGGCAAAACGAACGGATCCATTATTGTTCTCCTCTGCATTGTGACAACGATGCGCCACACCGAGTTTACGGGCTTTCAACCCCACTATGCAACGATCCGCGCGACCATGTTGATGCTATGACCGGCACGTCTCGATAGCGTGCCGATCGGCCCATTTGCGGTCCACCTGCCCCATGTTACCCGCCCTTTCCAGACCCCCCCGTGCGTCTACGCGTCCGCCGACATAACAGGCTTGCCACAGAGCCTCGTAGCTTTATATAGTTCCGACCAGGAACGCCGTCGAGCCTCAAGCACTCCCGCTCCGGCCCGGATTTTTCGTTGTGCGACTGTCTTGGCACGGTTCGGCGAACGATGTGATGATTTATTCGATGCGCATGGCTACGCATGCTTGCACCTATCAGCACATCACACGTACCAACGCGAAGGAGAAAATGACATGCGTCTCACGGGAATAAACCACCTGGCGTTCATCACCAACGACATCGAAAAGACCGTCCGGTTCTACCGGGATCTCTTGAGCATGGAGCTTGCCGCTGGTATCGGCCATGACGGGTATCGCCATTATTTTTTCCGATTCGGTGATAACCAGGTAGCTTTCTTCGAGTACGAAGGCGCGCAACCGATGGTTCGAAAATTCCACGGCGTGAAGACCGAGAAGCCCCTTGGTTTTGATCATGTCTCATTCACCATCGGCAGAAAACAGGAGTTATTCGCCCTGAAAGACAAGCTCGAGGCCGCAGGCGTGGAAGTCGATGGTGCTATCGACCATGGCACCACGTGGTCGATTTATTTTTTCGATCCCAACAATATTCCGCTCGAGGTTTCGTGGGATTGCCTCGAGCTGACCGGGACACCGGCGATGGACGAAGACGATCCGCTCGACATCGTGGCCGAAGGGTCCGGCCCCCAGCCTGGCATCTGGCCCGAGCCCACCCGGCACACCCCACCGGAAGAAATGCGCGCCAAACCCGGCAATGGCTATACCATGCGCGAGACGTTTCTCAAAGCGGGCCTGGCGCGGCTCAAGGAAGAGCTGCCCGAGCCCCTGCCCCGATAAGAGCCGAGGTGATTGTCCACGGCTAACCTGAGCCAAGGTCTAGGATTATGATCCAGATACAACGGGTGCACCACATAGGAATCAGGGTAACCGACGGGGAACGTTCACT
This sequence comes from Nitrospira sp., assembly GCA_019456345.1. GTDB lineage: Bacteria > Pseudomonadota > Gammaproteobacteria > Acidiferrobacterales > SPGG2 > VRUB01. The sequence continues at coordinate 20,835 of VRUB01000006.1, read as the reverse complement.
ATGCTTCTATCGCCACCTCGGTTTTGACTTGGCCTGGAAAGACCCGAGAGAGCCGGTTTACGTTTTGAGAAATGCAAAGGGCGTCGAGATCAATTTCATCGTCAATGCCAACGACACCAGCGGCGGAAAAAATATCCTAATGGACGTTGGTCCGAAGTACCCGGGCTACACCCACGTGGCGCTGCAGGTTGCGTCCATCGATGAGACTGTCACGTTTCTGCAGGAAAACAACATCCCGATTTTCGAAGGTCCGGTCAAGCTAGGCGATGGCGTATCGTTGTTCGTACGGGACCCGGATCTCAATGTCATCGAGCTGAGAAAGAGCGGAACGATCGAGACCGCGGCAGGACCAGGTGGCCAGGAAGGTGCGTGAACGGCACCTTCCAACGGCGGTTTTGAGGGGACTAATGGAGACAAAAGAATGATGGACCCCTCACGTCTGGGCGCACGCGAAGCCGCGACCCTGATCGCCCAACGGAAGCTCACCGCCGTGGAGCTCACGCAGGCCTGCCTCGCGCGCATCGAGGCACGCGAAAATGAAGTCAAGGCCTGGATCCATCTCGACTCCGCGGCCGCCCTAGCACAGGCGCACGCGTGCGATGCGCAAGGGCCAGTGGCACCGCTCTACGGCGTGCCGGTCGGCGTCAAGGACATCATCGACACCGCCGACTTGCCAACCGAGTACGGTTCTCCGATTTACGAAGGCCACCGGCCCGGTGCGGATGCCGATTGTGTAGCGCGCGTGCGTGCGGCCGGCGGAGTCGTGCTCGGTAAGACCGTAACCACGGAGTTCGCATTCCGTCACCCGTTCGGCCAGACACGGAACCCACATAATAGCGCGCGCACGCCGGGCGGTTCCTCAAGCGGTTCGGCGGCCGCCGTTGCTGACTTTATGGTGCCGCTGGCGTTCGGTACGCAGACCGGTGGCTCTGTCATCCGTCCGGCGTCGTATAGCGGCGTGTATGGTTACAAACCGACGTTTGACACGTTCAGCTTTCGCGGCATCAAGGCGCTGGCACCCGGGCTCGATACGCTGGGCTATTTCGCCCGGAATCTGGATGACCTGGCGTGGTTTGGATCTGTGCTCTCGAACGGGCTGCCGGCGACACTCCAGGATTGGCCGGGCGCGTCCCTACGCGTCGGGCTCGCGCGCATTCCTGATTGGTCGCATGCTGAACCGGCGACGGTGAATGCAGTCGAGTCGGCGGCCGCGCTCCTGACGAGCGAGGGGGCGTCCGTCAATGAGCTTGCTCCCCCGGTCATTTTCGCTGGCCTGGTCGAGGTGCACAATACGATCAAGCAGGTGGAGGCGATGCACTCGCTCTCGCCGGAGCGCGAGGCCCATACCGCTCAACTAAGCTCTGAGTTGCGTGAGATCCTGCAGCGTGCCGCGGCAGTCCCTACGGAAGACTATGAAAACGCGGTCGCGCGCGGTCGCGAGGCGCGCGCGCGCATCGATGAACTGTTCGCCGAAAATGACGTGCTGCTGGCCGCAAGCGCGCCGGGCGAGGCCCCGGTCGGACTCGGCTTCACCGGTGATCCGATTTTCAACGGCGTATGGACGCTGCTGCACGTACCCTGCGTGACGATACCCTTTGATCGAGGACCAAATGGATTACCCGTGGGTGTACAACTCATTGGCCGACCCGGCGAAGACGCGCGTCTGCTCTCCGCAACCAAATGGATTGCTGCACGGCTCGGCGTCTGAGCGCGACGCTAGCCCTGCGCATTCACCCGCGCAAGTAAAGTATCGAAGCCGGGCTCGTTGATGCCAAGTGCGGTCAGCTCGCGCACGGTATTGGCAAGATACTCGTGGCACGGACCGTAATGTCCCGAGGCACTGACGATCAATGCCACCATCTCGTCTTGTGACAGATTTCCGGCATACTGTCGATGATTCCGATCTACGACGAAGGCGATTGCCGTCACCTCGCCTTCCACGGTTGTGACCGGGAGCCAGTGCGGCTGGTAGATGCCCGTCGTCATTTCACGGTCCCACAACGCATTCAGGTCCTTGTCCAGCATTGCCAGATCAAGTCGATAGGCAATGCCCCAGCACTCGCCCTCCGCTGGTTCAAGGCCCAGACCGAGCCCGGGATTTTCCGCCGTACCCCGCGCACGCGAGCTCAACACGCACAGTCTTCTCCGATAACCGACCAATGTTCCGACGCGGCGCTCGACATAGCTAAACTCAGGATTCCACATCAGTGAGCCATAGCCGAACACCCACATATCCCCGTGCGGCGCAACCTCGAGCGTGGCACAAAGGCTGTCGCGCCGCGCGGAGTCAGTAAGACAGATAAATGGTTTACGAGACTGCATGAGTTCAGATACAAGGCCCAAGATCCGAGGCACAAGCATAAGGTACGGTTATTTGTGTTCGATTTGTCGACACTAGTCACTGGTCACCGATCACGAATTACCGCCGCTCCTAAGCTTCTTTTTGAGATGCGCCAGTAAACCGCCGTCGGCGATCATTTCCATGAGGTGCGACGGCAGCGGCTCACAATCTAGGGTCTCGCGCATCGTGAGGTTCTCCACTGTTCCCGCCAACGGGTTCACACGCAATGCATCGCCTTGCCTGATGCGATCCACGTCCGCACAGACCAGCGCCGGCAACCCAAGATTCAACGCGTTGCGGTAGAAAATACGAGCGAATGACTTGGCCAACAAAACCCGGATACCGAGCAGCATCAGGGCTTGTGGCGCCTGCTCGCGCGATGAACCAATGCCGAGGTTCTCTCCGGCGACAAAGGCATCGCCCAGGCGCACGGACGACGCGAACTCCGGGTCGACTGCTTCCAGACAGTGGCGTGCCAGCTCCTCGACCGGTTTCATCATATAGGCATTCGGCGCCAAAACATCCGTGTCGATACTATCGCCAAACACCCAGGCGCGGTTGCATTCTATCTTCATATCCCTAAGACATATTCACACCAGAGCACACGGAGACCACAGAGTTGTTGATAGCTATCGCCGACTACACTCGGTCATCCGATTTCTCCACTTACAGCGTGGCCCTTATCACTTCTAATACAAGACTTCTTCTCTGTGTTCTCTGTGGTGAAATCTTTAAACAAACTCACGGGGATCGGTAATTCGACCCGTTACCGCGGAGGCGGCCACGGTGTACGGCGAGGCGAGATAAGTCCTCGACGTAGGCGCGCCCATTCGACCCTTGAAGTTGCGAGCGGTGCTTGCTATCCCGACTTTACCCTCGCCCAGCGATCCAGGACCCAGACCAATGCACGCCCCGCACCCGGTCGGCAAGATTTTGGCACCAGCGGCTTCCAGTGCCGCGAGTGTTCCGTCCTGTTTCGCTTGCTCGGCAATTCGCAGTGAAGCCGGCGCGATAAAAAGCGGTGCGTCACGCGCGATCTTGCGTCCGTGCAGGATACGCGCTGCCATTTTGAGATCCGCGAGCTTGGCGCCGGTACAGGCACCTATGTAAGCTTGGTCCACCTTCACATCCGCGTGCGCATCGACCGGGGCGCTGTTTTCGGGGCTGTGCGGCGCGGCTACCTGCGGCGCCAGCTCGTTCGCATTAAAGTCGATGACGCGCTCGTAATTCGCGCCATCGTCACCGCGCCATGGCGTCGCGGCCGATAGCGCTGACCTCGTTGCAGCCAGCGTAATTTCGTCGGGCGCAATAATCCCTGTCTTGGCACCGAGCTCCGCTGACATGTTGGTCAGCACCATGCGTTCGTCCATACTCAGGGACTCGACCGTCGTGCCTGTGTACTCGACAACCTTGTAGTTCGCCCCGCTGATGCCGATCAAGCGGCAAAGCATGAGCATGATGTCTTTCGCGGCGACGCCGTCCGGCAGACGACCGAGGCCACGCACCTGAATGGTGGACGGTACTCGCACCCAGATTTCGCCGCTAACAAGGACCCCGGCCATCTCGGTAGCACCGATACCGACCATAAAACAACCAAACGCGCCCGCAGTGGTTGAATGGGAATCACCGCCAACGACGAACATGCCCGGCCGCAAGTAGCCGCACTCCGGAAGCACGATGTGGCAAATGCCCTGCGCCTCGTGAAACTGGCTGATGTGATGAGCCCTGGCCCATTTGCGGGTGACATCTTCGATGGCGAGACTCTCGGGATCAGACTCATTAACGTAATGGTCGGTAATGATCACCACCCTGCCTGGATCCCATACCTTGGCACCGAGCTGCTCCAGCATTGGTTTTACTCGGCGCGGTCCGCTGGAATCATGCATCATCGCCAGATCGACGCGGCAGGTCACGATCTCACCGGGCTGAACCCGGCCTTTGTCCGCAGCCCGCGCAATGATCTTTTCAGACAACGTCATGCTCATGATTTCTCTTTGCTACCGATTCTAGCTCGACCGGTACGGGGCTGGATCCGCTCGCCTGATAATTGGAAGTCCACCCGATTGCCTTATTGTATATCATGCGTGCAAGCAGGTCGCCGGTTACGATCCTAAGAAGGATCTTTTCGCGCCGCCTGCAGCGCGTGTGTGAACCCTGTGGCAAGGTAAACGCCTGCCAACAGCGCGGCAGCAGCGACAATAAAGAAAGCGGCAGTGTAGCTTTGTGTGGCGCTTACCAGCGCGCCAAACATCGGCGGCATAACCACGACCCCACCGAACATTACAAACTGGACTCCGCCAGTCGCCTCACTGATTTTCCCCTCGGGAGCCCGGGTTGCAATTTCTGCGAGAAACACGCCGTTCCAACCGAAGCTGCTCGCCCCCAGAATAAAGCCGAGAATACTGATGACGCCAAACGACCAATCGGAGGTCAAGGCCGCCGTCCCCGCAACCAGCACCGCGGTCGTTATGCCCAGCAGCGCGAGTAGCTTGCGCGACGACACGAATCGGCCGGCCACGGCACCCCACGATATACGCCCGAAGACTCCTCCGGTCTGCAGAAAGGCAAAAGCCAAACCGGCCTGCACCAGCGGCATACTGGCATCCTGCACGAGGTAAAGAACATAGAACGCACCCACGCTGGACTGGCAACCTGCATAGGCGAAGGCAACCAATGCCAGCCCACGCAACGCCGGTTGGGCGAAGACCACTCTCAACGGCGCGGCAATGCTGATGCGGGACAACGGTTGCCCATGCTTTCGGTCGGAGTCAAAGATCCGACGCAAGGGTTGCAGTAGCATCAAGACGACCAGGCCAATAGCGCTGACTGCCAGCACTGCCCCGCGCCAACCCACTGCAATGACGAGCAGTGGAATAAGCGCCCCGGCGAGTGCACCTCCCAACGGTACACCGGTCTGTTTGATGGAGAATATCAGCGGCCGCCAACGCGGCGATGCGACCTTTACCAGAATCTGGGCGCTGGCAGGATTGAATGGTCCGTGCGCCATGCCGAGGAGCGCTGCGCTCAAGATCGCCGCAACCGGCGAAGCAAGCGCCATCACGGCCATGGAGACGGCTGCAAACAGCATAGACACCTGGCATACACGGATCGCCCCGTAGCGAGTGATGAACGCGCCCGAGCCTGCGCCGGAGAACATCGCGAGCACGAACACGATTGAGCTGTAGACACCGATATAGGTGGGATCGACCCCAATGGCCGGACCGACTTCCGGCGCAACCACCGCCACCGTGAACGTTCCCATGCTGGCGGTCGTCAAGACCGCCAGCATGCCTAACGTTGGGAACGCAACACGCGCACGCATGGATCAGTTGTGCTTATTCCGCCCGATGCGCAGCCGACGATAGTCGATCGACCCGTGGGCTATGAGTTTTCTCTTGGGCAGGACTAATTCAGCCATAGATGATGTCTTACGTTTTCCTCATAAGATAAAAACCGGCGGTCATCGCCAACACAGCGATGCCAACGAACGCAGCTGTATAGCTCTGCGTGAGGATGACAATGGCACCGAAGCACGGCGGTACAACGACAACACCAGCAAAAGAGACGAATTGCGACCCACCCGTCGCTTCACCGGCCTTGCCTTCCGGTGCGAGCGTAGCGATCTCGGACAGGTAAATTCCCACCCAGCCAAAGCTACTCGTACCGAGCACGAACCCCAGTGCGGCGATAACCGGGCGCGGCCATGCCGATGTGACTGCAGCCATCACAATAAGACCCGCGGCCGTCAGCAGGCCCAGAGCTGCGAGCAGCGCACGTGTCGAAATCCGCCGCTGGACCATTAGCGCCCAAGCAACGCGGCCGAATATTCCACCGGCCTGAACGAAAGCGAAGAGCACTCCAGCCTCCACAAGGGACATACCGACGGCTTCGGCAAGGTACACCACAAAAAACGCACCGATGCTGACTTGCGTGCCCGAAAAAACAAAACCTGCCGCCAAGTACTTTCGTATCCGTGAGTCTGAAAAAACAAGCCGTAGCGGCTTGACCAGACTCACGCTCGCCAGCGGCCAGTTCGGTTTGCGGTCAGCGTCGAAGATACGCCGCAATGGTTGCACGAGTATCATCACCACAAGCGCAATCGCTCCTACCGTCAACGCGGCTCCTTTCCATCCGTAAATCAGAACAAGCACAGGAACGACTAAGCCGGCCAAAGCACCGCCGACAGGAACGCCTGCCTGCTTTACCGAAAAAATGAGCGGGCGCCACCTTAGGGTAGATACACCGACGAGCACATGGGCGCTGGCAGGATTAAACGGGCCATAGGCCAGTCCGAGAAGAATGGCGCCGATGACAGCGAACAAGGGAGATGCCAAAGTAATCGCCGCCATGCCAATAGCAGCCATCAACATTGTAAACTGGCAAACGCGGATCGCTCCGTAACGGGAGATAAACGCACCGGGGAGCGTCCCCGAGACCATCGCGATGACATAGACGATGGAAGTAAACAACCCGATATAGGTCGCAGGAACGCCAATATCAGGTGCCGCTACAGGCGCGATGACAGCTACGGTGAAGTTGGCCATGCTGCCCATTGTCAGCACTGCCAGCATTGCTACCGTTGGAAAAACTACGCTTGCACGCACAATTGTTTATTCTTGTCGAGACAATTCAAACCCGAACCATACTGCGTTTTCCGGCTGATGTCATATGAGTGGCCGTCCTACTCAGACTAACGACGCAACATGGCAGAAAGCGATCTTTTCGAACCGCCGTGCATCGGACGAGCACGGTTCCTGACCGCGACTCAGCAGTGAAATACAGGGATGTGGGAACACAGCGTTGACGGCTACCAGAAAGGCCGTTAACGCTAGATCACTTTGGATGTCCGTAGCGTAGCAATACGGGTGCTGTCGTAGCCAAGCTCGCGCAACAGCGCCTCGGTGTCTGCACCGAGCGCCGGCGCGGGCCGCGCAGGAGCGCCCTCGTCCGTGCAGCGCACAGGCGGTGCCACCATTCGGTAAGTGCCCTTTGTTGAATGACTTAGGTTTTGCAGGCGACCGTGCTCGGTGACGAACGGGTTCTCCAGAGCCTGCGAGATATCGTTGATGGGCGCGGCCGGGACGGTGCCTGCGAAGATCTCCAACCATTCCGCAGTACTTTGCTTTTCGAGCTCCTTGTCCAGCATCTCGGTAATCAGGTCACGATGCTCGAGCCGATCCTTGAATCTGCGAAAACGCGGGTCCTCGCTCCATTCCGGTTTGTCCATTGCTCGACACAGGCTTGGCCAGAACTTTTCCTTATTGCACATCAGGTAGATCCAACCGTCGCGCGTACGGTAGAGCTGGCACGGCGTGAGCGAGGGATGGGCCGAGCGTGGCAATCGGTCCTGCGCGTAGCCCTCATTGAGGTACCAGGTCGCGAGGTAGTTGAGGTTGTGCAATGCGATATCAAACAGGCTCACATCGATGTCACGCCCGCGGCCGGTCGCCCGTGCGCTGACTAATGCGGCCAGCAATGCATAGGCCAGGCCCAATCCCGACATCAGGTCGACGATCGACAGCCCGAACCGGGCCGGTGGGCCGCCGGGCTCACCTGTCAATGAAAAGTAACCGGCCTCCGCCTGCATCAGGTAATCAAAACCGGGCCAGCTTGCGCGCGGGCCGGTGCGCCCATAGCCACTCAGGTGGGCACAGACGATCTTCGGGTTATGGACCTTCAGGCGTTCGTAGACGAGCCCGAGCTTTTCCGGCACATCGCCGCGCAAGTTCGAAGCGACCGCGTCGGCCGTCTTCACCAGGTCATGGAAGACTGCCCGACCTTCGTCGTGGCTCAGGTCCAGCGTCAGGCTCTTCTTGTTGCGGTTGAAACTGTGAAAGAACTCGCTGTCGCCAGGCTCGAAAAAGTACGGGCCGACCTCACGCGACATGTCACCGCCGTCGCTTGGATTTTCGATCTTTATGACCTCGGCGCCTTGATCGGCCAGAAACATGGTGCCGAATGGCCCGGCACCATACTGTTCCACCGCAAGCACTCGCACACCATGTAGGGGAAGCATAGAGAAAGCTCAAACCGGATTGCGCTTGACGAGCTGACGCGCGATGATGATGCGTTGCAGCTCGTTGGTACCCTCGCCGATGGCAAGCAGCGGAGCGTCACGATAGTAGCGCTCGATGTTGAACTCCTTGGAGTAGCCGTAAGCGCCGTGAACGCGCATCGCATCGATGCTGTTTGTCACGGCCGCCTCGGTCGCAAACAGCTTCGCCATACCCGCCTCCATGTCACAGCGCGCGCCAGTGTCGTAGGCGCGCGCCGCGGACTCAACCAGCAGGCGGGCGGCCTCCACGCGTGTTGCCATGTCCGCAAGCTGGATCTGGATCGCCTGGTGCTCGCAGATCGGTTTGCCGAATGTCTTACGCGTTTGCGCGTACATCGTCGATTCCTCCAGACAGGCCCGCGCGATACCGACGCCGCGGGCGGCCACGTTGATGCGTCCAAGCTCGAGACCGCTCAGGATTTGCTGCATCCCACGTCCCTCTTCGCCCCCAACGAGATTGTTGCACGGCACCCGGCAATCCTCGAACATAAGCTCGCCCGTGTCGATGCCGCGGTAGCCGAGCTTCTCGAGCTTGCGCGTGACCTTGAAGCCCTCCCCTTTCTCGATCAAAAACAGGCTCATGCCCTTGTGCGGCGGCACCGCGCCGGGGTCGGTCTTGACCAGCACCGCCAGGATGTGCCCCTCGATGCTGTTAGTGATCCAGGTCTTGGTACCGTTGACGACGTAGTCATCGCCATCGCGCCTGGCCTGCGTACGAATCGCCTGCAGGTCGGTGCCGCAATCCGGCTCCGTCAGCGCGATGCCGCCGCGCAGCTCGCCGCTGGCAAAGCGCGACAAGTAGCGCTGCTTCTGCTCTTCGGTGCCGAAGCGCTGCACCGCGGCAGCCATTATGAGGTGGGAGTTGAAAAAGCCCGTGACGGACATCCATACCGCCGCGATCCGTTCCACGATCTTCGCGTACGTAGTGGCCGGCAAGCCTAGCCCGCCGTACTCGGGCGCGATGGTCGCACCGAACAGGCCGAGTCCTTTCAACTTCTCGACGATCTCGGCAGGATAGGTGTCGTTCGCCTCGAGCTCATGGACGTAGGGCTTCACGTCACGTTCGAGAAAACGATCGATGGTGTCGAGGATAAGTGCGTCCTGTTCAGCGGTTTCGAGATTCTGAGGGCACATCATCGCCGCCATATCAAAGATAGGAGACAGGTGTGCTCCCACCGCTTAATCTCGCTACACATCCATGTTCCGCTCGAATCGGTGGTGCCGCGCTCCACTGTCCTGTTCCGCGCGTCACCAACGACGCTTTGGAAGCACACCTGTCTCCATCGGAACGCTCACGGCCTTGTAGATTCTAGTAGTTTGCACTGTCGTCTACCGCGTGACCGCGCTTGGGGACGAGAAACGCGCGCTCATAGGTCATGAACACGGTTCCGTCCGCCTTCTTGCCGGTGGTCTTGACCGTGACGATACCCTGGTCGGGTCGTGACTTCGACTCGCGTTTTGCCAGCACCTCCGATTCCGCGTAAATGGTGTCTCCGGCAAATACCGGGGCCGTTAACCGTATCTTGTCCCAGCCGAGATTGGCGATCGCCTTCTGGCTGAGATCGCTCACACTCATGCCGGTGACCATAGCCAGCGTGAGCGTGCTGTTCATTAGCGGGCGTTCAAATTCCGTCTTCGCCGCGTAAGCGGCGTCAAAGTGCAGCGGGTGCGTGTTCATGGTCAACAGCGTGAACCAGGTGTTGTCCGCCTCGCTCAGGGTTCGACCCGGGCGATGCTCGTACACGTCGCCAACGTTGAAATCCTCGAAATAACGACCGTAGGATTCCCGGTAGCGGTTGGGACCCACCTCCTTGCGCTCGACCACCATCGCGACGAGCTCTCAATCGGCGCCCGCGGCAGCGCGCTGTGGAACGGCCTGGTCAGGTCGCGCCAGCTGCAACAGCGCGCCAATATCACCGGCCTTTTCCAGCGCGAACAAAGCATTCAACAATTTATCGCGCCCGCTGTCGGAGAGATAAGGGCCGACCAGTCCATCAAACTTTGCGCACAACTCGTCTTGCGAAACAAAGTTCTCCGGTTCACCCTTTGGTATGACGACGAACTTTTCAAACGAGCCGCGCTTTGTGCGCACGCGCGCGACGGCGCTCATCTGCGCGGGGAACTCGGCCTCGGCCTTAGGATCCGCGATGGTGTGAACGCGTTTGCAGAGTTCAAGCGTGTCGGCATCGTTGATATGACGTGCGTAATCGTCCCAGCACATCCGGCCTTCGCGCAGGGCGACCGCAGCGAGGAATGGCATGGAGAACTGACCGTCGACGACGCTTTGTGGGCGCTGCTTGTCTGCCTCGGGCTCGCCTATGATCTTCCAACCTGTGCGCGGCAGCCCGATCTCTACAGACTCGATCTCGTTCACGTTGATGTCGTTCGCCGCGCGCAACTCGATCAACGCGTCGATGGCCGCGTGGCTGTAACGGCATGAGGGATAAGGCTTAACGGCGATGGCCATGGTTTCGTAGACCTGCCCGAGCCCTTCGACAGCCTTTTCGAGCATCGGATTCGGGGCATAGGCGTGCAAAAACCCGGCCGTGCCCTCGATCGCCTCGACCGCCCCCTTGAAGCTTTCACGCGCAAGTGACGCCGCAATCAAACCGCTCATGGCGGCATAACCGACCTGCAAGCGCTTGGTCCAGGCACCGTCAACCAGAAACTGCATCGACCCCGCGGCCTGGCTCAGAGCGATACCGAAGGCATCCGCGATCTGATCCGCCGACAGCCCGAACACGCGCCCGGCGGCCGCAGCCGCACCGAAGACGCCGCAGGTCGCGGACGGATGGAACCCGCGATCGTAATGCTCTTTCGGTATCAGCGCGAGGCTCAGCCGGATTTGTACCTCATAGCCCGCGACAATACCCGCTATTACCTCGCGCCCGTTCGTCCCCGCCATCTCGGCGGCCACCAGCGCCGCCGGTACGATGGGTGCGCTCGGGTGAATGGAACCCGCGGCATGGGTGTCGTCAAAGTCGAGCGAATGCGCCAGCGTGCCGTTGACCAGTGCCGCACCGGCCGGCGTGTAGCTGCGATTTTCGCCGATGACGCTTGCCTGGCCGTGCGCCATACCGAGCCCCTCGGCGGCCGCCAGCAGGCTTGGCGTGGACTCGGCCTCATGGCGCGCGCACAGGGCAATGCCAACGAGGTCGGTAACCAGCCATTTGGTGCGTTCCCGTACATCGGCGGGCAGTCCGTCATAGGAAATGTCAGCGGCGAATTCGGAGAGTCGGCGGGTAATCGCAGTCATGGCATCAGCTCCGTCAGCGCACACGACTGACGCGAAGCATACGCGCCGGTGTGCGGCAAACCGACATCATAGTGGCCCGACGCCAATCGATCAACACGTCGCATCCGTCTGATGTGAGACGGCTCTTCGTGCCGAATATACCGATTTAAAACCCGGATCGTGCACCAAGGACAGTCAAATATCATACCTCGGCCATGGACGGGTTGGACGGTATCGGATTACCGTCGGGCCGTGATGGTAAACTTCAACACGGCTCTGGCGGGCAAGCGCCGACACGGAGGATGAGGAGGATGATATGAGACTCGAGAACAAGGTGGCCATCGTAACCGGCGCTGCGTCCGGCTTCGGCGCCGGCATCGCCCGGCGCTTCGCTGAGGAAGGCGCAAAAGTGCTGGTCTGCGATCTGAACGATGAGGGCGCCAATGTCGTCGCTAAAGAAATTGGTGAGAACGCAGTGGCTTTTCGAACGGATGTCAGCAAGGCGGATGACGTCCAACGCATGGTGCAGGGCGCACTCGAGCAGTTCGGGGACCTCGACATCCTCGTCAACAACGCCGGAACCACTCACCCAAACCGCCCGATGCTCGAGGTCGACGAGGACACGTTTGACCGGGTGTTTGCCGTTAATGTGAAATCGATCTATTTGACCGCTCTCGCCGCTGTTCCAATCTTCAGAAAACGGGGCGGCGGTGTTATTGTCAATGTCGGCTCGACCGCCGGCATCCGGCCGCGCCCGGGACTGACCTGGTACAACTCGAGCAAAGGCGCCGTGCACATCATGTCCAAGTCGATGGCGCTGGAGCTCGCCCCCGACAAGATCCGCGTCAACGTGATCGCGCCGGTCATGGGAGAAACGGGATTGCTGGAGGCGTTCATGGGCACGACCGACACGCCCGAGCATCGCGCGAAGTTCATCGCCACCATCCCGTGGGGACGCATGAGCAAACCGGCAGATGTCGCCGCGGCTGCCGTATTCCTCGCTTCCGACGAGGCCGAGCTCATCACCGGCATCGAGCTGCCGGTCGACGGCGGGCGCACGGCATAACGATACGAAAGCGCACCGGTGTCAGCCCAAGGCGACTGGCAAAGCTCCGGGGCCGCGCGGTGATACCGCCGCGCTGCGCTTCACGTGAGCTGTCTGCGGCTGCGGTTAATAGCCCGCCAGTTGCGACTCGGATCAATCCACTGCGTACTTCTTCTCCGCCTCGTAGTACTGCGGAAAGCCGACGATCTCGCGCAGATGCGCAAACTCCGCCAGGCCCTCCGGCGAACGGCCGGCTTTGATCGCAGACAACGCGTCCTCCATTGCACGCATACCGGCAAGCATCAGCGTGATCGGGTAGATCACGATCTTGTAACCAATCGCCGCGAGCCGCTCCGACGGCAGTACTGGCGTATCACCCTGCTCGACCATGTTGGCCATCTTGGGGCCAGGTACGCCTTCACAATAGGCGCGCATCTCATCCTCGTCGCGCGGCGCCTCCAGGAACGTGATATCGACGCCCATCTCGACAAATGTGCGAGCACGAATGATCGCTTCGTCCAGACCCTCCGTGGCGTTGGCATCGGTGCGCGCCATGATGAGAATTTCGGCACCGCCATTGCGCGCGTCGATCGCGGGCTGGATGCGCGCAAAGGCCTGCTCGCGATCCACCGTTTGCTTGCCACGAGTGTGACCACAGCGCTTGGGTGCCACTTGGTCCTCGATCATGATGCACGCGAACCCGGCATCAGCGTAGCCGCGCACCGTGCGTTGCACATTGAGCGGGTTGCCGTAACCGGTGTCGCCGTCGCCGATAACGGGAATGGCGACGGCATGACAGATGTCACGCCCCTGATCGACCATCTCGGCATAAGAGATCAAGCCGGTATCGGGCATGCCGATACGCGCGGCGGACACCGCGAACCCCCCCATGAAGGCGGCCGGGAAACCGGCGCGCTCGATGAGCCTGGCCGACATCGCATCGAAGCAACCGGGCATGATAATGATCCCCGGCTCGGCCAGGAGCGCGCGTAAGCGTGCGGCCGGGCTCACTGCGCACCTCCGAATGAAACTCGTACGACTATTTGATCTCTACACATTACCCCATCTCCTGGATCGCCCAATGACCACGCGAGTAGCTGGCCAACAATACAACAATTTCGCCAAGTTGGTTAGTGCACGCAGCGCTGCGCCGTCCTGACCCGGTTGTCATCCGCTGGCAAACAGCACCACCGTAAGTACGGCGAGCACCACCGCAACTCCCTTTTTCAACGTCAAGCGTTCGCGTAGAAACGCGACTGCGAGCGCGGCAGTAAGCACGAAGCTGAGCTGAGCGATCGGGGCAACGACGACCGCGTCGCCGTACTTCATTGCAATGGCAAGTGCAACATAACTGCTGGCGGTAAGAATTCCACAGGCGAGCGGCAACCAAAATGGAACACCTCTGCGCGGCAACGGGTCGCCCTGCCAGATGGCAAACGGCAACGCCACGCAAAAGACGCCTACGCTCTGGGCGACCACCATAGCCGCCGGTGGGGCTCCCATGTTGATACCCAACTTGTAGAACAAGCCGATAAAACCGAACAAACACATGGCACTCAGCGCCAACCATAAGGAGCGGCGATCGCCCCCGGCCGATAACGCGCCCCCGCTCGCCGCAAGCACAGCCAGCGCCGCCAAGACCAGCGCGATACCCTTGATTACGTTGATTTCCTCACCCAGCAGGGTAATCGTCAGCAGCACGGTAACGGCAAAGTTCAAGCGCACCACGGGTGTAAGAGTTACGGCCTCCCCCCGGCGCAAGGCCAACAGCACGAACAAAAACGCAGTGAAAGCAAGGAGACCGTTCAACAGCCCGAACCAGATCCCCGCCGACCAGGCCATCTCGTCGCGCAGGTAGGCGAGGGTCAAGGCGGTCGGTAGGTAGGCGAGGTTCTGCAGCAACATGAACGGGCCGCTGCGTAGGCCCCACGGCTGGCCCCACTTGTAGAGAAAATCGCTGATACCCAGAAACCCGAGTGAGAAAAGCGCAAAGATGATCTCGGGCGGCACGATTCTCTCAGGACTCAGGACTTTGGACTAAGTGCTTCAGGCCATTCCGGGTGCGGTGCCTTAGGTGCTGAGTCCTCAGTCCTCGGCCCTCAGTCCTCAGGATCATCGACCCTTGAAAACAGGTTGGCGCTTGGCAAGAAACGCCTGTACACCTTCTTTATAATCTTCCGAATCACAAAGCGCATAGCTCTCGTCGATCTCCTCTTGGCTGAGCGGGGCGGGGTCGGTCAGACGACGGGCGAACTTCTTGTTAGCGCGCGCGGCCAACGGTGCTCCGCCGGCAATGCGCTCGGCCGCCGCGTAGACCTCCGACTCGATCCGGTCATCAGCCACCACGCGATTGACCAGCCCGCGCCGCTGCGCCTCCTCAGCGCCGAGGATACGCCCCTCGAGCAGGATCTCCAGCACCAGCGCACGCCCGACGACACTTTGAACGACTTTCATCTCGGGATAGGCCAGCGCGTGACCGATGCGGTTGATGGGCACGCCGAACCGGCCCGATTCAGCACTGATGCGCAGATCACATGCGCAAGCAATCTCCAGCCCGCCGCCAGCACAGGCACCCTGGATCATCGCCACAGTGGGATGGCGACATTCGAGGATGGCGTGAATGGCATCGGAGACGGCCTCGCCGTAGCTCTTCGCCTGCACGGCATTCACCCGCTCTGATGGAAACTCGGAGATGTCCGCCCCCGCCGCGAATGCCTCGTTCCCGGCGCCGCGAATAATCACGCAGCACAGGGCTTCTTCGGCGGAGAGATCTCCCATAATTTCGGCCAGGCGCACCCAGGCAGCCTTGGTCAGGGCATTGCGCTTTGCAGGATTGTTAAGCGTGACGGTGGCGATGGGCCCGTCCCGAGTGACAATGATTGTGTTGGGCATGTTGTGAACTTATGGCCTCCGCTTGGTATCAGCAGCCGAGCTTGTCCGCCAGATCGACAAAGCTCTCTGCTACGATATCGAACTCGTGCTCGGCCTTCAGATCCTTGGTCTGATTCGGCCCGTATTCGGTGAGCCGGGCGACGAACGCGGTGCGAAAACCGAGCCGGCTGGCCGCAACCAGATCGTGATTGTGCGCGGCCACCATCATGCACTGGCCCGGCTGAAGGCCTAGGTAGTCTGCTGTGCTCAGGTAAGCCTCCGGCTGTGGCTTATAGTGCCGCGCAACCTCAGGACCCAGGATCGCATCCCACGGCAACCCCGCACGCTTCGCCATGTTCACCAACAGCGCCACGTTACCATTGGACAGTGTCGCCAGAATGTACTTACGGCGCAAACGATTGAGCCCTTCGACCGTATCGGGCCAGGGATCGAGCCGGTGCCAGCCGCGGTTTAGATGGTCGATTTCGTCTTCGCTAAAACCACCGATACCGAACTCGACGAGCAACTGATCGAGATTCGCGCGGTGCAGGTCGTCGAGCTTGGTCCATGGTAGCTCGCCGTCTCGTACTCTAGCCATGGCTGGCTCGTAGCCGGCGCGCCAAGCGTCGACGAACTTGGCCCAGTCCACTTTGATATCCTTACGGCGCCCGAGCGCCTCGCCCTCGCGAATGATGCTGCTGCGCCAGTCGACCACGGTCCCGAAGACGTCGAATGTTAGCGCTTTGACATTGGATACATCCATACGTCTGCCTCATCCCACTGGCTCAGCCCGGATGCCGCCACTCTGGTCTAACCGTCTTTGCCTCCAGCCTACAGTCTCGAGTCTCTAGTCTTTGGTCTGAATGAAGTTCCTTGCACCTTGGACCTCGCCTTATGCGTTTAAAACCCTTACCGGCTTACCCTCCAGCCACGCCTTGATGTCCTCGACCGCCTCGCCGTAGGCGAGCGTGTACACCTCTCGCATGACATAACCGGTGTGGCCGGTAAGCACAGCGTTATCCAGCTTGCGCAGGGGATGATCGGGCGGCAGCGGTTCGACATTATAGACGTCGATACCGGCGCCCGCGATGGCGCGCCGCTCGAGCGCATCGATCAGTGCGGCCTCATCGACAATAGGACCGCGCGACGTATTGACCAGAAACGCACTGGGTTTCATGAGTGCAAGCTCGCGCCGCCCCACCAGACCTCGTGTTCGCTCGCTCAGTACCAGGTGGATCGTCACCACATCGGAGTCGGCGAACAGCTTATTCTTATCGACCCTGACGGCGCCGCATTCCTTGGCGCGCTCCTCGCTCAGGTTCTGGCTCCAGGCAATGATTTTCATGCCGAAGGCCAGCCCTATTTTCGCGACTTGCTGCCCCAGCTTGCCAAGGCCTACAACGCCCAGTGTCTTGTCCCGCAGTCCTACCGATATAGCCGACTGCCAGCCTCCTTCGTGCATGGTTCGATCCTCGCGCGGGATTTGCTTGAAAAGCGCCAGGATCAAGGCCCAGGTGTGCTCGAATGCCGGATACGGCAGCAACCCAGTACCACAGACCGGGAGCCCACGCTTGCGCGCGGCGTCCATGTCGATGGCGAGATTGCGCATGCCGGTGGTGACCAGGAGCTTGAGGTTCGGCAGTTTCTCGATCAAGGATGCCGGAAACGGCGTGCGCTCCCGCATGGCCACGACCACGTCAAAGTCCGCCAGTGCGCGGGCGACGGCATTTTCATCCTTGATATACTGATTGAACACGACGAGCTCGACATCCGACGGCAGGCTTTTCCAGTCGGCCGAGTCGAGCGCAATATTCTGGTAATCATCGAGAATCGCAACGCGGGTTGCCATTCGCCTCCTCCTCCCGCACGTTGAATGGCCCGGACGAAACCGCCGGGCCAGGCCCCAACTATATAGTCACGCCCCAAACATTCGCAAATAATGTTGCGGAAATGCTTGGCATCATGCCGGAATATAAGCGCGATAGCACCGCTGGCAGCGGATTTTTGTTACATTGCCGGGGGCGCGCCCGGGTGCGGGCACCCCCGCAATCCAGGTGCGTCGCCGCCAGAGGGGAAATTGGCCCATGTTGCTAGAGCTGAATGACCAGGGCAGGATCGATGTCCGGATCTGGCATGCGCTCGGCCGCGAAATACTCATAAGGCACGGGGTCGAGGCGGAGCTTGCCACCGTCGTCACCGACGTCCTGGTGGAAGCGGACAAACGCGGTGTGGTTACCCATGGCCTGACGCGTCTTCCGTCCTACGTCGCACGTGTCCACAAAGGCCTGCTTGACCCCAACGCGAGACCGGAAATCGTCAAGGACGGACAGACCCTGGTGCTGCTCGATGGGCACAACGGCTTCGGTGCCGTTGCCGCTGTAGACGCGGTGGAGCTGGCGACGGACCGTGCGCGCGACCACGGAATGTGCTGGGTCAGTGTACGCAATAGCAATCACTTCGGGATGGCGGGATACTACTCGCACCGGCTCGCGCAACGCGGTCTGGTTGGCATCGTCATAACGAACGCCTCCCCGGCCGTAGCGGCTTACGGAGGTAAGCGCGCGACGCTGGGGACGAACCCGTTGTCCATCGCAGCGCCGGCGCAGGGTGAACCGATCGTGCTCGACATGGCAACGACTACCGTCGCGCGCGGGAAGATCCGGCGGGCCAAGGCCGAAGGGAAAACCCTGCCGCCTGGCCTGGCATTGGACATCGACGGTAATCCGACGACCGATCCGGAGACGGCACTTAAAGGTACGCTCGCCTCGCTCGGCGGCCCCAAGGGCTACGGGTTGGCCGTCATGATCGACCTGCTGTCGGGCGTGGTGGCAGGCGGGAGTATTCTCACCGAGCTCAGGCAAGCCACGGATCTCAGCGGGAAGGCGGGCACGTGCTTTACCATCGTAGCCGCGGACATCGGCCGCATCAGTGATCACGAGGAATACGTTACGCGGATCGAGGAGTTTCGCTCGCTGATAAAACAATCCGGCGAGCCGGGCGCAAAGATCTACCTGCCGGGCGAGATCGAGAGCGAGCGTGCCGCCAAGGCTGAGGCCGACGGTATCGATGTCCCCAATGATGTACTGGAATCGCTCAAGACCTTGTTATCTTAACCAGTCATCTCAAGTGGATGGTGCGCATAACATCGTATGCAGACATTGGTAACGAAGTGGTCGCCATGGTGCCAGCGATGCAGAACCTATTAGACGATAGACACTCTGCGTACTCTGCGCCTCTGCGCTCTGTGCGTTTCTTCGAGTGCATTTCACGGAGCTTGTAATGACCGAACAACGTCGAAGGGTCCTGATCGTCAGCTTTGATGGCTTGCGACCCGACATGGTCACGCCCGAGCTCATGCCAAACCTGACGGCGTTTGCGCGGGAGGGGGCGCGCTGCGCCCACAGCCGCGCGACCTTCCCCACCGAGACCCGCGTCAACCAGGCGGCGCTCGTGACCGGCTGCTACCCGACGCGGCACGGCATCGTCGGCAACAAGTTCCTCGAGCCGGTGGCCTCGCCGGGCAAGCTCTTCAATACCGGCGACGAGACGCAGCTTGCCGAAGGCGACCGCAAGCTCAACGGCAAGCTGGTGGAGGTGCGGGTGCTGGGCGAGATCCTGGCGGATCATGGTATGAGCCTGGCGGCGATCAGCTCCGGTACCCCCGGCGGCACACGCATGCTGCATCACAAGGCCGAGCAGCTCGGTGGCTTCCGCCTGGCACTGCACCGCCCGGATGCCTCCGTTCCCACCGAACGCATCGAGGCGGTAATCGACCGGATCGGGGCAATCCCGCAGCACGAGATCCCTTCACTGAGCTGGCTCAGCTATACGACCGACACTTATCTCGATTACATCGAGCCGGAGCTGACACCGGATGTCGCCATTGTCTGGTACTGCGAGCCGGACAACAGCTATCACTTCCGAGGGCTGGGCAGCGAGGCGAACCTGGCGGCGCTGCGCCATGCCGATGCCCAGCTTGGCCGCATCCTGCAATGGCGCGAACAGTCCGGAATCGGCAATCGATTGCAGATCATTACTATGTCAGACCACGGTCAGATCACGGTGACGGGAGAGGCGGTCGGTATAACAGCAGGATTAACCAAGGCCGGCTTCACTGTGGGCGAGACGGTCTCGGACGGTGCGGATGCGGCGCTCGCCCTGGCCAGCGCCGGTGGCATCTACGTGCGCGACTCCGATGCGGAGCTGACCCGTGCGATCGTTCGCTGGCTGCAGGCCCAGTCCTGGTGCGGCCCGCTTTTCACACGCGAGGGCAAACACGGCACGCTTTCGCACGCACAGGTGGGCATCGAGCATCGCCGTGCACCGGACATCGGGCTGGTGCTGCGCAACGACGATGCCATCAATGAGCACGGTGTGGCGGGCTCGTGCCAGCACGATTCGACGTTTTATCCTATCGGCGGCGGGCTCCACGGGGGACTACACCGGTTCGAGCTCAACAACTGGCTCGCCATGAGCGGTGATGCGTTTCGCGCCGACTACGAGTCGCCATTGCCAACAGGCGTGATCGATATCCTGCCGACCGTGCTGACTGTCCTCGGCCTCGACGTGCCCGACTCGGTGCAAGGGCGGGTGCTGCGCGAAGCGCTCGCTGGCCACACCGACGCCCTGCTCCCCGAGGTGTTCCAGAAGACCTTCACCGCCGACGGTCAGAACGACTATCGGGCTAATCTATCGGTGAGTTACGTCGGCGGGACGTATTACCTTGAACGGGGATGGGTGGACTAGCGATAGGACTGAGGACAGCGGAACTGTCCGCCCCGTAGGCCATGAGCCCACCTACACTCACAAATGCATTGCTATCGTATGTCGTAGGCAACCGCCTCTTCACCGCAAAGGCTATGATCCGTGCACACCACTTAGTGTACCGTAAATCGCTCCCTTGGATGTCTTAGGCCAAAAACGAAAACTTCAAACGCTCCTTTGAAATTGCGATTCCCCAAAGACCGATTTATGATATTTGCATGCAACAAATGAAATATTTTAAGGAACCCAAAATTATAAAGATCGAGTCTCCCGAGATGCCCAATGGCGATCTTTGTTTGATTCGTGAATTCTTTGATCTTTCCCAGAGCGACGACTTTTTTAAAACGTTACTAGCTTTGGCTCAATGGAGACAGGACGCCAGCAAACGCGGTCGCAAAGTGATGCAATTGCCTCGACTCACCTTGTGGTATGGTAATTCGGGAAAAAACTATTCTTATTCTGGAATTCGCATGAAACCTCTTCCTTGGAACGCTCCTTTATTAACGATTAAACAGGGCGTTGAT
>VRUB01000067.1 GCA_019456345.1 Nitrospira sp. | reverse complement strand
ATATCTACCGCATTGACTATCGCTGAAACGAGCCATTCGTTAGATTAGAAAGGAATTTTTTTCGGAGACGTGCTCAGGTTGTGGAGATATACTGCAATTGAGACGTTCAATTGTCGTTATGCGGCGTGTGCTCGACACTAGAGGTTCCGGCAGCGCAGTCGGACCGGGTAAACCACCAAGCTTGTTGTCGGCGCATAGCGTCTGAATCTCCGTTATATTCGGCCAACTACAACATAACTGGGAGGTATCAAAATGTTCAGACGCATGTTACGGCAGCTTTCGTTAGTAACTGCAGTTTTACTGACGCCTGTGATTGCCGCTCCGGCTTCGGCAGTCGAGATGACGGATCGCAGTTTTCCACTTAGCGAACCGAGAGCTGACGTTCTCGCCATGCGTGATCGCGGCCAAAACATTATAAATCTTGCAGGTAATTTCCTCTTGGTGCCTACCCGGGGGAATCCGAGGCCGGGGCGGTGCTTTACGGGCGGGGCCGGTCGAAAATCGGTGGGAAGGGACTCGCTCGGGCAACCGGCTAGGCTTGCTTTGCAACCCTTTTAGCGCTTCGCGCGGCGGGGGCGCAGAACAACTCGTAAAGCAGCTTAATCACCGCGCTTGCCTCCGCGCTCGCCAGGCGATAGTAAATGGCCTTTCCGTCGCGGCGCGTGTCGACGAGGTGATCAGCGCGCAACCGCGCAAGCTGCTGTGACAGCGTCGGCTGCCGCATCTCGAGCAGATCCTCCAGCTCGGTGACATTGCGTTCACCTTCTGCGAGGTTACACAAGATGAGGAGGCGATCCGGGTTAGCGAGCGCCTTCAACAGGCGCGAGGCCTCTTCGGCGCTCTGGTTCATTTCGACCAAGTTCATCATATACACGAAAATGATTACAACAACAGGCAAAACTATATAGCATAACTCCGTCGAGATTTCAGGCCGGCCGGTTCGACCCGCAGCAAAAGTAGTTGCAGCCGGGAAGCACTGTGCCGAGACGCCTTCTGCTCGGTGATGGTGGCATAGATCAGTAGACAATAGGGGGATTGGACGCTGCGGCCCCATAAATTTCCACCATCGCCCAACAGGGGGACAAATGTTTGTCTCCGAAACTGCGGCAAGCCCGGGGGTGCGGATGCCGAGGCTCGGAAACAAAGGCCCCATTCATGTCTGCACCGGAGCCCATTGGTAAAAGGATCTTTCAGTGTTCACGAGCTAGGAGGAGGTGGCGCCAGGATTTGGGGAACGGCGGTGGGGCTGGTGAGCACAGTGTACTGGCAGCACGCGCTATTTGGTTCCGGCAGTGCGCGTCGCATTTTGAGATGGACAAGCCACGCATGCATCTGCCCGATTACGAGCGCGGCAGCATTGTCAATCTACTGAGCGCCATACAGTCGGCACTCGGGGTAGATGGCTGTCGCTACGCACCGCTGCCGCATTTAGACCCGCACGAACTCGCGCGGGCGAGACATATCGTGCTGATGGTAATCGATGGGCTCGGCTACCGTTGCCTGTTACAGCACCGCGCCAATACGTTACGTCAACACCTAGTTGCGCGAATCACGTCCGTCTTTCCGTCGACTACGGCAGCCGCCATTACTACCTTCTTCACCGGCACCGCGCCCCAGCAGCATGCACTCACTGGTTGGTTCACCTATTTCAAGGAACTCGGCGCGGTAATTACCCCGTTACCATTCAAGCCGCGAATGACCAAGGGATCGTCGGGCGAAGTAGGGGTGCAGGCACGACACTTGTTTGATCATCCGTCGATGTTCGAAAAGATCCAGCGACGCCGCTACATCGTGTTGCCGCGCCACATCGTTGATTCGGACTATACGCTCGCCTTCAGTGGCGGGGCCGCGCGGGTGGGGTATAAGTCACTTGGTGAGTGCTTCAAGTCCATCACAGAGATTCTGCGCACCAACGGCGAGCCCGCCTACGTTTATGCCTACTGGCCTGAGCTTGACACGACGGCACACGCCTACGGAATCGGTAGTGATCGTGTGGCAATACTTATCGAGCAGCTGGATTCGGAATTTGCACGTTTTCTCAAGGCTGTCAGGAACAGCGGCGCAACGGTAATCGTCACGGCCGACCATGGGATTATCGATTCGCAGCCGCAAGAGTTGATCCGGCTGGAGGAGCACCCACAGCTTGCGGAGACACTTGTGCTACCGCTTTGCGGTGAGCCACGGGTGGCGTTCTGCTACGTGCATCCGCACAAGACCGGTGCGTTCGAACGCTACGTTCGCGCACGGCTTAGCCGCTACGCCTGGCTCATGAGCAGTGAGGATTTGATTGCGCGCGGCTACTTCGGTCTTGGTGAGCCGCATCCTCGCCTGCTTGATCGGATCGGGCACTATGCACTGGTCATGAAGGATCGCTATGTGATCAAGGACTGGTTGCTGGATGAAAAACGCTATGTGCAGGTTGGGGTACACGGTGGTGTGAGCGAGGAGGAGATGTACGTGCCTCTCATTTTGGTCAATAGTGGGCGCTGAGATGCACCTGCAGCGCGCTGTCCAGGCTGCAGCGGCACCCTCGGATCTATGACGCTGTCGCTCGAGCACGAGTTTATCGAGACCAATGGCATACGCTTGCACGTCGTATGCGCGGGCCCGGAGGATGGGCCATTAGTGGTGCTGTTGCATGGTTTCCCGGAGTTTTGGTACGGATGGCGCAAACAGATAGCAGCCCTCGTCGACGCCGGAATGCGCGTGGTCGTTCCCGACCAGCGTGGTTACAACCTCAGCGGCAAGCCCCGGGAAGTACAAGCTTACAACATCGATGTGCTTGCGGTCGACGTAGTGGGTCTCATCGGCGCGGTTGGACGCAACAGGGCCTCGCTCGTGGGGCACGACTGGGGCGGTGCGGTCGCCTGGTGGGTAGCGACGCGTTACCCGCAGCATGTGGACAGATTAGCGATTCTCAACATGCCACATCCTTGGGTAATGAAACGTACGCTGGAACGAAGCTGGCGCCAACGGCGCAGAAGCTGGTATATCTTGTTCTTCCAGCTCCCGCTGCTGCCGGAGTGGGCGCTGCGCCGAGGAAACTGGCGTGTCCTCACCCGCGCATTACGCGCAAGCGCTCACCGCGAAGCCTTCACCGATGCCGATCTCGAGCGCTACACTGAGGCATGGTCACAGCCCTCGGCATTGCGCTCGATGCTTAACTGGTATCGGGCGGCGATGCGATCCCCACCCAAAGCAATCGAGCGGCCAGCCGTGGCTGCGCCAACGCTAATAATCTGGGGCGCCCAGGACAGGTTCCTCGGCCGCGATATGGCGACGCAGAGCATCGATTTATGCCGCGACGGTCGCCTGGTGTTCTTAGAGCAAGAGACTCACTGGCTTCAGCATGAAGCCGCCGGGCGAGTCAATGCGTTGCTGCAAGAATTTTTTCGAGACGAACGATCTTCTGAAATAGTCAGATGAGGTAACTCTTGGGTAATCCCCTAGCAGCCTGATAGAGCGGTGCCGGGAAGCACCGCACATTGTTGGAAAACGGGCGGGCCAGATGTCCTTGCCGTCCGACGTCCGCAGCTTGGAACCGAGGATGCCGTGGATCAGTATCAGTGGATCAGTATTATTGGGTTCTGGCCGCGATCGGCGGAGCCGACGGCATAGAGCCGCTTCAGGTCCGGGCGATTCGAGGTCGCGGCGCACGCCGACAACACGAGCGCCAAGATTATTGTGAGAGTGTGCTCCAATGCTTAATCTATCGCTGTTTTCCGTGCACCCTCGCTGTGCCGCCAGGCACCGGGCCTCAAAGTGTTTTCGGAGTTTACGCGCGGCGTGCCTCCGGATACCGGCTTGCCGGCGCCCCCCCCCGCGAGCGGCCAAAAGGTAGGTCAAGGATTTTCCACGCGCGCCTCTGTCAACGGGCATAGCGGTCGTGGTTGAACACATAGTCTCCACCTGGTGCCGTCCTGTGACAGGCAATACAACCCTTGCCTTTCACACCCTTCGCCACCCGGCCCGCCAACGACTTGCCTGCCGGATTTTTCAGGATCTGGCCATCGGGTCCGTATTTAACCCAGAACCAATCCTTGTTCTCGGAGTCGTAACCACTCGGTCGCCGGAACATGACCGTGATCGCCTTCAAGTATTTTTTGGGGTAGTCTGCAACATTGGCCTTGCTCACATCGGGGCCGCCATAGTTCTTTTTGACGATCACCTCGCCTTTGTCACCGCTTACCCGCAATACGCTGTCCAGGGATTGCAGGATCGCACCGTGAGGATGCGTGCCTTTGTAAGGCGTGCTCTCGACGGAACGCTTGCCGACCAGCCTGGCTTTGGTAAGGGCCTTCCACAGGCTTCTTGCATAGTTTACGTCGGCCGAGCTGCCAAACGCCGGGGCGGGCCGGCTGGACGCATACTGTGCGCTGGCTGTATTAAGGCCATAGAGGATTACCATTATCATAAAAAGCGCGTACTTTATCATTGGTGAGTCTCTCCTGTGTCTGGATACCGAAAAGTGCGCGCCATTGTGGCTCGAGCGCACCGCGTTGAAATCGGGTAAGGCCCTGCGAGGATACATGAACGGCGTCACGTACCAGCGTCGGATTCGCGGGGTACGCGGTGCTCGCGGCGTGGGCACCGGCGGCGGTCCACGTCAGCAGGGGCAATAGCGCCCATGCAATTGGGATGGTCGGTATCATGGATGTCATACGGATCCCATTTTGTACCCGACGCCTGACGTTTAGCAGGCGGAATCGTGCAGGCCGTGCGTATGGCTGTCGAATTTGATTAGATGATGATTACAGCCCTTAGTTTCCGCAGTTGCTGAATACTGCGCCGTAATCGGGGCCAAGGTGACGATGAGCAAGGCGCGGCCCTTGAGCTCAAACTTGCAAGCAGCCTAGGCG
This sequence comes from Nitrospira sp., assembly GCA_019456345.1. Classification (GTDB taxonomy): domain Bacteria; phylum Pseudomonadota; class Gammaproteobacteria; order Acidiferrobacterales; family SPGG2; genus VRUB01. The sequence goes on along the minus strand of VRUB01000067.1, from coordinate 9,742 downwards.
AACGGTGCACATGACAATTACTGCCCAGGATCTTTACAACTATACGAAATGTGCGCACCGGGTTTATCTGGATGCACATGGCGACCCGGCGGAACGAGGCGATGCCAGCGCCTTTGTTCAGCTCTTGTGGGAGATGGGTTTGCAAACGGAGCGTGAGTATATGTGCGCGCTGGGGAAAATTCCCTATGTCGATCTGCAACCTCTGCCCATGGACGAGGCTCGCGCGCGCACCTCCATGCTCATGGCAGAGGGCGCAGAGTTGATCTTTCAGGGAGCCATCAAGGCGGGTGATCGGGCAGGTCGTCCCGATCTGCTGGTAAAGTGCGACGATGCGCGCTCCGACCTTGGCGAGTACTACTACGAACCGATCGATATCAAGGCCGGACGCGGGTGGGAGCAGCGCGGCGGCAAGAAAATCCGGTTCAAACCGCATTACGCGTTCCAGATCCTTTTTTACCGCGAGATCCTGAAACACATCCAGGGGTATCTGCCCCCGACTGCGCACATAATCAACGTGGATCACGAGCTCGAAGAGTTCGAACCGGAGGCATTCAGCGATCAATTCCAGCTTGCGCTGCGTGAGGTCGAGCGGCTGGTAATGGGCCGTGAGACATCAGAGCCGGTGCTTGGGAGCGTGTGCCATCAGTGCCATTGGTTCGCCAGGTGTCGTCGCTGGGTGGAGGGTACTAACGATCCCAGTGGGTTGTACTTTGTCGGTAGAGTGAAGTTCGACCTCAAGAAAGTTGGTCTGAAGACCATTAACAATATTGCTGCCATGAAGGTCGGTGATTACCTGAACGAACCCAACAAGATTCCGCGAATGGACGAGACGAGCCTGGCCCGCATGAAACGGCGCGCACAGGTGATGCTTCGGGCTGAGCCCCAGATTCGTCCCGGCTTTTCTTTTCCTGAAACACAACGCGAGGTCTATTTTGATATCGAGGATGATCCGACGCGCGACCTTACTTACCTGTTCGGGTTCATTGTGCACGAGCGCAGTGGACCCGACAGTTTTCGCTATTTCATAGCGCGATCACCGCAAGAGGAAGAAAGAACAATCGAAGAATTCTGGCAGTTTCTGGCAGAAATCGGAGACGCTGTGTTTTATGTTTACTCCCCGAAGGAACGCACGACATTGCGGCGCCTCATGGAGCGTTACAAGCTGGACCCGGAAGTGTTCGAGCAATATATGGAGCGCGAGTACGATCTTTATGGCGATCTTGTCGTAAAGTACTCGGATTGGCCGACGTACTCCTATGGCATCAAGCAGATAGCCCGGCTCGTCGGCTTCCGCTGGCGCGATCCTGACCCGAGCGGCGCGAATTCCATTGCCTGGTATAATGAGTACCTGCAGAACTCTGCCCGGGAAGAAATCCTTGAACGGATTCTCGCCTACAATGAGGATGACTGTCGCGCCATGATTGCCGTGAAGGATTACTTTCAGTTGCACGCCGAGAAAATGCTTTAGTCGATAACAAGCGCCAGCAAGAATGCTGTGGGCTTGGGCATTTGCGCTGATGCGTAAGGCCGGATGGGGCACGCGTGCTGTGCTAGATTATATATTGATGGCACTGATTTTCTGGATTCGACATGGTCATGAAGAGTTCACCAGCACAACGGCTTAAAGAGATCGTCGGCAGACCGGAGGAGAAGTTGGACCTCGCAGAAGCGGCGCTATTGATCGCGCAGGATGAATACCCGGAGCTGGACGTCTCGACCTATCTGCACAGGCTCGATGAGCTCGCAGAGACCGTGCGCACTCGCCTCTTACCTGACGCGGGGCCTGAAAGTATCATCGCCGCAATGAATTATCTCTTTTTCAGAGAGCAGGGATTTTCTGGTAATGATGCCGACTACTATGATCCTCGGAACAACTTTTTGAACGAGGTATTGGATCGGCGAGTGGGTATACCGATCACTCTATCCATTGTGTACATGGAGGTAGGCCAGCGCCTCGGGCTGCCGCTGGAGGGCATATCCTTCCCGGGACATTTCCTGGTCAAGCTGCCTACGGAAAGCGGTGATGTGGTTTTGGACCCTTACGCCGGCGGTGTATCGCTGACCGAGGAGGACCTGAACGAGCGGCTGTATCAAGCTTACGGCCATGAAAAACCGGACATGCCGCTTAACCGGCTGCTTGCCAGTGCCGGTAAAAAGGAAATCCTGGCGCGCGTATTGCGCAATCTCAAAAACAGTTATGTTCAGACGGAAGATTTTTCCAAGGCGCTTTCCGTCATCGATCGCCTGCTGTTGATTGCGCCTAATCTGCCTGGAGAGGTGCGAGACCGAGGGCTCATCTACGAGCAGCTTGAATGCCCGCACGCCGCGCTTCAGGACTACCGGCGCTATCTCGAGCTTGAACCGGAGGCCCCGGACGCCGAGGACATTCGCACCCGCGCGATCGACCTGCAGCAAAAAGGATCGGCTCTGCACTAGCCCCCACAGATTGGGCGTGCCGCTGGCGATAGTACCATTGGGCCGCCTACCGGCGATAACTATTAGCCGGGTCTCGTCCCCGCAGACGAGGAACTTTGGATTCGGCCAAAGTTCCCGAAACCATTCGCCCCTGACTCTGCGCCGGCGTCGCCGGTTCCCTGCGCGTCGCGCCTGCGCCGGGCTCGCCACGGACGGCAAGCACAGGACTTGCAAGCGAGAGCACGGAAAGCGAGGCGCCGCAAGCCCGTTCAAGAATAACCACCGGTAGGCGACACACTAGCTTCTCATACTCTTTCGTCGTGAGTGCCAAGGCCCCAGCGGGCGGGGCGTTGCCCGCGGGGGCGGTTCTGCCACGTACTGTGCCCGTACGGGCGTTCACGCCGTCGACGGCCTGCGCCGGCATCTGATGCCGGCGGCCGCGGCGGAGATTTGCCACGCACGCTGGAGCGGGCAGAATACGCTGTTTCCAGGGCCGCGGTGGCAATCTCATAACTGGCACGGGATATGCAACCGCAGAATCAGGAATTGAATTATTGCATTTGCGCCGGCCGTGATGACAGGGGTGTCGGTCCGGTCTGGCGCCTTGCGAGGGAGTTAAGCATGAGTATGCAGGCTGTACAGATGGTCATTATTGATCTCGATGATGGGAGCCGTGGCGTGTTTATCGGCACGCCGATCACCGCAGATCAGTTTGGGGACGACGACTGCACGGTCGAGCAAGTGTGGTTCACGAACATTCACATGATTCCCAAGCAAGCCACACTAGAGCAGCTCGTAGAAATGGCACTGGCGCAAATCCAGTCACCGTCGGGGTTTCTTCAATGAGCCGAGCGGGAGATGCGCTTGCATTGCAGTGCAGGGTCGAGCTAGAGGGATGGCACGAGACTGGCGACGCTGGCGGCACCGTTACGTTTCGCCTGAGCGACTCCGAGAGCCTCGATTTGATCAAGGCTGCGTTTTCCTCGTGTGTCGACGGCGCCGATCCGCGTTACCTGTTGAATCTGACGAAGGTCAACCAGCAGGGTCCGACTATTGATCCAATACGGCGAGAGCGGTTGGCGCATGCGCTGCAGGTCGAGCCGTTATCACGCAATGCCCTGACGTTGAGCAGGGACCCCGACTTCTGGCGCTATCTGGAGCTAATTGATTTTGCTGCGGTGAACGGCGAGATCGATGAAGCACACGCGAAGCAGTACATTTACCGGCTGTGCGGCATCGATTGCTGTCGCGAGCTTGACAAGAACGAGCACGGCGCCCGGCATTACCGAACCTTGATCGTCAAGCCTTTCCTTGCCTGGCTTGGCGCGCGATCAGGCTAGTGTCACTCACCATTTCTTCCGTACGTGTACAGGCGCCGTAGAGTCGATCGGCGTGCGCTATTTATTACCCAGCATCTTAAATACTTCTGGCCTAGCGATCGCGCTCGAGGAGCAAAGTATACACGGCACGGTAAATCCGCCAGTAATCCACGGGTGCCGGTTTGAGGTCGACATGGACCAGGCCGTTCACCAGAAATAGCCTCACCTGGCTCGGCGGCAGTGCGCCGGCGAGCGCAACGCTTTCCGTGTAAGGAATCATTGGGTCATCCAGGCCATGTACGAGGATGACTTGGGCCTTTATCCCGGAAAGATCCCGCTTACTCAGGCTTAGTGCTTGAATCTCCGACTTGATGTTCATCGGCAACTGCGCAAATAGCTCTTGTACGCGTTGCCGGTCGGTATTGTTGACAAAGTCGTAGACTGCGCGTCCTTGCGGGCTTAGGCGCGCTGCGAGCGTGGTCACGTCTGCCCGCGGGTCCTTCAGCTTTCGCCGCGCAATGGCCGTCAGTACTCGCCGATCCGATGCCGCCGGCAGCTGGTCGACATTGCTGAGCACAAGCACCCACTTGCCATATTCATTCGGTTCACGATGGTGCCACTGCGCGCCATTTTTGAAGTCACCGGTTGTAGAGAACGTAAGCATATCCAGCATGTCGTAATAGCCGCCGATAGCAAGAATAAATCCCAGGCGTTCGCGTATTCGCGGCTCCGCCGCCGCGAGCAAGGCTGGTCCCGACGCCACACTCAACGAGACGATGCCGATGCGGTTGTTCGGTGCCAGCCCCGGTGTCGCTTGCATGTACAGCACGGCGTCCGCTATGTCCCGAGCGGCAACCGCGCGCAGTTTGAGCTGGCGCAGGCCGACGAGATCGGGCACGAGCACTACAAACCGGGTGCTGGCGAGCGTTGCCGCGAAATCGACCAGGCGCGGTTCATCCTTGCCCAGCGGAGAGGCGCCGTGGAGCAGCACAAGCCCCGCCTGCGGTTCTTCGAGTGGGCGGTAAACATCGCCCCGGTACGTGCGGTGGTCTACCTCGTAGGTAACCGGCGCACGCATCATCGGCGGCGTGCGACGTTGGGAATCCGGTGCGTCAAGTGCTGCAAGATCCAGCAGCAGGCGGGCGGCCTCGTAAGCGCGCCACGGTGAACCGATCAGCGCGAGCGCTAGCAGCATGACGGCGAGCGCGGCGACGACGATTATCCCGGCCTTCGTAATGAGCCGCCCAAGCCTTCTTCGGGGCCGGGGCGCGGGAGATTTGGACGCAGCGGCGTCGTTATCGTGTCTGGCGTTTGTCATGATCCGAGAGTCCTTTCACACCGGTGCTGCGAGCGGCCGCGCGCCCGTTTGCGGCGCGGTGAGGTGTCAGCCCACCACCCGGACTGCGCCACCGCGGCGCGGATCGCCCGCGCCGCAGAACCGCCGCCTCGCGGCATCACCGCCCGCTACGTGAACGCCACCGAAAAACAGGTTGCGCTCGCCCCAAAGTTCTTGGTGCGGGAATGCCGGTTCCAGGCGGGCCAGTTGCGCGGGCCTGAACCCGGGCTCGATGCTAAGGAGGCCGTTCTCAAAGTGTATGCGCGGGCGGTTCACAGCCGTGCGCGAAGACGTACCAAAGTCGAAAAGATTCAACAACACCTGCAGCATCGCCGTGCGAATACGGTTGGACCCGCCCGATCCCATTGCCATGCCTGCGCCATCACCTCGGAAAATAAGCGTCGGGGACACCATTGACGAAAGCCGTTGGCCGGGTGGCTGCTGGTGGAATCCGCCGGGATTGATATCCTCCTCGCCCAGCATATTGTTCAACATGATGCCGGTGCCGGGTATCACGTAGGCCGAGCCCTCACCGTTGGAGGTCGCCATGCTTGCCAGGTTGCCGCTGGAATCCACCACGCTAATCTGTGTGGTACCGCGCGAGCTGATGCCGTGTTGCAAGATCGAAGTGCGATAGCTGCGCACCAGCCGTTCCCCGAGAAGCTTGCGCGCGGTCGCATGGCCGGAGCTCTCCCGATCAGCGATCTCGGCACGCGCCCGGTTCGTGCCTTCCATGGTGCGGGCCAGCAGGGACAGATAGGCGGCGCTGCCGAATCGCAGCGCGCGCACGTCCAACTGTTCTAGTAGCTTTAGGGCAAAGGCGATCAGCACACCACCTGACGATGGTGGTGGATTGGTAAGTAGGCGGTTACCGCGATAGCCGAATGCAAGTGGTTTTCGTTTAATGACCCGATAGCCTGCAAGATCGTCGCGCGTAAGACTGCCCCCGCGTGTGCGACAGTCCGCGATGATACGCTGCGCCACACCTCCGCGATAGAATAGCGCCTCGCCTTCTTGCGCCAGGAGCTCGAGCGTATCAGCGAGCTCGGGCTGCGTATGGCGCTCACCCTCGATCAGCAGCCGCTGCGGTTCACCGGCACTGCGATAGAGCGCGAACGAAGCCGCATTCGAGGTGAGGATCGTTTCGAGCACGCGAAATGAGTACGCCTGGAGCTTATTGAGCTTGACACCACGCCTGGCAAAAGCGATCGCGGGTTCCATGATGCGTGCCATGGGCAGTGTGCACAGTTCGCGATGTATCCGGAACAGGCCTTTCACGGTCCCCGGTACCGCTATGGAACCGATGCCGATGTGGAACTCCTGCGTGGTGGTGCCAAAGTCGGCGTGGATGGGGTAGAAGTCCAATTCCGTTTCGCACAAGCGCTGCAGCGGGGTCTGCGTGAAAAAGTCGTACAGGGCGTCTTGTCCGCGTGCCGTGTGTGCCAGTAAGAAACCGCCACCGCCCAATGATGTGAACACGGGTTCGACGACGCAGGCGGCGAACTGGGCCGCCAGTACCGCATCGAAGGCGTTGCCGCCTGCTTGCAGCACAATCTTCGCCGCCTCGGCGGTCTTGCGGTGGCCAGCGGCCACGACACCTTTTGTTATCATCGTTCGGGTAGGGTTTCCGAGTGTTGCGCCTCTCTCGAATATAGCGCAAAACGCCGGGACGATGTGCCCCTGCTTCGAGGACGCACCGATCTGCGTCGTAGTGTTCCAAACTGCCTCCTCCCGCCGGGCGCGAGCAACGAAGCGATTCGCATTACGACCCGGTATCAACGGAGCGCAAATATCGACCCAAGCGTGATTCCAACGGGCGCGTACTTCTTGCCGGGCGTGCCTGGACGGCTATACTTTCTTAGACACTGGCCGATCGATGCGGGTGACGTGCCTGCCCACGCGGGGTGGGGCAAGGTTTTAACGTACGAGATGGCCCATGCCGCCACAGCAGGTGTTGTCCCGCACTGCCGCGGCAACCCAGCGCGGGCGTGTGACGCGCCCCTACCACCACTACAGAACGAACAGGAAGGCGCTATGTCGGACCCGAAGGAACGCCGCAGATACTGCCGCATCGACGACGGCGTCATTTTCCGCTACCGGCCGCTGACCCTGAAAGATATCCCGGAAGACATCGAGCAGCTCGATGTCAGCCCGACCAGCCGCTTCACGTTGACGTCCATGTTCGCGGCGACTTCACACCAGATGAAACCCCTGCTGCAAAGCATCCAACAGCAGTCACTCGAGATCGCCGAGTACTTGCAGATGCTGGACAGAAAGTTGGGCCTGGTCGCCCGTGCGTTTTTAATGCAGGAGATCAACGTCCACGAAGAACCCCCCTCGCAGGTGAACCTGAGTGCCGGGGGCATCGGTTTCTATGCCGATACGCCGCTCGCCGCCGGTGCGTTGCTTGAGATCGAGATTATCCTGCTTCCCTCGTACACGGGAATACGCGCCTACGGGAAAGTCGCATACCGCAGGCACGACCCCGGCGGGCAACCGGGTCTTGCCTACCGGCTAGGTGTGGAGTTCATCAAGATACGCGATCAAGATCGTGACCTGATCGCCAGGCATATCGAAGAAAAAGGCGGAGAATCACAGGACGCGTTTCCGGACGATAGTGAGGTCGAGGTCGAGAACACATAGCGCCTTGCAATTTCAGCTGATAGATACGCTCGCCGGTACAACGGTGTGCTAATCACCGGCGAGTCGGGATTTGGTGTTGCGCAGAAGCGCGCGCAAGAACCGAGCGGCTTGATGGTAAATACCTGGACAACCGCTTTCCCTCGGACCGGCACAGTTCAAAGTCTTTACATGATGGCGCTCGAGCCAGTCCCGCACGGTATCCAGCTCCGGCGGGCGCGTCGGTTCCACCACCAGATAGGGTTTGTGATAGCGACGCGCGAGCTCTGCAGTCAGCGCCGTCCCGCCGCTAAGCTCGCCGCGGGCAATAATGAGCGTGGCATCGGCATCGCGCACGTTGCGTGCCGTGCGCTGCGCGTAGTCGGCCGCAGGCGTTGGTTTGAGCGGATACTTATCCGGAATCACCCCGTCTTCGGCGCGGCGCCCGCGTGGACACCAACCACCGCAGGGTATGCCCAGCTCCAGCGCCACATCCAATGTCGCCCGGTCGACGCCCGTCTGACCGCCGGAGATGAGCTTCGATACCATGACTGTTTGGACGAAGACGTCAGGCCCGTTGCTGGCGCTCAAGCCCGCCAGGCAGGAACGCCGATCAGCCAGGGGTGTAGGTACAGCAAAACGATGAAAGCGCCCAGACCCGCCGACAACCGCAGCCACCCGATCTCGCCGAGCGCGAACGGCGTGCGACCGCTGATAATTGCTGTGAACGGGAAAAACGAAGTGGCTGCCACAAAACGTTGCCAGTCATCGCCTTTTGTTAAACGTTGGCGCCGGTCGATGTGAGCGGCACCGCCCAACGCCAACACGCCGAGTGTGCCAAAGAAGATAACCGATGCCGCATCACCGTTGACGAAGATGTGTGCCGCCGCCCAGAATGCGATGCCCCACATGGCCGGGTGTCGCGTGATCTTTAACATCCCCGGTGCCGCATCGTGGGCCGACAACAGCCGTTCCCGGCCCAGCATCGTCGGGTTGGGTGTGAGATAACCGCCGATAATCAGGATCAGAGAAAACGGCATAATCCCCAGCGCAAGGTAGCGGACCCACGATGTCTGTGCCCACAGCGGAATATCGGGTGCGTTGCCGTATGCGCGAATCAGCCAGATGAGACATACGGCGGCGACAATCGAGTACAGTCCCCGGAACGGCCACTCCCCGACGCGCGCTATAATCGCGTTGCGCACCGGCCGGCTCGATAAGAGAAAATGCGCGCCGCAAAAGGCCAGCGCGGCGGTCAGCAGCTCAGCAATAGTTCCGGACATACGGGCGACCTATCTGGGATCAGGAAAAATCGTATCAGCGGTTGCCGATACACTAATCGCTGGAGGCCGGTGTCGCAAGTCAGTACGGGCGCTACACGGACTCCCGCTTCGGGCCGGCTGTTGCACCAGTGGCGGGTGAGGATCGGCTACGGCACGACCTGCAGACCTACCTAAGGTATAGTAGCGGGCCGGTGGCCGCGACGCCGAGCGGCGGTCAGCCGAGCAGAAGTAACGCCCAGCCCGCATTTCTCACCGGGTATCGTCGCGAGGGCGCGCAGGCGTAGCTGACACCACGTGAAGCACACAACCGAGCGCGCTGTGGACACGACTCCAGGGATGGAGGACGACTGCAGGGATGGAGGACGACTGCAGGGACGCAGGACGACTGCAGGGATGCAGGAGCTAGAGCAACGCAGGAGCGGTTGCCGAGCTAGGGCAACGCAGGGAGCAGTTGCCGAGGTAGAGTCGCGTCGGGAACAGCGACCGAGATACGCGGTCGCACGACCACATGGATGTGGGAGGTAGGATCGCGTCGGGAACAGCGATCGAGTAGATAGCTGGTGAGAAATGCGGGCTACCTGCCGTCTCGTCCTCATTCGCCAGTAGCGATGTTTCCGTGTAGCAATGTTCTTGCAAAGCTCCTAAGGATCAAATAGCATTTAGCGGCCTCACCAGACCGCATCTTGGGATTCCCCAGCGGTCGTATCGTGTCTGTACTAGTTGGTGCAATTCATCATAATCAGGAAGGAGGGTAATCATGAAAGCTATCC
>VRUB01000265.1 GCA_019456345.1 Nitrospira sp. | reverse complement strand
ACTTCGCCATCCGCACGCCTTCCAATGGAATCCGGGGTGGTTGATGGGTGATGTGGTCGGCGATCCAGTGGGCTGCATGGGCGAGCGGCAGAATGGCTTGCCACGGCAGTTTAACGCGCGGCGCCGGCACGCCCGTGAGCCCGCTGAGAATGTCAAAAATCTCGCGCAACGTCAGATTGCGGTTGCCGAGGATGTACCGCTCACCTACTCGCCCCCGTTCCATCGCACGGAGGTGACCGGTGGCGACATCGTCCACATCAATGAGGTTCATCCCCGTATCCAGACAAGCCCACATGCGGCCCTTCATGAAGTCCACGATCATCTGACCGGTAGGAGTTGGCTTGAGATCTCGCTCGCCAACGGGGGCGCTGGGATTGACTATGACGACCGGCAGGCCGGCCCGGGCGAGTTTCTGGACCTCTTGCTCGGCTTGGTGCTTCGATCGCTTGTAGTCACCCACCAGTTGGGAGGGTTTGACCGGGATCTCTTCAGTTCCTGGCCGACCGTCCTCCGGTAGCCCGATCGCGCCAATGGTGCTGGTGTATACGATCCGCCCGGTACCGAGCTCGAGGGCGGTCTCCAACAGCGCGCGGGTGCCGGTCACGTTGACCTCGTAGAAGATCGAGGGCTCTGCCGCCCAGAATGTGTAGTGGGCGGCGACGTGGTAGAGCTGCGCGCAGCCGGTGAGGGCAGCGCGGAGGGATTTCCGATCGCGCAAATCCCCATGGACCCGCTCGACGTTCAGCCCGGCGAGATTTCTCAGATCGCTGTGCGGTCTGACGAGAACCCGGACATTCGTACCGGCCATGGTCAGCGCGCGGACCACGGCTGACCCAATAAATCCTGTTGCACCGGTGACGAGCGCCTTCATGAAGAGGCCTCAATTGCAGAGATTGTCGATCGAATCATTGAGTCAGTGAATGCGTCAAGTATCACATCATGAAGCGGCGATACTTCAATGGATCAATCGTCAATCCTGAAATGATCAATTCGGTGATTACTTGCGGCGTGCTGTGATGTATCGGGCAAGTTCTCGCAAGGGATCCGCTGGACTGCCGAAGGACTCCAACCGGCTGATTGCGCGCGCGGCACATTGCTCAGCGAGCGCCTTTGCGCCTTCGACACCGTGGAACGAGGGGTAGGTTTTCTTGCCGCGCTGAGCGTCCGTGTTGGCATCCTTGCCGAGTTCCTCGCGGCTGCCGATCACGTTCAAGACATCGTCAGCGATTTGGAACGCGAGACCGACGTCTTCCGCGTAATGGGTGAGGCTCTCGAGCTGCTCAGGCGTCGCGGACACGACGAGGGCGCCCATCCGCACCGAGGCGCGGATGAGCTTACCGGTCTTGTGCGTGTGAATGGTCTGCAGGGTGGCAAGATCAATGTTCTTGTTCTCTGCTTGGATGTCGAAGACTTGTCCGCCGACCATGCCCGAATGACCCGATCCTTGTGCGAGTTCCCGGATAATCTGCAACTGGAGGACCGGCGTCAGCCCGTCCATCAGATCTGTGCGGCTGCAGAGGTCGAAGGCGAGCGTCAATAACGCGTCACCGGCGAGGATCGCCATCGCCTCGCCGTACACCTTATGGTTCGTCAGCTTCCCGCGGCGGTAATCGTCGTTATCCATCGACGGGAGATCGTCGTGGATGAGGGAATAGGTATGAATGAGCTCGAGCGAAGAAGCGACCGGCAGGATGGCCCGTGACGGCTTGCCCACCGCTTCCGCTGCCGCAATGGCCAGAATAGGACGGATGCGCTTGCCCCCGGCAAACAGGCTGTAGCGCATGCTGTCATGGAGTGTGGCTGGCGCCGTTTTGGTATCGGGGACGACCGCGTTCAGAAAACGATCCACCTCCTCACACTTCTCGTCCAGGTACAGGGTGATGTCTACCATCGGGTCCCCTTCTCTGCCTTCTCACGCCCTGATCGGCGGCGAGAGTAGCAAATGACTTTTGACCAAGTCAAACAATGGACGTGGGCTAGAGGCGAGAGGCGAGGGGCCAGAGGGATACGACCAGACTGGGTTGCCCATAGCCTCTAGCCTCGTGCCGCTTGCCTCCCGATTCCCGGTTCGCCTATACTGGCACATGAGCTTTCGCATGGCCGGCGGTGAGTGGGAACCTATGCTCCTGGGAATCGAGCCCAGGA
>VRUB01000066.1 GCA_019456345.1 Nitrospira sp. | reverse complement strand
AACTTCCCTTCGTGTGATGGCCGACGTCCTTGATGCCCTTTCCAACGTCCTTAAACCATTGTCCTGTCTTTTCCGCGCCTATCTTGGCGTCGCCACCCATGTGCTTTAGCGCCTCCGTTGTCTTGTACGAGGCGCCCTTCAGCTTGGTACCCGACCACTTGGCGGTCCCGTCGAGAGTATGGGCGGATTTCTTTAAGGCCGTTGTTATATCGTGCCCCGCCTTCTTGGCGCCGCGGGCGACATCATGCCAGCCCTTGGCGAGGCCATGTCCCAGCATTTGGGCCCGGACCATTCAGTTACCGGTCATCTAGCAATTGGTTCATCGTCCAGTAATTGCGGCCGATCGATGATAATGCCGGATTTTCCGAGCTCACCAAACGGTTAGCGTTTTGATCGCCTGGAGCCAGAAACACAGGACAGCACACCACCCATGCACGATGGACGAAGAAAAAGGGACCAAGCTCTCGCTTGATCCCCTATTTTATGGTGGGCCCGGTAGGACTCGAACCTACGACCAACGGATTATGAGTCCGCGGCTCTAACCGACTGAGCTACAGGCCCACGGGGCCTAACCCTTATGAGTCGATGAAGCTGCGCAAGTGATCGGAGCGCGCCGGATGGCGCAGCTTGCGCAGCGCCTTGGCCTCGATCTGGCGGATGCGCTCGCGGGTGACGTCGAACTGCTTGCCCACCTCCTCGAGCGTGTGATCCGTATTCATGCCAATGCCGAAGCGCATTCTCAAGACCTTGGCCTCACGCGGGGTCAACGTGGAAAGGATGTCACTGGTCGCCTGCTTGAGCCCGGCACCGGTGGCCGCAGCCGGTGGCGCGACCGTATTGGCATCTTCGACAAAGTCGCCGAGGTGCGAGTCCTCATCATCACCGATCGGCGTCTCCATAGAGATCGGCTCCTTGGCGATCTTCAGAACCTTGCGGATCTTGTCCTCGGACAAGTCCATGCGCTCCGCGAGCTCCTCCGGCGTGGCCTCGCGTCCCATCTCCTGCAGCATCTCGCGCGAGATTCGATTGAGCTTGTTGATGGTCTCGATCATGTGCACCGGTATGCGTATGGTCCTCGCCTGATCGGCAATGGACCGCGTAATCGCCTGGCGAATCCACCAGGTGGCATAGGTGGAGAACTTGTAGCCGCGCCGATACTCGAACTTGTCCACGGCCTTCATCAAGCCGATATTGCCCTCCTGGATCAAATCGAGGAACTGCAGACCGCGGTTGGTGTACTTCTTGGCGATCGAGATCACCAACCGCAGGTTGGCCTCGACCATCTCCTTCTTTGCACGCCGCGCCTTGGCCTCGCCGATCGACATGCGGCGGTTTACCTCTTTCAGATATTGGATCGGCATGCCGGCACGCACCTCGATCGCCGCCAACCGGTGCTGTGACGCATAGATCGTATCCAGGTTCGCCTCGATCACGTCGCGGTCCACCTCGCTCGAGCGCATGATATTGCGCGCCCAACGCCGGTTTGTGCTGTTGCCGGGAAAAGTCTTGATGAAGTTCTTACGCGGCATGCGCGCCTTGCCGACACAGACGTTCATGATGATCCTTTCCTGCGCGCGCGCCTGCTCCACCAGGAAGCGGACCTGCAGCACCAGGTAGTTGATCTGCTTCGGCACCAGCTTCACCTGCAAAAACTCGTCGATGAGTCGCTTGCGCCCGCGCGCCGCCCCGAGGCTGTCGTAACCTTTCTTGTTAATCGATCTTTTCAGGTTATTGTGCAGCCGACGGATCTTTGCGAATCGCGCCAATGCCTCCTCGCGGTTTGCGCCGGGATCCTCGTCCGCCGTCGACGCCGTATTGCCACTTTCGTGTTGCACCGCGTCGCGGCTCACCGCCAAGAGTGGGTTCACGGGGGGGATCGGCTCATCCGGCGCGTTCCGGTCGACAAAGCCAGCCACCAGATCGGATAGCCGGACCTGTTCCTCCCCGCACAGCGCCATGAGCCGCAGCAACTCTTCGATTGCCGCGGGACAGGCGGCGATCGCCTCTGTCGTCTGGCGGATACCGTCCTCGATGCGCTTGGCCAGATTGATCTCGCCTTGTCGTGTGAGGAGCTCGACGGTGCCCATCTCGCGCATGTACATGCGCACGGGGTCGGTGGTGCGACCAAACTCACTCTCCACAGCAGATACCAACACCTGCTCCGCCTCTTCGACGACCTCTTCGTCGTTCTCGGAAGTCGCGGCCTCGGTCTTCAACAGCAAGGCGTCTGGATCGGGGGGTTCGTCGAAGACGTCGATCCCCATATCGTTGATCATGTTCACGACCGCCTCGATCTGGTCGGTGTCGTGAACGTCCTCCGGCAGGTGGTCGTTGATCTCGCGGTACGTGAGAAAACCCTGCTGTTTGCCCTGGATTATGAGTTTTCTGAGTTGGGAGCGTTGGGTCTCTTGATCCATGCGCAGGTCGTCCGAAAGTAGGGTTGCGGTTGGCAAAAATGGCCGAACTATACAGTTTAGCCTAAATATATATGGTCCCCAAGCACTTAGCGGTTGGGTTCAGGGGTGTCCAAGCGACTCTTCTCCGCCAGGAGCCGGCCAAGCTCGGCGCGCTCCGCCTGGTCCAGGCCGCCGGCACGCTCCTTGTTCAGCAGCGCGTCGGTACGCTGTGCATGCGCCACTCGGCGCAGTTGCTCCAGCAGTCCGCGGAACTCCGCCTCCACATCGTGCTCGAGCATCGGATGGCTCCAGACCACAAGCTTTTCAAGGTGAGGGCGGTACTCGCTTTGGCGAAATCGTTCCATCACGGCAGCTGTGTTCAGCTGCGGCTCCGCTTGCAAGAGCGCAAGCAACTCCCGCAGTAACTCTACGCCCGGTGCGTCGATGCCAGCAAACTCGTTCGAGTCCGGGACGTGTTGTACAAGCGCCGGGTTCTGCAACAGCATGGCCACCGCGGATCGCACGGGAGAGGGCGGCTGTTTCAGCCCGGTTGGCGTTCGCGTAACAGCGCGCGTCACCTTGGTCTCCTCCGTTTTTAACATCAGTGTAGACAATGTTCCCAGGTCGAGCTGGCTGATCGTGGACAACCGCTCCAGCATCATCTGGCGAAATACACCGTCTGGGAGCTTGGATATGATCGGGCGCGCAAGCTCGGCCAGGCGTGCGCGACCATCGAGCCGGCTGACGTCCGCACGCTTCTGCAAGGTCTGAAACAAAAACTCAGGCAGCGGCGTTGCCTGCCCCTGGCGCGCCAGAAACGCGTCTCTCCCCTCCTTGCGCACGAGCGAGTCGGGGTCCTCGCCCTCCGGCACAAACAAGAAGCTGATCTGACGACCGTCGTGCAGCGCCGGCAACGCGTTCTCAAGCGCACGCCAGGCCGCCTGCCGCCCCGCGCGATCACCATCGAAACAGAAGGTTACGTCCGGCGTGAAGCGGAAAAGCCGCTCTACATGCTCGCGCGTGGTGGCCGTACCCAGCGTGGCCACGACGAAATCGATGCCGAACTGCGCCAGTGCTACCACATCCATATAACCCTCCACCACGAGCGCGCGTTGCTCGCGCCGAATCGTCTCGCGCGCGAGGTAAAGGCCATACATCTCGCGCCCTTTGTGAAACAGCGGCGTCTCGGGGGAGTTGAGGTACTTCGGTTCGCCCTGATCCAACACGCGGCCGCCGAAACCGATGATGCGTCCGCGGTAGTCATGAATAGGGAATATGATGCGGTTGCGAAAGCGGTCGTAGTAGCCCCCGCTTTCCCGTTTAGCCAGTAAGCCGGCGCGCAGCAGGTTTTGCAGCTGCGCTTCACTGCGGCCAAGCGCGCGCACCAGGTTGTCCCAGCCCTCGGGGGCGTAACCCAGCCCGAAGCGGGCGGCGATCTCGCCGCTCAAGCCCCGTCTCTTTAGATACTCGACGGCGTGGTGAGCCTGCGGGTGCTCTCGGAGTTGAAGGCGGTAATAGCGATCCGCCTCCTGCAGCGCGCCCGACAGATCCGCCCCCGCCTCGGCGGGCTCGCTGTCCGCCCGACTGTCCTTTGGTACGGGCATGCCCGCGGCGCCGGCCAGCTCTTCCACCGCCTCGGGGAAGCTCATGTGCTCGTACTCCATTAGAAAGCCGATGGCGGAGCCGTGCACCCCGCAGCCGAAGCAGTGGTAGAACTGTTTGTCGGCGCTGACGGTAAACGAAGGGGTTTTCTCGTCGTGAAAGGGGCAGCGCGCCTTGAAATCCTTGCCCATCTTGGTAAGCGGCACGCGCGCGTCAACGACGTCCACGATGTCGATGCGCGTAAGCAGCTCGTCAATAAAGGCCTGGGGGATTCTGCCGGCCATCGGGGTATTCTATATCAGCGCGGAAGCCCCATCCCGGGCCAGGTCGCCGGGCGCGGCTCACCACCGCTCGACTAACCGGGCGCGCCGGATCAGCTGTTGCTGAGCTTGGCCTTGACCTTCGCGCTGACCTGGCCCATGTCCGCGCGTCCCTGGAGCTGGGGCTTGAGCACCCCCATGACCTTGCCCATCTCTTTCATCGAGGCGGCCCCGGACTGCGCGAGCGCGTCTGCGATGAGTGCGTCCAGCTCGTCATCGGTAAGCTGGGCGGGCATATACGCTTCCCACACCGCGATCTCGCGGTTTTCCTTGTCTGCCAGGTCCTGGCGGGCCCCGTCGATGAACTGCTGCGCGGCGTCGCGGCTCTGCTTGATCAGCTTCTCGACCACCGAGATTATGTCGGGATCGTCCAGGGTGGTGCGGGTGTCTACCTCGCGGCGCTGAATCGCGGCAAGGAGGAAACGGATGGCATTCAGGCGCTGCTGGTCGCGGGCGCGCAAGGCGTCCTTCATGTCCTGGCTGATTCTTTCCTTCAGGCTCACAGCAGCCGGGGGTATAGCGCGGTCGGCGCCAGGGCGATCAATATTTGCGCGTGGTACGTGCAACCACGCGTGCGAGTTTCTTGAGCTCGCGCTTACGCGCTGCTGCTGCTTTACGCTTGCGCACTGCGGTGGGTTTCTCGTAGAACTCGCGCCGCCGCATTTCGGCAAAAATCCCCGCTTTCTCGCAGGACCGGCGGAACCGGCGCAAGGCGATCTCGAATGGCTCGTTTTCCTTTACCCGAACGGACGGCATAGGGTCTGGCTCACCTCTCTCAACGTTCTCAATATAGCACCCACCTCGGGGCTTACCCTGCAAAGCGCGCGATTCTATAAGCTTATAGCGCCTTTGTACACCCGCGCGGCCCTTGTCCGGCGGCCGGATTGCTCCCAGAATAGCCCGGATGCGCGTCCTCGGGTTGGAAACCTCCTGCGATGACACCGGCGTGGCGATTTTCGACGTCGGGCGCGGCCTGTTGGCACACGGCCTTTACTCCCAGACTCCGATCCACGCCGCCTATGGCGGCGTGGTGCCCGAGCTCGCCTCGCGCGATCACGTGCGCAAGGTGCTGCCGCTGGTGCAGGCGGTCATGGCGCAGGCCGGAACACGGCCAGACGAGATCGACGGGCTCGCCTATACCGCCGGCCCGGGCTTGGTGGGGGCGCTGCTGGTCGGGGCCGCAATTGGGCGATCACTGGCCTATGCCTGGGGCGTCCCCGCAGTCGCGGTGCATCACATGGAGGCCCACCTGCTTTCCCCGATGCTGGAGCCCGAACCGCCCGAGTTTCCGTTTCTGGCGCTGCTGGTCTCCGGCGGCCACACCCTGCTTGCGGACGTGCGTGCGGTCGGCCAGTACACGGTCCTGGGCGAATCGCTGGACGATGCGGTGGGCGAGGCGTTCGACAAGACCGCCAAGGCGCTCGGTCTGGGATATCCGGGAGGGCCTGCGATTGCCCAGGTGGCGCAGCAAGGCAACCCGGGGGAGTTTCATTTTCCGCGACCTATGACCGAGAAGGCAGGGCTCGACTTCAGCTTCAGTGGCCTGAAGACGGCGGTGGTGCGTGCGATCGCCGGGCGCTCGCTGGATGCACAGACGATTGCCGATGTCGCACTGGAGTTCGAGCAGGCCGCCATCGCGACGCTAGCAATCAAGTGCCGGCGCGCGCTCGATCAGACCGGGCATAAGCGCCTGGTAGTAGCGGGGGGTGTCAGTGCCAATCATCTGTTGCGCAAGGAGCTACGCAAGCTGGCGGCTGCTCTCGGAGCGAAGGTGTATTACCCGCGCCCCGAGTTTTGCACCGACAACGGCGCCATGATCGCGTATGCAGGCGCTCTGCGGCTCGCCGCTGGGCAACACGAGGAGTTCGCTTTTCGCGTGCATCCGCGCTGGGAGATCGATCGCCTGCCGCCCGTACACTGAGTCGCGCGAACGGGCGCGGCGCCGGCGTGTGCACGGGCGCCCGCGAGCGTATAGAATCGTGCCATGTTTCAACGCAGTCTTCCCGCAACCCACCGACCAGCCCGATCTCCTGTCCCAGCATGAACTTCTGCAGTCACTGCGGCGCGGCCGTCACGCTTCGGGTCCCGGGAGGCGACACGCTACCGCGGTATGTGTGCGACGCGTGCGAGACCGTCCACTACCAGAATCCCAAGATCGTCGCCGGCTGTATCCCCGAGTGGGAAGACAAGATCCTGCTTTGCCGCCGGGCGATCGAGCCCCGCCACGGCCTGTGGACCCTGCCCGCGGGTTTCATGGAGAAAGGCGAGACCACTCTGCAGGCGGCGGCGCGCGAGACGCTCGAGGAGGCCGGCGCCCGCGTCGAGGTCGGACCCCTGTACACGGTGTTCAGTCTGCCCCACATCGACCAGGTCTATTTGTTCTACCGTGGCCGGCTCACTGACCTCGACTATGCACCAGGAAGCGAGAGCCTCGAGGTCGACCTGTTCCACGAGCACGTCGTCCCCTGGGGCCAACTGGCCTTTCGGGTTGTGCGTGAAACGCTGAAGCTCTATTACCAGGATCGGCTCGCCGGCCGGTTTCGAACCCATGTCGGCGATATCGTGCGCATGCCTGGAACCGCGGCCGAGTACGAGGTCAGCATCTCGGCTCAGGACGGCTAGCCAGAAAATTTGACCGCTTATTGGGGCAGCGGTGAGGACGGCCCGCGGTGGCGGCGGATAGCGTGTGGCAGTTTGTACCCCGATTCGGGTACGTCTCGTGATTACCTAGCTGTTGAATTTCTCTGCGGTCTTGGCGATCTCCGCGGTGAGTTCGTGCACTTTTCGGGCTAGCTGGGACCGCCGTGACCCCTGAGCCGCACGCGGTCGTTCAGCTTGCGGGACGACCGATCTTGCCCTCGCCACCCGCAAGAAGCTTCCTAATATTGGCGCGGTGGCGCCAGATCAGCAGTACCGACATCATCACGCTGACGGCCACGTAAGGCGGTTGCCCGGGGAAGATCCACCAGACATACACCGGTGCGAGCGCCGCCGCCGTCACCGCGGCAGACGAGGAGTAACGAAACACGGCGGCCATAGCGAGCCAGGTTGTGATCAGTGCCAACGCGACCCACGGGCTCAAGGCGAGCCACACCCCCAGCGCGGTAGCCACACCTTTACCCCCGCGAAAACCGAAAAATACTGGGTACAGATGTCCCAGGAACGCCAGCAGCCCGGTCAGGGCCAGGATCATGGGCTCAGCGGTAAACGCCCGCGCGATCAGCACCGGAATCACGCCTTTCAAGGCATCGCCCATCAGGGTCAACGCGGCGGCAAACTTTCCACCATAGCGCAGGATATTCGTGGCGCCGGGATTTCGCGAGCCCACGGTGCGCGGGTCTTCCAGCTTCATGAGTCGGGCAACCACGACCGCCGTCGAGACCGAGCCCAGCAGGTACCCGAGTGCAGGAAACAGATATTCGATCATGCGGGTATTGGAAGCCTTTCCGCGCCGAGCCGTCAAGACACGTTTTCCGATTTCCGCTATATTGCGCGCGAACCCGAAGACACGTATGGACATCGTTTATCTCCGTGAGCTGAAGATCCCGTGCACAATTGGCGTGTGGGATTGGGAGCGACGCATCAAGCAGATCGTCGTCATCGATCTCGACATGGCAGCCGACGTGCGCGCCGCGGCACGCAGCGACCGCCTCGAGGATGCACTCGACTACAAGGCGGTCACTAAGCGCCTGATTGAATATGTCGGCGAGTCCCAGTTCCAGCTGGTCGAGACGCTGGCGGAGCACATCGCCCAGATCATCCGCACAGAGTTCACAGTCCCGTGGGTGCGGGTGTGTATCAATAAGAAGGGGGCTATCCGCGGCGCCTCGGACGTGGGTGTGGTGATAGAGCGGGGGGAGAAAGACTGACCGCGCCCAAGCCACCAACCGATGTTGGCCGCCGAGGAAGCCTGGAGCAAGTGAGAATGCCGCGTGTTTACGTAAGTATCGGCAGCAATATCGATAAAGAGCAGAACATCCGCATCGCCACCAAAGCCTTGCATGACGCCTATCACCCACTCACGCTTTCAAGCGTCTACGAGAGCGTCGCTGTCGGCTTTCGCGGTCAGAATTTTTATAACCTGGTCGCAGGATTCGACACGACGGCCACTGTAGATGAGGTCACGGCCTGCCTGGTCGACATCGAGGACTCCTGCGGGCGCCACCGCGCGGGCCACGGATTCGAGCCACGCACACTCGACCTGGATCTGCTGCTCTACGGCGATCTACAGCGACACGATGATCATATCGATGTCCCGCGGCACGAGATCACCCGCTACGCCTTCGTGTTGCGCCTGCTTGCGGAGATCGCTCCACAGCTCAAGCACCCGCAGACCGAGATGACCTGGAGCGAGATCTGGCGTAACTTCGCAGACGAGTCGCAGAAGCTTTGGCCTGTAAAGTTTGATTTCGAGCTCTAGCAGGCTGCTAGAGCGGTGCAGGGAAGCACCGCACACTTTTCAAACACGTAAGTATTTGAAAAGTGGAGCAGAGCAAAAACCGCGCTTTTTGCTCTGCAAGCTGAAAAAGCCAGGGACGGACTTTTTCAGCACTCTGCTAGTGTCAGCGCGCGACTCGTGATCCCTGCTCGTTCAGCCCGCAAAGACGACGTCACAGAAAGATACTGCGCCCACCGTCGACCCTGATGACCTGGCCCGTTATGTAGCCACCATCGGCTATCAAGAACAGTACGGCACGCGAGACATCTCCTGGGACGCCGGTACGCTTGAGTACGGTGCGCGCGATGACGCGCTTCTTGGCTGCGTCATCAAGACCGTCTTCGGGCCACATAATGGCGCCGGGGGCGATCGCGTTGACTCTTACCTCCGGTCCGAGCTCGCGCGCCAGCGATCGCGTGAGCATGATCACTCCCGCTTTAGCCGCGCTGTAGATGGGATAACGCTTGAGCGGTAAGTCACCGTAGATGTCCGCCATGTTGACGATGCAACCTTGCGCTGCCTTAAGATGCGGCGCCGCTGCTTGCGCCAGGAAAAACGGTGTCTTCAGATTGGTGCCGATTAGGTTTTCCCATTGTTTCTCCGTTGCCTCCTCAAGCGGTGTTGGATAGAAGCTCGAGGCATTGTTGACGAGCACGTCGACGCGACCGAAGGCCTTGACCGTTTCACTCACCAGATGTCGCAGGAAGTCAGCACCTGCAAGCAGATCGCCGGACACCAGTTGCACGGATTGCGGGCGCGCCTGATTCAGCTCTGTTTGCAGCGCACGCGCCGTGTCCCGCGAGGAACGGTAGTGAATCACCAGCCTCATGCCGCGTGCGTGCAACGCACGGCCGATGTGAGCGCCGATGCGGCGCGCCCCGCCGGTGATGATCGCCACTTTGTCGCTGAGCGTTTCCTCGGCCATGCTCCAAGCCCCGCTAGATCCTACAGCGTAAGACAATAACGCTTAACATAGCTAAACTCCATGACCAATGACAGACGAACCGGCTCCAGGTGAAGGTGTCTCGCCGCAGATGACCCATGCTGCTACGTCGCTGCCGCGGCCGACAGCGGAGGAAAGCGCACGGAGCGCCCGATTAGTTGAGCTCATCCGCGATGAGATTGCAGTCGCTGGAGGCAACATCGATTTTTCCCGCTACATGGAGCTTGCGCTCTATTCGCCCGGGCTGGGCTACTATCGCGGTGGGGCGCAGAAGTTTGGCGCAAGCGGCGACTTCGTCACGGCCCCGGAGCTCTCGACGATCTTTGCCCGCTGCCTTGCACGGCCGTGCAAGGCGATCCTCGCTGGTTTGGGCCACGGTGACATCCTTGAAGCCGGGGTCGGCAGTGGCGCGCTCGCTCTCGGTCTGTTGCGCGAGCTCGAGCAGCTCGGAGCGCTGCCGGAGCACTATTTTATCCTGGAATTGAGCGCCGAGCTGCAACAGCGCCAACGCGCCTTGATCGAGCGGGAAGCGCCGGAACTTTTCTCGCGAGTCCAGTGGTTACAAACACTGCCCGAAGACAAGCTCGACGGCATCGTGCTCGCGAACGAGGTGCTCGACGCTATGCCAGTGCATCGCTTTCGCGTGGAGGACGATGGCATCCACCAGCTCTACGTGGGTTGGAGCGGAGAGCGTTTTACCTGGGACTCTCAACCGGCGAGCCCGGAGGTTGGCGGCCGCATCGCGCCACTCGCGCTGCCACCCGGCTACACCTCCGAAATAAACTTCCAGGCCGAGGCATGGGTCAAGAGCCTTGCCGAGCGCATGAACACAGGTGCACTACTGATTATTGACTACGGCTTTCCACGGCGGGAGTTCTACCATCCGCAAAGGAGCGAGGGCACCCTCATGTGCCACTACCGCCACCGCAACCACATCGATCCGCTGATTCTTACAGGCTTGCAGGACATCACCGCCCATGTGGACTTCACCGCCATGGCCGAGGCCGGCTGCGACTCTGGGCTATCGCTCCTCGGCTACACCAGTCAGGCCGCATTCCTGCTCGCAAGCGATCTCACGGAACTTATCGCCGAGTCCGATCCCCGTGCCGTGCGCGAGCACCTGGCGCTGACGCACCAGGTCAACAAGCTCACCTCACCGGCGGAGATGGGCGAGCTCTATAAGGTGATGGCGTTAGGGCGGGGCATCGATACGCCGCTGCCGGGGTTCTCACTGCAGGATCGGCGGGGGCGGCTGTAGTACTCTGCCAGTAAGCACTATTTGTCTCTCAAATGACGACGAGCCTCGCTTCCGCTTTCGTATATGTGAGACGAAACTTTGCGCTTCTCGAGCTCCTTACCCATTTTCAAGCGCATGAAGCCGCTTGTGGAATACCTTGACACCTTGATGTAATACTTTTTCTCCACGTAGCGAACCAAATCCATGTATTGGTCGATAATGTCTGGATCAGCTTCAAACGAATCATAATTTACAATGGAGTACACTCGCTTCCCAAGTGGCCCGAGGATTCCATCCACCGCGTTCTTGATCCGACTCACCTCTTCTGCGCTACGCACCCTCATTCCTGCGAAGTTCATAAAGATCGTATTTGTCTCCGAATCATAACTGAGGCGATGTTCAATGCGTATGTCGAGCATGCGATCGCGAAGCCCCATGGGTGAATCATCGAATAGCATCGATTCCATAGGTTGGGGGTTGTCGATAATGGGTCTGAAAGGAAGTTGGTCAAGTATATCCCGTTGTAGGTCGATGCCTGGAGCGTATTCCGTGAGTTCCATTCCGCCATCCACCAATCGGAAAACACATCGCTCCGTTATGTAGAGTACATCTTTTTCTTTCTTAGCAGCCCTCGCACCGCTAAATGTCACTTGCTCGACCCCTTTGACAAACTTTTTATGTTCCCCCTCTGAAACAATTGATAGCTTTCCATCAATGATTTCAGTCGCCAGACCGCCGGATGAAAACGTGCCGACAAATACGACCTTTTTACTGTTCTGACTAATGTTTATGAATCCGCCACATCCTGCGACACGACCGCCGAACCGGCTAACGTTAATGTTTCCAAAACGATCGCATTCAGCGAATCCAAGATAGGCCAAGTCCAGTCCCCCGCCGTCGATGAAGTCGAACTGATAAGGATGGTCGATAACGGCGTTGAAGTTCAGGGCAGCGCCGAAATCGTATCCCCCTAATGGAACGCCGCCAATGACGCCAGGATCCACGATGAACGTCAGTAAGTCTTGGATTTTCTCCTCGTTCGCGACGCGGCTGATCGCCTCGGGGAGACCGATCCCCAGGTTTACAACGCTGTTTGGTACCAATTCCAGTGCTGCACGACGCGCGATTACCTTTCGCTGATCCAGAGGCAAACGAGCTACGGTCTCCAGGGGCACTCGGAGTTCACCAGAAAGCCCTGGATTATATTGGGCGGCGTATGTCTGCATGTGGTTCTCCGACTTGGCTACAACTATGGCATCAACGAATATGCCTGGGACCCGAACACGGCGTGCATCCAGTGAACCGCTCTCTGCGACCCGTTCGACCTGACACAAAACGATACCGCCGGAGTTCCTCGCAGCCATCGCGAGTGCGAGATCCTCCAGGCGCAGGGATTCCTTCTCTGTAGTAATATTGCCGTCAGGATCGGCTGTCGTTCCTCGAATGAAGGCCACGTTAATTGGGAGGGCCTTGAAAAACAGTGACTCTTCGCCGCCTAGGTCCGCGACAGTCACCAAATCTTCTCTCGCGGCGTCGTTAACTTTGCCACCACCAAGACGAGGGTCAACGAATGTGCCTAAACCAACCTTCGTCAACGTCCCAGGCTTTCCTGCCGCGATGTCACGGTAGAGGTGGACAATCGCTCCTTCCGGGAAGTTGTACGCCTCGAGCTTGTTGTCGACTGCAAGCTTCTCGATTTTGGGAATCAGTCCATAGTGGCCACCGATAACGCGCTTTAACAAACCCTCATGCCCTAATCGATTAAGACCCTTTTCCTTGCTGTCGCCTTGACCACCAGCGTAGACCAAGGTCAAACTTCGTGGCTCGCCTGTTTCTAGAAAGCGCCTTTCCAACGAGATTAGTAACTGTTCCGGAACCCCGTTGCCGCCATAGCCGCTAGTCGCCAATACATCACCGTCATGGATAAGAGCAACGGCATCTTCAGGAGGTATGATCTTGTTGAGAGACATGATTGCTCCTCCGCTCGCCTGGTATCGACCGGAATCTTAGCAGACTACACCGCTCACGTGGTCTGAGGAAGACTCGCATTACACGCTCCGTAGGACGTAGTATGACTGCTCATTTCTACCGTGCACCAGTTTGCGCCAAATACCGTTTCACTACTTGAGACATACGACCGTGGACAGGTGCGGTTACTTGATAAAGGCGACGAACAAGGGGCGGCGGGGCGGCGCTCCTCGGATTCTCACTGTACAACCCGTGGGGTCAACTATAGACGGCTAAGATGGTCTCGACCCACAGAAATATCCTAGCTGGGAATGTGATCGGAATCGTCGGATTGTGAGAACCGACTCTTGCGCTCAATTGTTCCCATCTTTTGATTCTCGATGCACGCACGGCTCCTACAGAATCGCTCCTCGCTCTGCCAGCGCGTATCTGGTCAGCTGATCTGTGACGAACTCGCACGCGTCGTCCACCGAGTCCGTGCGATGCAACAACTCGAGATCCTCGGCGTCGATATTGCCGTACCGGACGAGGGCATCGAAGTTGATCACCTCGTTCCAGTAGCCGTTACCGAACAGCACAATAGGCAGATTTTTGCGTATCTTATGCGTCTGCAGCATGGTCAAGAGCTCAAACAGCTCGTCCAGTGTGCCAAAGCCGCCGGGAAAGGCGATCACGGCCTTCGCCAGGTACGCAAACCAGAACTTGCGCATGAAGAAATAGTGGAAGTGTATCGCGAGCTCCCTCGTGATATAGGGGTTTTCGAACTCCTCGATCGGCATCGAGATCGTCAAGCCGATGTTCAATCCCTTGGCCTCGGATGCCCCACGGTTCGCTGCCTCCATGATACCGGGGCCGCCGCCGGTACAAATGACAAAGCGGCGTTCCTCGTCGACCAGACTTTTGGACCACTCGGTCAAGCGCCGGGCAATCTCTCTGGCCGCCTCGTAGTACTGTGACATCTCGAGCCGACGTTGCGCGCGATCGATATCCCCCTTGCCTTTCTGGGTAGCCTTCAGTTCTCGCTCGGCCTGAGCGCGCGAGATCGTTCGCGCGGAACCCAGCACTACAATCGTGTCATCCAAGCGATGGTGTTCAAAGCGGCTTTGTGGTTCCAGGTACTCGGAGAGTATCCGCAGCGCCCTGGCATCACGGCTGTTCAGGAAATTTTCGTTCTGATACGCCTTGACGAAACGACGAGATCTCTTGTTCATGCTTGCACTGTCCTGAATACGAAATTGTTGTACTACCAATAAAGCGCAATAAGCGCTCGGCGTCCAGAGTTTCTCACGCCGCCAGCAGTTCTGCATGACAACTGTCGGTCGTCAATATCACGCGGCGGCGCGATCTCAGGCAGATTCGGGGCGAATCCGCTAGATTCCGTAGAATTGGAACCAGCCGCTCCCGAGCCATTGACTCTCTGCCAAGACAAGACCTCTCCCCCAAGCGAAGGGCCCGCGTAAGGCAAAGTTGGATTGATTTTCTTGGGCCCTTTGGTCAAGCCGAGCCCCAAGCATGGCCAAAACCGGTGGGCAAGGTGCAGTTGCATTGCTTTTGAACCCCCTTACTCAAGCCGAGTGAGGCACGAAGACGAAGAACACGCCCGCAGGGGCGCGAGAGGGATCTCGCGCGTCCGGGCCAGGGCCAAGGATGGCCCTTGCGCGGACCGTCTGAGACGAGCACGGAGCGAGGGAACCCGCGAAGTTCGCGGGCGCAGAGTCCGGGGTGCCCTTTCTTTCGGTTCCTTTCTTTGGGCACGCAAAGAAAGGAACCCGTCGTACGCGGGTAGGTGAGCCAAATAAAGACGAGGGTCCGGGGGACGCTCGTCCCGGCGAACGGGCTTGCCACGGACGGCAAGCACAGGACTTGCAAGCGAGAGCACGGAGAGCGAAGCGCAGCAAGCCCG
>VRUB01000264.1 GCA_019456345.1 Nitrospira sp. | reverse complement strand
CCCGTATCCGGTTACGCACGGATTCGAGGACCTTCCCACCGTCGTGAACAACGTCGAGACGCTGACCTCCGTCCCACATATCATGCGACAGGGAGCGGACTGGTATCGCGGCCTCGGACTGAACGACCAGGCCGGCACCAAAGTCATCAGTCTCTCGGGTGACATTGAGAAACCGGGGAATTACGAGGTTCCGCTGGGGCTCCCCTTGAAAACGCTGTTGCACGACTGGGCGGGCGGGCCGTACGAGGGACGTTCGATCCAGGCGGTGACGATGGCCGGTCTGTCCGGCGGGTTTTTGGCCGGCGGCGACATGGATGTCACGCTCGACGAACCCAGCATTAAAAGCAAGGGTTCTTTCTTGGGAGCCGGGGGCATCATGGTGTTCGACGACAGTCGCGACATGATCGAGGTGGCCCACTCGGCGATGGAGTTCTTTGCCGATGAGTCGTGCGGGAAGTGCTTTCCCTGCCGGATCGGCACTACTCGCCTCACCGAGAGGCTGGCCGGCGAAGGACCCAAGGAGGTATCCGACTGGATCGACGAGGTCACGGATATCGGCCGGACGATGAAGGCGATTTCCGCATGCGGCCTCGGCATTGCGGCGCCACTGATCACCGACAGCCTAATGAGGTATTTTCCAGAGCAGGTAGCAGGGCATGTGCAGTCTTGATATGAGGACGAAGCGATGATCATGGAGTCTAGGACAGCCGTCGCCACGATGACGCTCGACGGGGAAGAAGTAAGCTTTACACCCGGCGAGACCGTCTACGAAGTCGCGGAGCGGCATCAAAAAGACATCCCGACATTGTGCTACGACCCCCGGCTCGAGCCATTCGGCGGGTGCCGGCTCTGCGTGGTCGAGCTGGAGGGCGCGCGCGCCCCGGTGGCCTCGTGCACGACCAAGGCCGCAGAGGGAATGGTGATCCGCACCCGAACCGACGCGATCGACGCGCACCGCACCACGCTGCTCGAAATGGTCGCCTCCGAAAACCGCCAACTCGACGTCGATCCGCTGAGCGGATTCGCATCCCAAGAGTTGACGACCCTGCTGGACCGATACGACGCGCGCACCGGACGCTTTGCGGGGCGCCAGTCGGGTGTGAGCCGCGACGACGACGACAATCCTTTCATCCTTCGCGACTACGACCTCTGTATTTCGTGCTTTCGCTGCGTCCGGGTTTGTGCGGAGCAGCAAGGCGATTACGCAATCAGCATCAGGAACCGAGGCTTCGACACGCAGATCACCACCGAGTTCGGCGGCTTATTAAAGGAATCGGCTTGCGTGTTCTGCGGACAATGCGTCCAAACCTGCCCGACCGGGGCGTTGGGCGACCGGAAGGCATTAAAAAGGGCAGACCTCCCCGGCAAGATCGAAAAAACGCGCACCATCTGCCCGTATTGCGGCGTTGGATGTTCTGTCGATGTCCTAACCAAGGAAGACAAACTGGTCGGTGTACTGCCGGCGATGGATGGGCCCGCCAACCTGGGCGCGCTGTGTATCAAGGGACAGTTCGCCTTCGATTTCGTTCAGCATCCCGAGCGGCTGGCCACCCCGTTCGTTCGTGGAGACAACGGGCAGCTACGCGAAGCGACTTGGGAGGAGGCTTTGGACCGGGCCGCAAAAGGTTTTCTCAAGGCGGTCGATGATCACGGGCGCCATTCGGTGTACGGCGTTGCGTCAGGACGCGCCCCGCACGAAGCGGCCTACATGATGCAGAGATTCATACGGGCGGGGTTCGGCACCAATCAAATTGACAACTGTAGCCGTGCTTGACACTCCCCCACGGTTGCCGGTCTGGCAGCCACGATCGGACGAGGCGCCATGTCGAACCCTCTGGAAGACATGGAAAAGCCCGATGTGATCTTCTGCATCGGTACGAACATGACGGAGTGCCATCCCGTAGCGGCGACGCGGCTCAAGCGTGCGCTCGCGAGGGGGGCCAAGATGATCGTTGCCGATCCGCGGCGCATAGGGCTCGCCGACCTAGCGGATATCTATCTTCCGATCCGCGTAGGTTCCGACGTGCCGTTGTTGCTGGGTATGGCGCATGTGATCGCGCGTGACGGGCTCACCGATCCCGCATTCATTGCGGAGCGTACCGCCGACAGCGAGGCATTCCTCGAACACATCAAAGAGTTTACGCCTGAGTGGGCCGAGACAATC
>VRUB01000263.1 GCA_019456345.1 Nitrospira sp. | reverse complement strand
AGACGAGGACTGACCATTGGGAGCGATCCGGCGAACATGCCATATGCCGTGAGGAAGAGTCCCAGAAAGCCGAGCGAAACACCGATCTCCGGCAAGCCGAATACCGGACTGTCGATCAGTGACGGTTGGACGAGAAGGTACCGCTCGAGCCAGAACCCCACGATGCTGACCGTGAGAAAAGCCGTGAACGTCAGGACGGTGGTTTTAGACTTGACCCAGATCAAACCCCAAAACGGAATCATGAATACTAAGAGTCCGACGGCAATCGCCAACGGTCGCCAGTCACCCGACAACCGCCAGAATACGAAGCTGGTCTCCTCGCGCAGATTCCCATACCAGATAACCAATAACTGGCTGTACATCAGGTACGCCCAGAAGACCGAGAACCCGAACACCAACTTACCGATGTCGTGGAACTGGCTACGGCCAATGATCGCCTCCAAACCCAACTTCTTGCGCCAGTAAACCGTCATCAGGCCGAGCATGGTGAGACCGGTCAGAAACGCGCCCATGAAGAAGAACGCGCCGAATAGGCTGCTGGTCCAATACGGCGCCAGCGACATGATGAGATCGAAGCCCACGATCGTAAATACGTACGCGTATGCCATGATCAAGCCCGGCGCGAGTCTGCTGAGCCGAGTGTCGTTCGTGGCAACCTGCTCCGGTGTTCCCGTATAGTCGCCGGCGATTCTGTCGTAGAGCCGACGACGCCAGCCCGACACGTGTTGTGCCAGTTCCGCCACGTCCGGTTTTAGATCGTGATACACGAAGGCAATCGCCAGGCCGAACACCACGAGCAGTGAAATGAGATCGCGTGTAAACACCCAAGGCACCGTGAGCCAGTCTCCGCGAGCGGGTGTCGGATGCTCGATCCACGGGAACAGCTCGTTGCGCCCCAAGAACAGGATGAGGAAGCAAATCAGTGAGATCGGGAGGAAGAACACCGTCGCTTCCGCAAAACGGATGATGGCGCCGCTCCACCGACTCTTGACCACTTTTTGGATGGCGGCAAAGATATTCGCTCCAACGGCAATCCCCGTGAAGAACAGGAAGTTCACGTGAAAGATTCGCCAACCGCGGGCCGGATCGTCACCCGTGATCTGCACGACGAAGAGAACCACGCCGACAGCCGCGAGCACGACGCCGGCCAACAACATGCGGCCGGCGGGTGCTTCCGCACCGCGGCGGAACAGCTCTTGGTGGTTCTCGCCGCTCATTGGGCGATTCCCTGCAGAACGCGTATGTAGTTCACGATGTGCCATCGATCGTCGCCACGTACTCGCTGACGGTACTGCTTCATCAAGCCTCGCCCATTTGTGATGATCGCGTAGATGTATCCGTCGTTGTAGCCCTGGACTTGGGGCGACACCAGGGACGGGACGATTGGCATCGCCGCGGCGATTGGTCCATCTCCGCCGCCCTGTGCACCGTGACAGAGCGCGCAGAAGATGTCGTACCGATCCCTGCCACGCTCCAATGACTCGGCGGTCCGAGCAGCCGAGTTCTGGAACCGCCGCCCCATGGCCCGGACGTTGGCCGGCGTCGGCGCGAGTTGTATCGGTGGCACGAGGTCGTCCGGCCCCGTGATCGGGACGGTGCCCTCGACGGGCTGGCGGCAGGTGGGCCGATCATCCGGACACCACGATTTCAGCGGTGGAGTCGCCACATGATCGACCATGTTCGCAAACCATGGAACCAACGCAACGATGTCGTCCGGCCCCGGGCTCCGGCGCCAATCCTCGACCGTGCAGCCGGTGAGCATCACGCAGGACGCAAGTAGCGTCGCCTCAATCGGTCTCAATCTTCACCTCCGTTGCGCCGGCCGACGTGAGCAATTGCTCGATGGCAGGGCGTCGTTCGACGGGACAGGGGACGAAGATCCCGATTTGATCGTCGCTGAAGCGGCCATCAAACGGAGCGCGCTGGTTCGAACGCCACGCGTGGAACGCCAATCCGGCTAGAGTGGACAGCGCGCCGAAGAGAATCGTCAACTCGAACATGATCACGACGTAGGGAATCACCGATCCGATCGGTTTGCCGCCCACGACGGTGGGATAGTCGTACGACATCCACATCGTCATGGCGAATCCGGTCACCAGACCCGTCAATCCGCCAAAGAGCGTCCATAGCCGCACCGGACTCGTCGGGTGATCGACCGCATCGAGGAGCTCCGGGTTCGGTGCGGGT
>VRUB01000065.1 GCA_019456345.1 Nitrospira sp. | reverse complement strand
GCAATATGTCGCGCATGTCGGAGGCGTAGCCACTCATGCCCAACAGCCCGCTGTGTCGATTAAGCAGTGCGTGCGCTTCGTTGAGCGAGATTTCTTCCTTTTCTACAATTTCAAACACAATCGAAGGATCAATATCGCCGCTGCGTGTGCCCATGACCAGACCCGCAAGCGGTGTCAGGCCCATGGAGGTATCTATCGACTCGCCATTGTGGATTGCGGCCATGGATGTACCGTTACCCAGGTGGCATGTAATTACGCGCGAGTTTGCCTTCGGGAGCCCCGCGCGCTCGTACAGACGGCGACTGACAAAGTAGTGGCTGGGTCCGTGGAAACCGTAGCGGCGAATTTTGTGGCGTCGATACAAGCGGACGGGGAGTGCATACAAGTAGGCTTGCTTGGGAAGGGTTTGATGAAAAGCGGTATCAAAAACGGCGATATGGGGCACGTCAGGTAATGCTTTGCGCGCGGCCTCCACGCCTTTCAGGTTAGCCGGGTTGTGCAGCGGCGCCAGGTCGAATGCATCAGAAATGGCATCGATGACGTCATCATCGATTAGCACCGACTCGGTAAAGCGCTCGCCACCGTGGACAATGCGGTGCCCGACAGCTTCGATATCTGTGACCGCGTTTATGACGGCGCTTTTTTTATCAAGCAAGTACCCGAGCACGAACCTCATCGCTTCACCGTGATCGCGCGTGGTTAAACCCTGGCGTTGTTTCTTATCGTTCCCCGTCTGAATTGTGGCAGTAGACGACACGGCACCGATACGCTCGATATTGCCTGATGCTCTGCGGACACGGGTGGCTGTGTCGATGAGCTGAAACTTGAGCGAGGAGCTCCCGCAGTTGATGACCAAGACCAACATGTGTTTGAGTTTCTCCGAACGGGTCCTAAGAATGCCACGGTCTTGTGCCCGTGCCTAGCACTGCCGGAAACATTGCCATTAGTGCGCTTGTACGCCTTGCGCTTTACTGCCAAAATGATTCGCGTTTCTTGATCGTCCATACGAACGCCGATACTGAGGCAGTGCATTATGAACGATGACGGCAACGACGCCGCTATCCACCGTGGCTTAAAGGGCGTTTACTTTGATCGCTCGGCCACCACCTTTATCGACGGGCGCGCCGGTGAGCTGAGCTATCGGGGATACTCGATCCACGACCTGGCGCAGCACTCGACATTCGAAGAGACGTGCTACCTGCTCCTGAAGGGCGAGCTGCCCACGCAAGTGGAGCTCGATACCTTCGACGCGGAGCTCAAGGCAGGTCGCACGCTGCCGGAAGCGGTGGTCGACATCATTCGCGCGATTAAGGATGCGCATCCGATGGACGTCCTGCGCACAGCGGTTTCCGCGCTCGGCGCGTTCGATCCGGAGGTCGCTGACAACTCGCTGGGCGCGACGCTACGCAAAGGCATACGTTTGAGTTCGCAGGTGCCCATGATCATCACCGCGCATCATCACATTCGCAACGGGCGAAGGCCAGTCGCACCGAGCCCGGAGCTCAGTCACGCGGCGAATTTTCTTCTTATGCTCAAGGGCGAGGTGCCGAGCAACGACACTGCCAGGCTGATGGACATGGACATGGTATTGCACGCCGAGCATGGTTCGAACGCCTCGTCTTTTACGGCACGGGTCGTCACCAGCACCGATGCAAACCTGCACGCGGCGCTCAGTGCCGCGATTGCGGCGCTCTCTGGACCCGCGCATGGCGGTGCGGCGGAGAACGTCATGCGCATGGCACAGGAGGTCGGTGAGGCCGCGAACGCTTCCGAGTATGTCAAGCACAAGCGCAAGAACCGCGAGCCGGTAATGGGGTTCGGTCATCGCGTTTACCGTGCCGAGGATCCGCGCGCCCGTCACATGCGCGACGGCGTCGAACGGCTCTCGCGTGAGATGGGGCAGCCGCAGTGGTACGAAATCTTGCAGGCCCTGGTCGAGGCGATGAAGCCGTATGCGCGCCACGGAGTTAACGTCAATGTGGACTTCTACGCGGGCGTTGTTTATTTCTTGCTCGGTATTCCCGAAGATCTGTTTGTGCCGATTTTCGCCGTCGGGCGCGTGCCTGGTTGGACCGTGCAGGTAATGGAGCAACTCGAAAACAACATTCTGATCCGTCCACTGACCCTGTATAACGGCCCCCCCGCGCGGGAGTACGTGCCGATCGAAAATAGATAAAATGCACAACTACTCAACGCAGAGGCGTAAAGTCGCAAAGAAATTTTATGTGTAAGAAGCTCGATGTTTTTGCGCCGTTTTCTGGTTTTTGTGTTAAACGATCGTTGGAATTTTCATTAAAATTATTCCGTATTACTTTGTTTTAGTATTCACTGATCCTTTGCGTCTTAGCGTTGGAGGTTTTTCTAGGCCTGCGCCAGGACGATGGCGGCGGTGGCGATGATGTCGTCGATGCTGGCCCCGCGTGAAAGATCGCTCATCGGGCGGGCGAAGCCCTGCAGCACCGGGCCGATGGCCTTCGCGCCGGCCATGTACTGGGTGAGCTTGTAGGCGATGTTTCCAGCGTCGAGGTCGGGGAAAATCAGCACGTTGGCCTGACCGGCTACCGGACTTTCACCCTTGACCTTTTTCGCCGCGACCCGCGCCACCAGCGCGCTGTCGACCTGGAGTTCGCCGTCAATGGCAAGGCCGGGTGCGCGCTCCTTGGCGATTTGCAGGGCGCGTGTGACTTTTTCCACCCGTGCATGGTGTGCACTGCCCTTGGTAGAAAACGACAGTAGGGCGACGCGCGGCTCCTCGCGAAAAAGCCGGGTATAGCTAACGGCCGAAGCCAGCGCGATGTCCGCCAACTCCTGCGGGCCGGGGTCGACATTCACCGCACAGTCGGCATAAATGAAGGGCTTGTCTACCTGCCCATCGATTTCGGGTACGATCATCAGAAAGAAGCTCGACGGGGTACTGATATCCGGTGCGAGACCGACGGTCATGAGGCCCGCCTCGATAACACGAGCACTGGGGCTCGCTACACCGGCGATCATGGCGTCGGCGTCCCCGGTCTTCACCATCATGCCGGCGTAGAACAGCGGCTTTCGCATGAGCCGCTGTGTGACCTTGACGTTGGCGCCCGGTCGCACTGCGAGGTAGCGCTCGGCAAAGGTCTCGAGCCGGTCGCTATGCTCCGGATCGATGGTGCGGATTCCGTCAAGGGCGATGCCCGCGCGGGCAGCGGCACGCGTCACTTCCTCTGGGCTGCCGAGCACAATGACCTCGGCGACGCTTGTGTCTTGCAAGCGGCGGGCCGCCTGCAGAATCCGTTCCTCGCGACCTTCGGGAAGCACGAGACGCCTCCTTCGGCGTTTCGCCCTGGCGATGAATTTCTCGATAATGTCCACGCCCTGATTGACCTCTGGCCTGAGAGTTGATAGCGCCGCACATTAGCGACGGATCCGGGGTTGTAACACGCATACATATGCCTGCGTACAACCAGGGGCACCGGACTCCGCCACCAGCGAAGGGCAGGGGCCGCGAAGCGGAATCGCGCGCGGTACTAGCTGACGGTGTAGGCTTTGTACTTGTCCAGCAGCCGCACGGGCTTTTTCAGTGCATCGCGGCGAAACGGATCGCCCAGCTCGCGCGTACACATAACCTCGATTATGGTGGTTTTGCCTGCTCTCTCATCTTCGCAGGCCTTCTCCAACGCTGGCCCCACGTTCTCCAGCTTGTCGACGGTCACGCCCTGTGCACCCATGGAGATCGCGATCTGGGCAAAACTCGGGTTCTCCAAATTAACGCCCTCGAAGCGCTTGGCATAGAAGTCCACCTGATTTTTCTTTTCTGCGCCCCACTGCCGGTTGTTGAACACCACGGGGATCACCGGAATGTTTTCACGTACACAGGTCAGGATCTCGCCCATGCTCATGGCCCAGGCACCATCGCCCACGTAGGCGATCGCGGGCCGATCGGGGGCCGCGACCTTCGTGCCGACAATGGTCGGAAAGGCGTAACCGCAATTCCCGAAGCTCATCGCGGCAAAGAAGCTGTTGGGCTTGCTGAAGCGCAGATAGCTGTTGGACACCGAGCAGATGTTACCGATATCGGTGGATACCATAGCGTCGTCCGGCATGGCCTGCTCCAGCTCTCTCAGCACCTGGCGCGGATGCAGCAGGCCGCTGTCTTCTTTGCTGACCTGCTGGCTCCACTCGTCGCCCTCCTCGTTCCAGGCGTTTAGCTCCGACTCCCAGGTGTC
Source organism: Nitrospira sp. (assembly GCA_019456345.1). GTDB lineage: Bacteria > Pseudomonadota > Gammaproteobacteria > Acidiferrobacterales > SPGG2 > VRUB01. The sequence goes on along the minus strand of VRUB01000065.1, from coordinate 10,792 downwards.
TTTTTGGCGCTTGATTTCAGCCAGGCGCTCGTCCTTGTTTTTATGGCAGGCAAGTTCCTGACTACGTACGCGATCGAGAAGGGCCGCCGCAGCGGCTTTGGCATCGCCACAGACACCGACGGAGATTTTTTTCACCAAACCCAGCATCTTATGGTCCGAGTCCACCTGGATAATCTTCGCATCCTTCGGCCAGTAATCGAGCCCGTGCTGCGGTAATGTGCCGAAGGGCCCCAGACGCGTGCCGAGTGCCAGCACGACATCGGCCTGGGCAATGAGCTTCATGCCCGCCTTGGATCCCTGGTAACCCAGCGGGCCGCACCACAGCGGATGCTTGGCGGGGAAGGAGTCGTTGTGCAGGTAACTGTTGACCACCGGGGCGCCGAGGTGTGCCGCCAGTGCCACACACGCCTCCACCGCACCGGCCATGACGACGCCACCTCCGGAAACGATCACCGGGAATTTGGCGCGCCCAAGCAGTTGTGCCGCCTCATCGAGGCTGTGTTCGCCGCCGGCGCCGAGCTCGAGCTTACGCGGTTGCGGGATATCCACGTCGATCTCACCGTAGAAAAAGTCCCGCGGTATGTTGAGTTGCGCCGGCCCGCGCTCGGCCATGGCCATGTCGAAGCAACGGGCGGTGAACTCGGCGATGCGGCCCGCTCCATTCACGTGCCCCTGGTACTTGGTAATCTTGGAGAAAATCGGCAACTGCTCGGTTTCCTGGAAGCCTCCAAGGCCGATAGTGGTGGAGCCCGTTTCCGGTGTGATCGCGACCACTGGGGTATGTGCCCAGTAGGCGGCGGCGATGGCAGTAACGAAATTGGTGATACCGGGACCGTTCTGCGCGATACAAACTCCGTGCCGGCCGCTGACACGCGCATAGCCATCGGCCATATGGCCTGCGCCCTGCTCATGTACGGTCGGAATAAATCGGATCCCGGCGGCCGGAAAGATATCCAGCGCATCCATGTAAGCTGAGCCCACGATCCCGAACACATCGGTTACGCCGTGCGCGGCCAGGGTCTCTACGAACGCTTCACTCGGAGTCATGCGTGCCATAACTGCAGTCCTCGATCAAGAATAAAAAAAAGATTGAGCCAACTTAGTTTGAACAAATATGATTGCCGGCGCATTACTTGTCAACGTGTCGCAACTCAGGCCGTCAAGGCGTCCTGCGGATCACGGTACTCGTAGCCGAGTGCTTGGGCGACGCCCTCGCAGGTGATCTCGCCTTTATGGACATTAAGCCCCGCGCGCAGATGAGGGTCATCCTGCAGCGCCTGCTTGTACCCCTTGTCCGCCAACGCCAGCACATAAGGCAAGGTGGCATTGTTCAGCGCGAACGTCGATGTGCGCGGTACGCCGCCCGGCATGTTGGCGACACAGTAATGAATCACATCGTCCACCGCATAGGTGGGCTCGGCGTGCGTGGTCGGGCGGGAGGTCTCGAAGCATCCACCCTGGTCGATGGCCACGTCCACCACCACCGATCCAGGCTTCATGCCCTTTATCAGCTCTGCCGACACCAGCTTCGGTGCTGCCGCACCCGGAATGAGGACGGCACCGATTACCAGATCGGCCATCAGCACATGGCGCTCGACCGCGTCACTGGTGGAGAAGACCGTGTTGAGCGGGCGACCGAACTGACGCCACAGTGCCTTGAGGGCATCGGTTGAGCGGTCGAGCACCCACACGTCGGCGCCCATCCCCAGGGCAATGTGAATGGCGTGAGTGCCTACCACGCCGCCACCGAGCACGACCACCCGCGCGGGGTCGACCCCGGGAACGCCGCCGAGCAAAATGCCCAGGCCGCCATGCGGTTGTTCCAGACAATAGGCGCCGGCCTGGACCGACATGCGCCCGGCGACCTCCGACATCGGTGCCAGCAGCGGCAGACCGCCGCTCGGCGACGTCACCGTTTCATAGGCGATGCAAGTCGCGCCGCTCTTGAGCAGATCCTCGGTCTGCTCGGGGTCCGGCGCCAGGTGAAGGTAGGTAAACAGTATCTGGCCCGCGCGCAGGCGCCGGCGTTCCTGCGCTTGCGGTTCCTTGACCTTGACGATCATTTCCGCCTGCGCGAATACCTCTTCCGCCGACGGCGCTATGGTCGCGCCGGCGGCTTCGTATTGCGCATCGCTTACACCGATCCCCCTCCCGGCGTCGTGTTCCACAATGACGCTGTGGCCGTGGCTGACGGCTTCGCGCACGCTGGCGGGCACCAAGCCGACACGATACTCGTGAACTTTTACTTCCTTCGGAACGCCGATCAACATCTCATCTCTCCCAGTGCGTTTCAGCGGTTTGACGGCAGCGCGATGGCGCGTTCTGTGGGCCGCATAATCTAGGATTCGTGTCGCCAGCCGTGTAGGGCCAGTGCGGATATTTCGACTGTGCCAGTGACATCAGTTATGGCGCTGGCGTAGGCGCCCGGCTTCGAGGCTCTACGCCCGGAATGCGCCGCTGCTGACCCATCGACTCGTGAATCAAGTCGGCCAGCTTGCCGATGCCCGGGTCGATCCGGTCCACCTGGATCGATGAGAAGCCCAGCCGAAAGTAATTGAGCGGGGGCTGGTCCGACAGAAAATGCACATCACCGGCCTCGATTAAGATGCCCTGCTCGCGTGCTTTGCGCTCCAGCAGCTTCGCGTCCAACCCCGCGGGCCCTTTTACCCAATAGGACGTGCCACCGAAGCTGGGCACGCGCGCCGAGTCAGGTAAATAGCGGGTCAATGCATCACCCATAGCCTGCCAGCGGTCTCTGAAGGCGTGGCTCAACCGGCGCACCAGCGAATCGTGGTGACCGCGAGCCAGAAACAGGGCCACCGCGCGCTGATTGTTGGTCGGCGGGTGGCGCAGCATCAACCGGCGCAGGGCTCGCGCTTCGCGAATGAGTGGTACCGGCCCGACCATATAGCCCAGCCGCAAGCCCGGGGCGAGCGTCTTCGACAGGCTGCCGACGTAGATGACGCGGTCATTCTCGTTCAGGCTCTTTAGCGCTGGCGTGGGATCGCCGACAAAGTTGGTCTCATTCTCGTAATCGTCCTCGATAATCACGAAGTCGCAATCTGCGGCGTGCCTTAGAAGCTCGTGGCGACGCGCAAGCGGCATTGTCACCGTCGTCGGGAATTGATGACTGGGCGTGACGTAAATACAGTCACAGCCGTCAAGGCGCGGGTCAATCATCAGGCCGAGTTCGTCCACAGGGAGCCCGACTACTCGTGAGGTCCTGATATCGAAGATATTGCGCGCATCGGGATAGCCGGGATCTTCAATGCCGACGGTGCTGTCGTCGTCTATCAGCAGGTTCGCGAGAAGATAGAGTGCTTGCTGCGCGCCGACCGTGACCAGGATCTCCTCCGGTGTGGCCCACACACCGCGCCGCGGCAGCACGCGCGTATGGAGCTGCTCGATCAGCAGCGGGTCGTCGCTGTCCACGCGGTCGCGTGCCCAGTCGCGGATCGCCGTGACGCTGAGTGCCTCGCGCGCGCATTCGCGCCAGTCGGCGATCGGGAACAAGGCCGCGTCGAACTGCCCGTAGATGAACGGGTAGGGGTACTTCTGCCAATCGCGTGGTTTGACGATGTTGCGCTGCAACGATGGACGGAGCTTCAAACGGCGGACCCAATCCGGTGCCGCAGTAGCGATGTCCTTGATCGGACGGCTCTTGGCGATCCGGCCGGCAAGGATGTCCTGGTTGACGTAGTAACCGCTGCGCTCGTGTGCAATCAAGTAGCCCTGGTCCACGAGCTGCTGATAAGCTATCACCACCGTATTGCGGGCGACGCCGAGCTGGGTCGCGAGCCGGCGGCAGGAGGGGAGGGCGTCGCCGCCGGGAATGTGTCCGTCCAGAATCGCCGACACCAGCATTTCCCGGATCTGGGCTTGCAGGCTCGCAGTGCTTGTGGGCGAGAGATAAAGCAGTGGATCCCGCATAGGTTGGTCTAATCCGATTACCGTAACTGGCTCTACTCGGCCGGGGTGAATCGAGTCTATTGTAATCGCGGCGCGGGTCAAGTTGAGAACACCGAGGGATGCCAAGATGAAATTCGATGCGAATATGCTGGAACACCACTGGATGCCGTTCACTATGAACCGGGATTTCAAGGCCCACCCCAGGCTGTTTGTGCGCGCCGAGGGTGTCTACTACGAAAACCACGAGGGTAAGAAGATCCTGGACGGTTCCTCGGGCCTGTTCTGCTGTGCCCTCGGGCATGGGCGACGCGAGATCGCCGATGCGGTGGCGCAACAATTGACGGAGCTGGACTACTGTGCCCCGTTTCAGAGTGGCCACCCGAAATCGTTCGAGCTCGCACGAAAGATTGCGGCATTGACGCCGGGTAGCCTGGACTACGTCTTTTTCGGGAACTCCGGCTCCGAGGCCGTCGACTCGGCACTCAAGATCGCGCTGGCCTATCACCGGGCGCGTGGAGAGGGGCAGCGCATGCGCTTCGTCTCGCGCGAGCGCGCCTACCATGGCGTAAATATCGGCGGCACGTCTTTGAGCGGCCTGGTGAAGAACCGGGAGGCGTTTGGGATCGGCCTCACCGGGGTCGCGCATTTGCGACACACCTGGTTACCGCAGAACCGGTTCACCAAGGGGCAGCCCGAGGCCGGGGCCGAGCTGGCGGAGGATTTGCAGCGCCTGGTGGCACTCTATGGTGCGGATACGATCGCCGCATGTTTCGTTGAGCCCATCGCCGGTTCGACCGGTATCCTGGTGCCGCCAAAGGGGTATCTCGAACGCCTGCGCGAGATTTGTGATGCGAACGGTATTCTGCTCGTGTTTGATGAGGTGATATGTGGCTTCGGGCGCACCGGCAAGGCATTCGGCGCGCAGAGCTTCGGTGTCACGCCCGACATGATGACCATGGCCAAGGCCCTGACCAACGGCGCGCAACCGATGGGCGCGGTCGCGGTGAGCAAAGAGATCTACGACACGATCTGTGGCGCGGCCCCGGCGCGTTCGATCGAGCTGTTTCATGGCTACACCTACTCGGCGCATCCCGCCGCCTGTGCGGCCGCCCTGGCGGTGCTGGACATCTATGAGAAGGAGCGCCTGTTTGAACGCGCGGCGCAGATGTCGGACTATTATCTCGAATCGGTGTTTGCCTTGAGCGATCTGGCGGTTATAACGGACATACGCGGTTACGGCATGATCGCCGGCTTCGACGTGGCGCCCGCGGGTACCCCCGGCGCGCGCGGCTATGAAGTGCAGAAACGGTTGTTCGAGGCTGGGCTTCACATGAAGATGACAGGAGATTCCGGCATCCTCGCGCCCCCATTGGTCGCCGAGAAAAGTCATATCGACGAGATGTGCGGCATACTGCGCGAGATCTTGAAGAGTTATCCCGCACAGACCACGGACATCAAGAAAGCCAGCTCGTCCTGATGGCCGCTGGCGTTTGCAGGGGCATTGGAAAAGCCGGGGCCACGACGACGCCGAGTTTTTGGTCACGGACGTAGTGATCATGGGCATTGTGATCATCGGCATCGTCGCCGATTTGTTCGATTTGCTGATGCGCTATATCGAGCGCTTGCTCGTGCCGTGGAAGGGTAAAGTATAGGCTTCCCATCAATGGCGCCTAGCCGGCGTGGTCAATCAGCGACGAGGGATCAAACCTCGTTTTTCGTGCGGAGGTGAACCATGGACGTCAAGGTGACGAATTTACTGCACCACTATATCGGTGGGCAGAAAGTGGAGGGCGCCAGCGGACGCTTCGGTGACGTCCTGAACCCGGCCACCGGTGAGATTAGTGCGCGCGTACCCTTTGCCAGCGCGGAGGAGACGAAGCAAGCTATCCAGGCGGCCGCGAAGGCCTTGCCTGGCTGGGCCGCCACGCCCCCCGCGCAGCGTGCCCAGGTGTTGTTTCGCTTCCGCGACCTCCTGCGCCGCGAGCTTGATGAGCTGGCAGCGCTGCTCTCCGCGGAACATGGCAAGACTCTGGCTGACGCCAAGGGGTCGGTCACGCGCGGTGTCGAGATCGTCGAGTTCGCCTGCGGCATCCCGCAGCTGCTCAAGGGCGAATTCAACGAGGGCGTGGCCCGAGCTGTGGACAGCTACTCGGTGCGCCAGCCGCTGGGGGTGTGCGGCGGCATAACCCCGTTCAACTTTCCAGCCATGGTGCCGATGTGGATGTTCCCGATTGCAATTGCCTGCGGCAACACCTTTGTGCTTAAGCCCTCCGAGAAGGACCCTTCGGTTACTTTGCGCCTTGGCGAGCTTGCCACCGAGGCCGGTCTGCCGGACGGCGTACTCAATATCGTGAACGGGGATAAGGAGGCGGTCGACACACTGTTGACCCATCCGCAGATCGCTGCGATCAGCTTCGTTGGTTCCGTAGGTGTGGGCGAGTACGTCTACAAGACGGGTTGCGCTCACGGCAAGCGCGTGCAGGCGCTCTGCGGGGCGAAGAACCACATGGTGGTGATGCCGGACGCCGACATGGATCAGACCATCGATGCCGTTATGGGCGCGGCGTACGGCTCGGCGGGCGAGCGCTGTATGGCCATCTCGGTCGCCGTGCCCGTCGGTGAGCGTACGGCTGATGAGCTTGTAGAACGGTTGAAAACCCGGGTGCGCGAGCTCAAGGTGGGCCCCTACACCGACCCGGAGGCGGAGATGGGGCCGCTGGTCACGCCCGAGCACCGCGACAAGGTGAAGAGCTACGTCGATCTGGGTGTAGAGGAGGGTGCGGAGCTCGTAGTAGACGGGCGCGGGCTCAAGCTCAAGGGCTTTGAGAACGGCGCTTTTTTCGGCGGGTGCCTGTTCGACAAGGTGCGCCCCGATATGCGCATTTACAAGGAAGAGATCTTCGGCCCGGTGCTGAGTGTCGTGCGGGCGAAAGACTACGATGAAGCGCTGGCGCTGGTGAACAGCCATGAGCTCGGGAACGGGGCCGCGATCTTCACGCGTGATGGCGATTGTGCGCGCGATTTCGCAAGCTCGGTAAAATCCGGCATGGTGGGTATCAATATTCCGATTCCGGTGCCGGTGGCCTACCACAGCTTCGGTGGCTGGAAGCGCTCGCTGTTCGGCGACCTCTACATGCACGGGCCCGAAGGAGTGAAGTTCTTCACCAGGCTTAAGACGATCACCACGCGCTGGCCCTCCGGTATTCGCTCGGGTGCGCAGTACGACTTCAAGGCGGGCGGAGAACACTGATTCGTGAGGCGGAAGGTGCCAGGTGTGAGGCGCGAAGCGGCGCTGGCAGCACCCTTCCCTTACTATTGAGCCCCAACGTCATCGTCGCGATCTAGGCGCAGGTTGTCGATCAGGCGTACCTTACCCACCCGCGCGGCCACCAGCGCCTGGGCGCGCAGCATCGGTCCGGTCGGTGACTCGACCGTCCACGCGTGCGGGTCGCGGAGCTCGGCATACTCTACTTGAACCCCGCCGTGCTCGAGCTCGTGCAGCATCACTGTGCGCAGCTCGATCGCATCGCGCTTGCCATTGTGCCACGCTCGTCGCAGGGCGAACAGCGCTTTCGATAAGCAGGTGGCCTGTTGGCGCTCGGCATCGGTGAGCAACACGTTGCGGGACGAGTAGGCAAGCCCCGATGGTTCGCGCACGGTCGGGCACACCACGATCTCGGGAAAGCCCAGCTCGCGCGCGAGTTGCTTCACCACCAGGCTTTGCTGAAAATCCTTTTCCCCGAAGTAGGCGCGACCCGGGCCTACGACCCGGAACAGTCGCTCGCAAATGGTCGCTACACCGCCGAAATGCCCCGGGCGGCTGGCACCCTCCAGGCCTTCTGCACAAGGACCGGGGTCGCGGGTGACGATTTGATCCGCTTGTTTGACCTTGGGGAAAAACTGCTGCAGTGTGCCGCTAAATACCATTTCGCAGCCGACGCGTTCGAGCTGCGCCGCATCGGCATCGAAGTCGCGCGGATAACGGGCGAGATCCTTAGGATCGTTAAACTGCAGCGGATTGACGAAGATGCTCACACAAACGACGTCGTTCTCGGCTACCGCGCGTCGTACCAGCGCCAGGTGACCCTCGTGCAGCGCGCCCATGGTGGGCACGAAACCGACTGAGCGGCCGTCGGCGCGTTGCTCCGCACACCAGCGCCGGGCGCGTTCGGGATCCGGTAGGCGCACCAGTGTCATGGTAAACAGGCTGCCACAGTGTGCGGGTGCGTGTCTATTACCCGTACTCACCGAGGTGCCAAGAATCATTGGCCGCTGCGGCTGATTGAACGATACCTCATCCTTTATGAGAAATTGTTTACCCACTCGGCCGAATCAAGAATGGTTCCGGACGCTCCCTTTCAATCGGTCGGGACGGTAATCTCACTACCAGCCTCGCCTTGTTTTGGCCAGAAGCCAAAGAAAGAACGGCGCGCCGGAAACGGCAGTCAAAATACCCAGCGGGATCTCGATTACCGTGGCGGTGCGGGCAAGGTCGTCCATCGCCAACAGGCGGGCAAGGCGCCTGCTGGTTCGACCTGTCTGTGTTGGGGGCTGCTCATCGTGAAATCCGTGTTGTGTAGTCCCACTCGGAGCTATTCTCACCCAACCTGCCGAATCAAGAATTGTTCCGAACTCGATACGATATCCGCCTGATGTCCGGATTCATGGTGTTTCCGTTGAGATACAAAGCGATCATGACGGTGTAACGCCCCGGCATGAGCTTTCCCGCGAGATCCACGGCGAACGTCGCATCGTGTTGCAGGCGGCCACGACCGCTCAGCACTACTTTCCCGTCGGAGTCGACAACGACATAATCGCAAACAAGGATGTCCGCACGTCTAAGGCCGGAGGTGGCGATGCGAAACGGTGCTCGAACGATGTCATACGTCCTTTCATACTTTTCCAGCCTCTCCACGTCTGCAAAAATTCTTAATCCCGTGTCGTTCTGCGTGATATTCGAAATATAGGCCCGTCGCGGGATCGCGTAGGAGTCGTAGGCGCCCACCCCCAGTGGGTAACTGATGTCCCTGAAGACCTCCAGCACTGTAACGCCCTGCGACCAGCTTTTCAGGATATATGGACCATTGCTGACAAGGAAGTGGCCGCGTTTCTGGTGAAATGTCTTGAGTGCGGTCCATCGCGCCCGCGCCTCCTGAGCGCTCACGAGTTTCCTCAACGAATCGGGAACGTATCCCTGGCGCTCTAGTTCCTCGACCAACGAGGCCAGCTGTTTTTGCGTCCGATCAGTCCGCACGAGATCCAGCCATTCCACCCCTCGCCTTGCCGCCTCGCCTTGCGAGAACGCGGCCCAACCCCGGTTCACCGCCTCTTCCATCAAGACGATCACATGCCAGGGAACACTACTCCAGGGGGGCGCAATTGCAGCGGCGTCCTGAGGATCTCCCGTGGTGGCGTTCAGGTAAACCTCGATGACCACGAGTTCTCGTGTGAAATTGAGATCCCCGAACCTAATCGACTTGGACGTCCTGTCCACCCGCTTAACCTTTAACGCTGCGAGACGTTCCCGGATCAAGGCAGTCGTCTTGTCGATGTAAGGGTCGTACCTCGCAACCTCGCCGGTACCCCGCACGCCCCAGCGGTAGGCGAAGATGTAAGGGTAAAGCACATCCGCAACGGTCATCCGGGTGCCATCGTGAAAGTGAGAAATCATCGACTTGTAGATCAGCCTCACCTTTGCGTATTTGTCTGCCCCAACTTCTACTAGCCGGCCGCTACCTGCCACAGGGATCACGGCGTCCGCCGGAATCCTTACGAATGCTGGTGTTGCCTTCTCGGTCCCAATTGGGGCGGGCGCAGGGCCCTCGACGACCTGCATTGCTTTCGCTACGCTGCCGCGCGCAATCCTCAGGTCAAACGTCTGTTCGCTAGGGTCCGCTGCCAAGACCAAACTGCTGATGCCGCATCCGAAGAGAAAAACCCACACGTACCCCCGGACTAGCTGCAAGACTTCAGTCATGTGTTCTCCTGTGCGTTTCTTTCACTTTCCAAGCGTGGACTGAACATCCCCGATCCTGTTAAGAACCCAGTCCGCATTGTATGGTGCTGGAAATAGGGCCGGGTCGCCCAGTGTGAACCAGATCAGGCGTCCGGCGTTATCGATGAAGCCGGCCATAGGGTTCCAGGCCGAGCTTGGTGTTGCGTTAGTCCCGAGCCGTAGCCAGCCATTCCACGGCAGGTCTTTGAGCTTGACCGTCCGGATGAAAATCGGTGAGTTGAAGCCGGCGTGCGAATCGAACGCGATGTTCTCGATCCCGGCCGAGTAGTCGGAGTTGAAATATTCCTTTTTTGCCGTGTATCCGACAATGACCCGTCGGCAGTTACGCGTTAGCAGTGAGAGCAACTCTCGCTTTATGTTGATCTTCTCGACCATGCCGTCGTAATCACCTGTTTGGAGGCGCCGCAAGTCCAGATCAGCGCGACGCCTCGCAGACGGTTGGGACAGCGCCCCCGCCAGGAGCAGATAGGCGTGAAACCAGCCCGCTTTTACCCAGGGGGGCCCGAGCCAACCGTTCACATTGAACATGTGGGACGCCACGAGATCGCCGGCATCGATCTGCTCCACCGTCGCATCCCACGCTGACACCTGGCTCTGCCAGCGGGTGCGAACCAGCTCGCTCGCAATCTTTCCCTTGGTTCGGACCTTTAGTTGAGGGGATGGCGCGGCGACGGAACCGCGTAGGTAGGTCTGCTTCGCCGCGTCGGCGAGGTCAAAGTAATGCAGATAATCGGCGTGAAAGGGGTTTACCGGATAGGGGTGAAAGAAAAAGCGCTCCTTCGCGTTGGCGAGGGCGCTGACTATAGTCCTAGTGATGGTGCACGCAGATTTCTCACCCGCCGCCAACGGCGAGGCCGGGTTCAAGCT
>VRUB01000262.1 GCA_019456345.1 Nitrospira sp. | reverse complement strand
AAACGACCGCGTAGAGTTCCTTGTCGATCAGGCGAAGCTCCAGATACCCGGGTTGCAGCGCATGGCCGTACGACGACGTAGCAAATCCGAGCGCACCGACCAGGAAAGCCAAAAGCGCAAGCGTCCGCCTGCTCGTGGATCGCGTCATTGGGCCTTCACCGTGTGCGCATTGCGGCGGCGTATCTCGATCACGAAGCGCGCGCGCCGCCTAGCGTAGTCCCGATCGCGGATTTCGTCCGTCTTCGCCGTCTTCCAATCCCTCAGCACGCGCTTCCGCACCTCCTCGAGCCGGGGCGACCGGGCGGGCAGACTGTCAAGGATGCGCACAAGGTGCACGCCATAGGTGGACACCACAGGCCCGGTCCACACTCCCGGCGGGAGCTCCGCGAGGCGCTCGAAAAAGCCCTTACCGAACACGCCGAATACCACGTCTGTTGTTGAGAGGCCGAGCTGAGCCGGCAGCAGGGTGCGTTCCCCCAACGTGAAAGGGTCGGTCGCGGGGTCAGATTGGAGCACGCTCAACGGCCGTGCGATGGTTTCCAGGCTCGGGTTCCCACCCAGATAGATCTGCTCGAAGGCCAGACGCGGCTCGAGTCGATAGAGCTTTTCATTCGCGGCGAAATAGGCCTCGAGCTCGCCTGCGACCGGATCCACGGCATTGGCGGTGCTGTCCATCAGAAACTCCATCTTCAGGCGCAGGCGCCGCCGCACAAGAGCGTCGTTTCTGTCGAGGCCGAGCGCCATCGCCTCGCGGTAATAGACCTCCTCGCGCACGTCCTCTTCGATCAGAGCGTCGAGCTCGTCCTCTGTCGGCTTGCGCCTCCAGACAGACTCGAACCCGGCTGCAATCTGATCGATCCGCTCAGGCCCGATGACGATCACATCGGGGGGCGGCTCGCTTGTGCCGTTCATGGCCGTGAAGACCGCGAACATCAGAGCGCCAATCGCGAGGAAATGGAGAAGCGGCTCCCGCAGGAGCCGCAGCAGTAGTGGCCTCACCGGTCCCTGCTCAAGATGACGACGCGGGGGTGTACCAGATTGGAGATGTGTAGCCGCGCTCCTGAATCGAGGTCGGCGCACCCTTGGGCAGGTCGATGCCGAAACGGAAGGCGTCATAGGTGGTCCAACGCGGGGTCGGGATCTCGAGCACCCGCACATAGTAGAAGGCCTTCAGCTTCGGATCGAAATCAGGGTCGGTCCAGACCGTTCCCAACTCGGAGGCGCCGATGGTGTTGGTCCAGTTGGCGTTAGCGACATCGACGGTGTTGCCAACGGCCGGCAGCTTGCCGTCCGCCCCCGGCTTGCGGTCGCCAGACCACGCGACGTCATAGACTTTCTCGTGCGTCGTGCCGGCAGCGTCGAGCCAGCCCTTAACGATTTGGATGCGGTCGAGATTGGCCCCGATCGGATCACGCAGTGCGTAGGTCATGAAGCTCGGCGCCTTCGCATCTTTGGGCATGACCCGCAGGTCGCCACCCATCGGCACACCCTTTTGGTAGCCCGCGATGACCGGAATCCGGGAATTCAGATCCTGCTCCGTATATTCCCAGCCGCCGAAGAACCGCACCGTCATGCGCGGGCCGGTCGTGCCATAGACCTCCTTGCGCTGCATCGCGTCGAAGATCGACTCGCGGGTATTCTCCCTCGACCAGACGGCCGCGAGCCCCGACGCAACCATCTGCCAGTCCATGATCTGGCCCAGGTCGTTTTTCATGAAATATTTCGTCAGCCGCTCCGGGCTGGGTTCGGTGCCGGCATGCTTACCGAAGAAATTGTCCTCCTCGGCGTCTGCCAGCGAGGTGTGGCTGTCGGTGGCTCCGATCATGCCGAACTTGTAGGGGTTCGTGCCGAGCCGCGTCTCGAGCGCCAGCCCGCGTTTCAACGCCTCGCGGGCATATTCGCCGGCAAGCATGTCGTTGGTCTTTACCGCGGTGAGGTCGAGGTTGCCGAAATCCCAGGTCTCGAAATCGGCGAACTCGTCGTCTGGTGACAGGAAAGAGTGGGCCTCGCCGTCGCCCTTGATCTGCGTGGCCTCGTAGAGCGGCTCCCACTTGTCGCGCTGCGTGACATAGGTCTTGTCGAGCTTCTTGCCATCGAACTGCGCTTCCAGCGGAAACATGATCCCGTTCGACAGGTTGCCATTGTGCGCGATGGCCAGCACTTCGCCGCCGGTGGTTTCCTGGTAATTGGTCAGA
>VRUB01000261.1 GCA_019456345.1 Nitrospira sp. | reverse complement strand
GGGCCTCCTCAGCGGCGCACTCGTCGCCAATGTCGGGGGCCATAGGACGAAGGGAGGCTATCCATGACCATTCGACGCCCCTCGAGAGAGGATCTAGTCGATATCGGCTATCGCTACCATATCGATCCCACCGAAGCGGAGCTCGACGTTTTCTTCGAGCTGGCCGCCGCGTTGCTCGAAGGCTACGACGAGCTCGACCAATACCCTGACCCGGTGCGCGAGGTGACACCGGCGGTCCGTATTCCCGGCACGCGTCCCGATCCCGAGGACGATCCGCTGAACGGCATCGTGCGGCGCTGCTCGGTGAAGGCCACGGGTGGCGGCCGCGGCCCGCTGGCGGGCAAGACGATCGGCACTAAGGACACCATCTGCGTCGCGGGCATCCCAATCACCTGTGGCTCGCGGCTGCTTTACGACTACGTGCCGGACATCGACGCTACGGTTGTCACCCGTATCTTGAAGGCAGGGGGGCATATCACCGCGATCCTGAACACTGACGACTTTGCGTTCTCCGGTGGCGGCCACACCTCGACCTACGGTGTCGGACTAAACCCTGCTAATCCCAAACATGCGGCCGGCGGGTCGTCTTGTGGCTCGGCGACCGCGCCGGCGACCGGACAGGTCGACATCGCGCTCGGTGGCGACCAGGGCGGATCGGTCCGCATTCCCGCGGCCTGGTCGGGCATAGTCGGGCTAAAACCAACCCATGGTCTGGTACCCTATACCGGTATCGTGGGTTTCGATCAGACCATCGACCATATCGGGCCGATGGCCATGACGGTCGAGAACGTGGCCTTGCTGCTGCAGGCCATCGCCGGCAAGGACGATACCTGCATCGATCCGCGCCAGCCGGACAAGATCCGGGTGCCCAGATACACCGAGGCCCTGACCGGCAAGATCAAGGGCATGAAAATCGCCGTGGTCAAGGAGGGCTTCGGCACGCCGGAATCGATGCCGGCGGTCGATACCGCAGTCAAAGGCGCGGCCAAGTTCCTGGGCGGCCTCGGGGCCAAGGTCAAGCAAATCTCCGTCCCCGAACACCGCAAGGTGGTGCCAATCTGGAACTGCGTCGCCATCGAAGGTGGCATCGACAGCTTCTACCACGGTCACGCCGCCTATCAGAACAAGGGCTGGTACAACACCCGCCTGATGTCGGCCATGTCGCGGGCGATCAAGACACATGGACACGACTTCTCGCCGACGGCGAAGCTCGGGGCGCTGCTCGCCCACTATATGCGCGAACGCTACGACGGTGTGTTCTATGGCCGCGCCCAGAACCAGTCGCGGGTTCTCACCGAGGCTTACAACAAGGTCTTCGAGGAGTTCGACCTGGTGCTCATGCCGACGACGCCGCAGACCGCGCACAAGGTGCCGCCGATGCCCGAGGAGGACCGCACCGCCCATATCGCCCAGGCGCTCAACATGGTGCGCAACACCGCGGCTTTCGACCTCACCGGCCATCCCTCGATCACCGTGCCATGTCGCGGCGTCAGGGGCCTGCCGGTCGGCCTGATGCTCACCGGCGCGCACTTCGCCGACGCCACGGTGCTGCGCGCGGCACACGCTTTTTTAACGGCCAAGTAGTCTGTGACGGCCGGGCAAGGCCATCTTCGGCCGAGGCTCCCATGCGAGGGAGCCTTGGCTAAGTGGCTGTCACCCCAAGAGTCTTAGATGCCTCGACCGGGTGACCCCGGCTGCCCGCCGCGGTTCGGCGAGAGGTTCCGAGCCCGGCACTCCAACGCATCGGCTGCCAGGTCGAGGGGATGTGGCCGCCCCCGGCCAAGCTGCCAGAACGTACCGATGTCGTGTTCTACCTGATCGACGACCAGACCCGTCGCTCCCTTCCCTGGTTCGCCGACCTGCCGCCAGCCGCCATCGTCGCCGTCGTGGAGCATGAAACTCCGGACGTGCTTGGCCTGCTTTCGGACTGTAGTCCCCAGGCGGTGGTGAGCAAGCCGACCAATCCTTTCGCAATCTTGACAAGCCTGATCGTCGCCCGTAGCATTTTCCGCTACGAGGATCGGCTGCATACCAAGGTCAGAAAGCTTGAGGAAACGATTCGCTCGGTCCGGTCCGTGGAAAAGGCGAAATCGATCCTGATGAAGAGCAAGAACATCGAAGAAATGGAAGCATATGAAATTATTCGAAAGCACGCCATGAACCGGCGAATGCCCATCGGAAAGGTTGCATCCGCCATC
>VRUB01000064.1 GCA_019456345.1 Nitrospira sp. | reverse complement strand
ATGCAGGACGACTGCAGGGATGCAGGACGACTGCATGGATGCAGGAGCTAGAGCAACGCAGGAGCGGTTGCCGAGGTAGAGCAACGCAGGGAGCGGTTGCCGAGGTAGGATCGCGTCGGGAACAGCGATCGAGTAGATAGCTGGTGAGAAATGCGGGTTGGCGCCCGCGGCGCAGTGAGAGACGCTAGCTGGCGCGCCCGGTCCTGGGATCCACGCGCTCGCGCAACTCCTTGCCAGGTTTGAAATGCGGTACGTACTTATCCGAAATAGCCACAGAGGCACCGGTTTTCGGATTTCTGCCGATCCGCGGAGGGCGGTAGTGGAGCGAAAAACTTCCGAAGCCACGCACCTCGATGCGTTCACCCGAGGCCAGCGCGGAGCTCATCTGTGCCAGCAGCTCCTTCACGGCCAACTCGACATCCCGATAGTCGAGCTGGGGTTGCTTGGCGGCTAGCTGACTGATGAGTTCTGATTTAGTCATCGCCCTATGAATTTAGGCAATCAGGCCGGCTAATTCAAGAAAGCTCGGAGTTACCTTTAAGTTTTTCTCGCAGCTTTTGAGCCAACGATGAAGTCGTCGAGCTAGCCTTGCGCGCGTACTTCTGAACCGCCTCTGTCTCTTCCGCCAGATCCTTGGCTTTCACGGACAAAGAGATCTTGCGGTTCTTACGGTCAATGGTGGTAATCTTGGCTTCCACCGCGTCGCCTTCCTTTAGCACGGAGCGGGTATCTTCAACTCGGTCACGCGATAGCTCCGACGCCCGCAAATAGCCCTCCACTTCCGCCGCCAGCGACACAGTCGCGCCTTTGGCCTCTACCTGCGTCACGATGCCTTTTACGACGCTGCCCTTACCGTGCTCGGCGACATAATTGGTGAACGGATCTCCTTCCAGTTGCTTGATCCCCAGCGAGATACGCTCTCGCTCCGGGTCGACCGCCAGGATGATGGCCTCCACCTCCTCGCCCTTCTTAAAGTCGCGCACCGCCTCTTCACCCGGGCGGCCCCACGACAGGTCGGAAAGGTGAATCAGTCCGTCTATACCGCCCTCCAGACCGACAAATACACCGAAGTCGGTAATCGATTTGATTGTGCCCTTGACCCGGTCGCCCTTATTGTGGTTGGCCGCGAAATCCTCCCACGGGTTCGGCTGACACTGTTTTATGCCCAACGAGATGCGACGACGTTCGGGATCGATATCCAGGATCATGACCTCGACCTCGTCCCCGACCTGGGTCACCTTACTGGGGTGGATGTTCTTGTTTGTCCAATCCATCTCCGAGACGTGCACCAACCCTTCGACACCTTCCTCTATCTCGACAAAGGCGCCGTATTCGGTCAGGTTGGTCACCTTGCCGAACAGGCGTGTACCTTCCGGGTAGCGTCGATTCAGGTCTACCCAGGGATCCTCGCCGAGCTGCTTCAGACCCAATGAAACCCGGTTACGGTCGCGGTCGTAGCGCAGTACCCGCGCTTCGATTTCGTCGCCGACATTGACGACTTCAGAGGGATGTTTCACCCGCTTCCACGCAAGATCGGTGATGTGCAGCAAGCCATCGACCCCGCCAAGGTCTACGAAAGCGCCATAGTCCGTGATGTTCTTCACCACGCCTTTGACGATCTGTCCTTCCTCGAGGCTGGCCAACAGGGCGTCGCGCTCGGCGGACATTTCGGTCTCCACGACTGCGCGGCGCGAGACCACTATATTATCGCGCTTGCGATCCAGCTTGATGACCTTGAATTCGAGTTCTTTTCCTTCGAGATAGCTGGGGTCGCGGACGGGACGAACATCAACGAGGGAACCGGGAAGGAAAGCGCGTATCGCATCGATCGTGACGGTAAATCCGCCTTTGACCTTGCCGGTGAGCACGCCCTTGACTATGGACTGAGATTCGTAGGCCGTTTCCAGATCTTCCCAGGCTTTCATGCGGTTGGCCTTCTCGCGCGAGAGCCGGGTTTCGCCGAAGCCGTCCTCGTACTGCTCGAGGACCACCTCGACTTTGTCGCCGACATGAACCGTGATCTCTCCGCTCTCGTCTTTAAACTGATCCGCCGGGATAACGCCCTCAGACTTGAGGCCGGCATTGACAATAACCACTTCGTTATCGACGTGTACCACTTCGCCAGTGACAAGACCACCGGCTTGTAACTTCACGCCCTTTAGGCTTTCCTCAAATAACTCTGCAAAACTCTCACTCATAGCCTGTCGTTCGTTTCACCTGCGACCCGCCCCGCTACGCATCCTGCGCGCGGTCGCGACCCGACGTTCAAGAAACAGTATATATAGAACCGCTCGTGGTGGCATTCAACGTTCCACCCGGGCTGTTTCCAACCGCGCCCGTAGCAGACGCATGATACGAGCCACCACCGCTGTGATGGTCAGACTCGACGTGTCGATTATGCAGGCGTCATCTGCGGGTTTGAGCGGCGAAGCCTCGCGCTCAGCATCACGCGCGTCACGCACATGGATCCCCTCCGCGAGGCGCGCAAGACTAACATCGAATCCCTTGTCTTTCAACTGCTTATACCGACGCTCGGCGCGTGCCTCGGGGGTGGCGGTGAGAAAAATCTTCACCGCGGCATCGGGGAAAACCACAGTCCCCATATCCCGCCCGTCGGCCACCAGCCCAGGGGGTCGGCGCAGGACACGCTGCTTATCCAGCAGCGCCCGGCGCACACCCGGCAGCACCGCTACCTCGGAGGCCGCGCGCCCCATCTCCTCCGTGCGCAGCACCTCGCTCACGTCCACCCCATTGAGCATCACGCGCGCGGGCTCATGCTGGCGCGGCTCGAATGCCACGTCAAGCTCGTGGGCCAAACGTGCCAACGCTGCCGTATCGTCACACCCCGTCCCCGCCTGCCGGGCGAGCAGCGCCACAGCACGGTAAAGCGCGCCACTCTCCAGAAAATGCCACGCCAGGCGGCTCGCCAAGCGCTGGCCGACAGCGCCCTTGCCCGAGCCCCCGGGACCATCCAGGGTCAGGACCGGTGCCGGATCTGCGGGGCGCGTTGTCCCGGACGAGGTCATGCGGCCGTGCGGTTGGACTCGCTCATAGGCCGCGCCGCAAGCAGATTAGGCAGATTCGAGGCTCTCGCCTCACGACTCGCGCACCATGGACTGGATAGAGAGGCCCGCGTCCACCGCCAGCTCGGCGAAGCCCGGAAACGACGTATTCACATTCTCGCAATCGCGCACGGTAATCGCGCCTTCCGCGCCGGCGCCCGCCATCGCGAACGCCATTGCCACGCGATGGTCCCCGTGGCTGTCAACCTCGCCACCCGAGATCCGGCTCCCGCGGATGCTCATGCCGTCCGGCGTCTCGCGCGCATCGACACCGAGCCGCTTGAGCCCCTCGGCCACCACTGCGATACGATCGCTCTCCTTCACACGCAGCTCGCGCGCACCGCGCAAGACCGTCTCGCCCTCGGCACACGCGGCAGCAATGAACAAGATCGGGAACTCATCGATCGCAAGCGACACCTGCTCCGCGCTAATGGCGATGCCCCGCAGTGGGCCAGATCTTACGCGAATATCCGCGACCGGCTCGCCCCCAGCTTCGCGGTTATTGGTGACCTCAACCGCAGCGCCCATCTGGCGCAGCAGCGTCAAGATCCCGCTTCGGGTCGGATTGACACCCACGCCTTGCACCACCACGTCGGAGCCGGGCGCGATCGCAGCGCCGACCAAGAAAAAGGCTGCCGACGAAAGGTCGCCCGGGACCTCGATGTCGCAACCCTGGAGCCGCCCACCGCCCCGAATCGACGCCGTGCCATCGGTCGAGCTGACCGGGTAACCAAATCCGCGTAACATGCGTTCTGTGTGGTCGCGCGTAGGCGCAGGCTCCATCACCGATGTCGTGCCGTCGGCGTACATCCCAGCAAACAGCAGCGCCGACTTCACCTGGGCACTGGCAACCGGCATAGCGTAATCAATCCCGTGTAATACGCGCCCACCGGCGATGCGCAGCGGCGGCCGGCCTTCTGCGCCCATCGTGACCGCCGCCCCCATCGCCTGCAATGGTTCGGCCACGCGCCGCATCGGCCGCTGGTGCAAAGACGCGTCACCGGTCAGCTCGGAGTCAAAATGCTGGGCCGCAAGCACACCTGCCAGCAGCCGCATCGCCGTACCCGAATTACCCATATCCAAGGGAGCCGACGGGGCTTGCAGCCCTTGCAGCCCGACGCCGTCGATGCGCAAGCGCCCCTCCCCTGACCCAGAAAGCCCGACTCCCATGGCGCGAAATGCCGCAATGGTGGCGAGCACATCGGCCCCTTCCAGCAAACCGCGTACCCGCGTAACGCCATCGGCGAGGGACCCAAGGATCACCGCTCGATGCGAGATTGACTTGTCGCCGGGGACGCGCAGTCGACCGTGCAGCGATCCCCCTGGTTGGATCAGATAGTCGATCGCTGTGCTCACAATCCGTGGTCCGTGATCGATGCTGAGAAGCAGGGGGGGTGAACTTCGATACGCCTCATCGAGCGTGCCCACCGAAACCTCGACAGGCGCTCGCTTGCGCGATCAACCATCACGTTTAATATACTCGTCACGCGCACGCTTCGCTCGATTGAAGGTTTCCTCCAACCAATCGGCGTCGCCCCTGACGATAGCGGAAATCAGCACGTCCAGGTTATCACGATACGCCTGGAGCACGCGCACCAGCGCGTCGCTGTTGCCAACGCATATATCGCGCCACATTACAGGGTCGCTGGAGGCAATACGAGTAAAATCGCGAAAGCCTCCCGCGGCCAGATCGAAGGTTTTTTTATGATCATCGCGCCGCACCAGCATGTCGACCAAGGCGTAGGCCAGCATGTGCGGCAGGTGGCTGCAGGCCGCCAGTATCTCGTCGTGTTGTACGACCGACATGATCAAGACATCGGCGCCGGTCGCCTGCCACATGGCGCGCACTCGCGCCAGCGCCGCAGGGTCGGTATCGTTATCCGGTGTCAGGATCACATGATGGCCCTGGAATAGCTCGGCCTGTGACGCCACCACCCCCGAGTGCTCGGTGCCGGCGATCGGATGCCCCGGCACGAATACGGCGTACCGCGCCCCCAGTGCCTCGCGTGCGGCCTGCACCACCACACCTTTTACGCTGCCTATATCCGTCACCACCGCGCCGTCCACCATCAGCGGCGCAAGCTCGGACAGGATGGGCTTGATCGTTGCCACCGGCACCGCCACGACGACCATGTCAGCGCCACGCACGGTGGCCGCGAGCGATACCTCGACACGATCGATGACACCGAGGTCCACCGCAGTCTGCAGCTTGCCCAGGCTGCGCCCGAAACCCACCACATCGCCCACATGTCCGCTCTGGCGCAAGGCGCGCGCCAACGAACCGCCGATAAGGCCGACACCGATAATGGCGAGCTTGTTAATCATGGAAATCGTCAATCGTGATCAGTGATTGGTGAGTGCTCATTCGACCGACAAACGCCCGAATCACGAGTCACTGGTCACCAGTTACGGTTATTCAGGGCGCACTAATCATCTTTGCCAGCGCATCTATGAAACGCTGGTTCTCGTCCGGCAGACCCACCGTCACGCGCAGGTGATTTGACATAGCGTAATTGGCAACGGGGCGGACGATAACACCTTCGTGCAGCAATGCCTCGAATACTGCAGCGCCCGGGCGCCGCACATCGACGGCGATGAAGTTAGCGACGGAGGGTATATACGGCAGCCCCATTTCCATGAAGGCCTTGCTGAGCTGCCGCATGCCTTCCTGGTTCATCGTTACGCTGTGAGTGACGTGCGCGAAGTCGCCAAGCGCCGCCTCGGCAGCGGCAAGCGCCAGGGTGTTGACATTGAACGGCTCACGCACGCGATTCAAAACATCGGCGACCTCGGGCGTGGAGACGCCATAGCCGATGCGCAACCCAGCCAATCCGTGCACCTTGGAAAAGGTCCGTGTAACAATCAAGTTAGCAAAGCGCTCGATCCAGGCGATCGCATTGGGATAGTCAGGCTCGATCACGTACTCGAAGTAGGCCTCGTCAACTACTACCAGCACGTGCGCGGGCACGCGTTTCAAAAACGTCTTGAGCTCGCCCCTGCGCACCCAGGTGCCCGTCGGGTTGTTGGGGTTAGCAATGAACACCAGGCGCGTGCGCTCGTTCAAGGCGCTGGCCATCGCCTCCAGATCATGCCCCCAGTCGTGCGCCGGCACCACCACAGCGGTAGCGCCGACCGCCTGCGTCACCAGCGGGTACACCGCGAAGGCATGCGCAGAGAAAACCACCTCGTGCTCGGGCAGTACGAACGCACGTGCCGCGAGCTCGAGGATCTCGTTGGAGCCGTTACCAAGCGTGAGCTGCTCCGGTGCGACCGACAATTTCTCGGCCAGCTTTGACTTCAAGGCGAAGCCGTTTCCATCCGGATAGCGCGCAAGACCATTGAGGCGCTCCGGCATAACCGCAAGTGCGCGGGGTCCGGGCCCGAGCGGGTTTTCATTGGATGCCAACTTAACGACATCGGCGACGCCGTAGGCGCGCTCGATCTCCTCGATCGGCCTGCCGGGCTCGTAGGGTTTGATACCGCGTACGCCCGGTACCGCTAACGAAAGCACATCAACGGCCATCGTGCTACAACACCGCCTTGGGGTACGAGCCCAGGCATTTCACGAATGCGGCCTCGTTTTCCAGCTCGGCCACCGCCTGCTGTACTTGCTCGCCCCGAATATGACCGTCGATATCAATGAAGAATACATACTCCCACGCGCTCTGGCGCGACGGTCGTGACTCGATCCGCGTCATGTTGATCCCATGGTGCGCCAACGGGGCGAGCAACATATGCAGCGAGCCGGGTTTGTTCTTGCCGGACAGCAGCAGGCTTGTCTTGTCCGCGCCGCTGGGCCCGGTTTCGAGCTGGCCGATCACAAGGAAACGCGTGGTGTTATCGGGATCGTCTTCGATATTGGCGGCCAGGATATTGAGGCCGTAGATCTGCGCCGCCGAGTCGCCGGCGATGGCGATCGACTCCGGATCTTCACTGGCAAGACGGGCGGCCTCGGCATTGCTGTTGACGGCTACCTGCTCCAGATCGGGCAGATTCGCACCGAGCCACTCGCGACACTGAGCAAGCGACTGCTGATGCGACACCACCCTCTCCGCCTGCGTCCGGTCGGTCCTCATTCCCAGCAGATGATGGTGCACGCGCAGCGCCACCTCACCGCAGATCTTGAGCGGTGAACTCATAAACATATCCAGTGTGTGACTGATCACGCCCTCGGTCGAGTTCTCGACCGGGACCACCCCGAAATGTGCATTACCGGATTCGACCTCGCGGAAGACCTCGTCAATGGCACGCAACGGTGCGGTCCTCACCGAATGACCGAAGTGCTTGAGCACCGCTTCCTGGGTGAATGTCCCCTCCGGACCGAGAAAAGCGATTCGCAACGGCGACTCAAGCGCCAGGCAGGCCGACATGAGCTCGCGAAACAGCCGCGCTATCTCCTCGTCCGGCAACGGGCCCTTGTTGCGCTCGACGATACGGCGTAAGACCTGGGCCTCGCGTTCCGGGCTGTAAAAATTTTGCGCGCCCGCACGCTCTTTGCTTTTCGCCGCTTCCTGCGCACAACGCGCACGCTCATTGACGAGCTCCTGGATCTTCTCGTCCAGCACGTCGATGCGGTCACGCAGCTCGCGTAGTCGCCGATCGTCACTCACGGGTGCACACGCCTTTTTTTCAGTCAATGAGACAAACGGGGTGCCGAGGAATCGCGTCTCCCCTACAGAAATCTCGTCCGGCTTACCACCGAAATGCCGCCGCTTTTATTTGTTTCGGCATTCTCCTAGTCCGGCCGTGGGACATCAAGGACTCGCGCCATCATTACGCCTTGAATACCCGCGACCTTTTCCTTGATCTCCTCCGGGATCGGGCTGTCAAGATCGACGATTGTGTAAGCGAGCTCGTCTCTGGACATATTGACCATATCATGAATATTCAAACCGGCCTCGCCCATGGCAGAGGAAATGTGTCCCAGCATGTTGGGCACATTGGCGTTGGCGACCACCATGCGATACTGTGAACCGCGCGGCATCACTACCTCGGGGAAGTTCACGGAGTGCCTGATGTTGCCGTTCTCCAGAAACTCGCGGATCTGCTCGGCTACCATCACGGCGCAGTTCTCCTCGGCCTCTTTTGTCGAGGCCCCCAGGTGCGGCAATGCGATCACGCGCTCGTGGTCCTTGAGCAGGTTGCTGGGAAAGTCAGACACGTAGGCATATACCTGCCCGGACTTGAGGCCTTCGCATACGGCCTCTTCGTTGACGATGCCTTCGCGCGCGAAGTTCAAGATCGTAACGCCCTCTTTCATTTGCTGAATGCGCTCGGCATTAATCATATTCCTGGTCGATTCCAACAACGGCACATGACACGTGATGAAATCGACGCTGTGCAGCAGCTGCTCAAGATGTGATGCCTTTTGAATCTCCGATGAAAGCTGCCATGCGCCCTCCACCGTAATCTTGGGATCGTAGCCGATGACCTTCATTCCAAGCGCCACCGCCACATTCGCTACGCTGCGCCCGACGTAACCAAGGCCCACCACGCCGAGGGTTCGGCCCGGCAGCTCGAATCCGGCAAACCGCTTCTTGCCCGTTTCCACCGCGCGCGTGATCTCGCTGTCGCTGCCCCGCAGGCCGCGGGCAAACTCCCACGCCTGACAGATATTGCGGCTGGCGAGGAACAGACCGGCCACTACCAGCTCCTTGACGGCGTTGGCGTTCGCGCCGGGAGTGTTGAACACCGGTATCCCGAGGGCACTCAGGCGCTCGATCGGGATATTGTTGACCCCAGCGCCTGCGCGCCCGACTGCCTTGAGGCTCTCGGGTATTTCCATCTCGTGCATATTGAAAGAACGTAACAGGATCAAGTCTGGGCCCGGGATATCGGTGCCCACACGATAACGGTCGGCCGGCAACCGGCCAAGGCCTTTAGGCGATATATTGTTTAGAGTCAGTACCTTAAACACACTTCTTAACCCTTTTTCTGAGAAAACTGCTGCATGAACTGGACCAGCGTATCGACCCCCTCCTCCGGCATCGCATTGTACATACTGGCGCGCATGCCGCCGACCGAGCGGTGCCCCTTGAGCTGCACCAACCCGACCGCCGCGGCCTGCTCGAGGAAAATGCTGTCCAGGCGACCATCAGCCAGCGTAAATGGCACGTTCATCCATGACCGACAGTCCGGATCGACCGGGCTGTGATAGAAACCGCCCGAGGCATCGATACACGCGTAAAGCTTGTCGGCCTTGCGTTTGTTGATCTCGGCCATCGCGGTTAGTCCGCCCTTGCGCTTGATCCAATCGAGCACCAGGCCGGCGACGTACCACGCGAAGGTCGGCGGCGTGTTGAACATGGAGCCCTGCTCGGCCTGCAGCTTGTAGTTCAGCACGCTCGGCACCTCGCTGCGCGCGCGTCCGAGCAGATCATCACGCACGATTACGACCGTCAGTCCCGCCGGGCCGATATTTTTTTGCGCCCCCGCATAGATGACCCCGAAACGCCTCACATCCACCCGGCGCGACAAAATGGTGGACGACATGTCGGCGACCAGCGGGATATCGCCGGTTTCGGGTATCCATGGAAACTCGACGCCACCGATCGTTTCATTGGGCGTGTAATGCACGTAGGCGGCACTGGGACTGAGTATCCACTGGTCTTGCGGCGGTACGGTGGTGAAGCCGCTGGCCTCGCTGCTCGCGGCAACGTTGACCTTGCAATAACGCCCGCCCTCGCTGATCGCGCGCTTCGACCAATGGCCGGTATTTATGTAATCGGCATTAGCCTTGCCATCAAGCAGGTTGAGCGGCACCGCGGCAAACTGCCCTTGCGCTCCGCCCTGCAAGAACAGCGTTTTGTAGCTCGACGGGATGGCCATGAGCTCGCGCAAATCGGCCTCTGCTTGTTGCGCGATCGCCATGAAGCCTTTGTCACGATGACTCATCTCCGTGACGGATATGCCGGTGCCGTGCAAGTCCGTCAGCTCGGCCTGTACCTGCTCGAGCACCTCCTGCGGCAATGTCGCGGGTCCCGCCCCGAAATTAAACACCCTCGTCATGCAGTCATTACTCCCTGTATTGGTAGTCAACCTACATCGGCGCCGTTGGGCGATTCGGCAACCTTCTCCATGCCCGCCAGGCGTTCACCCTCACTGAGATCAATAAGATGAACACCCTGGGTGTTGCGCCCCACGATCGAGATCTCGCGGGTGCGCGTGCGAATAAGCCTGCCACCGTCGGTAATCAGCATCACCTCATCTTCGCCAGTCGTGAGGCAGGCACCGACGGCCCGCCCGTTGCGCTTGCTCACCTGAATCGAGATGACACCTTGGCCCCCGCGCCGGTGGCGCGGGTAATCAGTCAGCAGCGTGCGCTTACCGTAACCATTCTTGGTGGCCGTCAACACCGTCGCATCGCCCGCGTCCGCGCAGGCGATGATCACCGATATGACGCTTTGGCCCTTCTTGAGCATGATACCGCGCACGCCGCGGGCGGTGCGGCCCATCGGACGCACTTCTCGCTCGCCGAACCGCACCACCTTGCCCACGTCGGTGAAGAGCAAGATGTCGCACTTGCCGGTAGTCAGGCCTACACCAACCAGGCGGTTCTTGGCCGTCAGCTCGAGCGCGATGATGCCGCTCGAGCGGGGACGCGAGAACTCGGTCAATGCGGTCTTCTTGACAGTACCGTCCGAGGTCGCCATAAAGACATACTTGTCCTTCTCGAACTCGCGAATCGGCAAGATTGCGTTCACGTGCTCGCCCTCCTCGAGCGGCAACAGATTGATGATGGGCCGGCCGCGGGCGCCGCGGCGCGCCTGCGGAATCTGGTGCACCTTCAGCCAGTAGACCTTTCCGCTGCTACTGAAACACAAGATCGTGTCGTGCGTGTTGGCGACGAAGAGTCGATCGACGAAATCTTCATCCTTCATGCGCGTGGCGGTTTTGCCGCGGCCGCCGCGGCGCTGGGCGCGGTAATCCGCAAGCGGTTGCGCCTTCACGTAGCCGGTGTGCGACAGTGTGACCACCAGATCCTCTTCCGCGATCAGGTCCTCGATCTTCAGGTCCGTCCGCGTCTTGATGATCTCAGTACGGCGCGCATCGCCGTACTGATCGCGCACGGCAATCAGTTCCTCTCGAATTACCTGCATCAAGCGCTCGGGGTTCTCCAGGATCTCGAGCAGGTGCTTGATGGTATGGAGCAGCTCACCGTACTCGCGCCGTAACTTCTCCTGCTCCAGGCCGGTCAAGCGATGTAATCGCAGATCGAGGATCGCCTGCGCCTGGACCTCGGACAAGCGATAGCCTTTCTTGCCCAAGCCATAGATCGCATCCAGCCCTTCCGGGCGCGAGATGCCGCTTTGCGCATCCGCCAGCATCTTGGTGACCACACTTGCCTTCCAGATCTTTTTCATCAGCGCGGTCTTGGCTTGCGCCGGGTCCTGGGCGGCCTTGATCAAGGTGACGATCTCGTCGATGTTCTCCAACGCAATCGCGAGCCCCTCAAGGACATGGGTACGCTCGCGCGATTTTCGCAGGTCATACAACGTACGACGCGTAACGACGCCACGGCGGTGGCGTACGAATGCCTCGAGCAACTCCTTGAGGTTCATCAGCAGCGGCTGACCACCGTCCAGCGCAACCACGTTGATGCCGAACACACTCTGCATGGCGGTATGCTCGTAGAGATTGTTCAGGATCACGTCGGCGTTCTCGCCGCGGCGAAGCTCGATCACCATGCGCATACCGGACTTGTCCGACTCATCGCGTAGCTCGCTGATGCCTTCGAGCCGGCCCTGTTTTACGAGCCCGGCGATTCGCTCGAGAAGGCGTGCTTTGTTCACCTGGTAAGGCAGCTCGCTGACGATGATGGCCTGTCGCCGGGTTTTGTTGTCGGTCTCGAAGCTGGTGCGCGCACGCACGTAGACCTTGCCTCGGCCGGTGCGGTAGGCGTCACGAATGCCGTCGACGCCATGAATGATGGCGGCGGTGGGAAAATCCGGGCCGGGAATATGCTGCATCAGCTCGTCGATGCCGATCGTCTCGTCATCGATCAAGGCGAGACAGGCATTGATCACCTCGCTGATATTGTGCGGTGGGATATTGGTCGCCATGCCGACTGCGATGCCCGAGGAACCGTTGACCAGCAGATTCGGCAGGCGTGTCGGCAGCACGACTGGCTCGTGCTCGTTGCCGTCGTAGTTGGGTGCGAAGTCGACGGTCTCCTTCTCGATGTCAGCCAACAACTCCGAGGCGAAGCGCGTCATGCGGCATTCGGTGTAGCGATAGGCCGCCGGCGGATCGCCGTCTACGGAGCCGAAGTTGCCCTGACCGTCGATCAGCGGGTAGCGCATCGAGAAGTCCTGCGCCATGCGCACCAGCGCGTCATACGTGGCACTGTCGCCGTGGGGATGGAACTTGCCGAGTACGTCACCGACCACGCGGGCGCACTTCACATAGGGGCGGTTGTAGACGTTGTTGCCTTGGTGCATGGCAAACAGAATGCGCCGGTGCACCGGCTTCAGGCCATCGCGCACGTCCGGCAGGGCGCGGCCTATGATGACGCTCATCGCGTAGTCCAGATAGGACTGCCGCATCTCGTCTTCGAGATTTACCGGAATAGTCTCTTTGGCAAACTGTTCCATAATGGCTTACGATCCCTGTCGAGGGGCCCTCGTGGGTGCTGGCGTATGACGATCAGCAACGCCGCAGCGGCTTGAAAACGCTGCCCTGCGGTCGTCATTCACCAGACCTGATTCTAGCACCAAAAAACGCCGTAAACTGCAGATAAGCCAAGGTTTTAATTGACTTTTTCTCAGAACTGGGGGGTTAGTTCCAGCGGCCGGAAAGCATGCGAATTTTACCACGAAAGGCCTCAAGCCTGCATCAAAAATGCGGGTTTCGCGACGATCAGCGCGAGCGGCGCAAAGCCGCGGCGAGCGCGTCGCGAGTGGGGCTCAGGACCACGCCCTTTTCCGTGACAATCACGTCGATCAGCTCCGCCGGGGTGATGTCGAATGCCGGGTTCCAGGCACGGGCACCGGCCGGGGCGGTGCGACGACCGGCAAACTCGAGGATCTCGTCCTCGCCGCGGGTCTCAATGGGGATGTCGGCGCCACTCTCGGTGGCCATATCGATCGTGCTCGTGGGCGCCACCACCATAAACTTCACGCCGTGGTGCCGTGCGGCCAGTGCCGCAGAGTAAGTGCCGATCTTGTTCGCAACATCAGCGTTGGCCGCGATCCGGTCCGCCCCAACAACCACCCACTGCACGCGTTGCTCGCGCATCAAGCTCGCGACTGCGCTCTCCGCCGTCAAGGTCACGGCAATTCCCTCCTGTATCAGCTCCCAAGCGGTCAGCCGCGCACCCTGCAACCACGGACGCGTCTCGCTCGCGTAGACAGCACTGATGCGCCCGGCGGCGCTACCGGCCCGTACTACCCCGAGCGCGGTGCCATAGCCGCCCGTCGCCAGGGCACCGGTGTTGCAGTGGGTCAGCACGGCACTGCCCGGCGCAATCAACGCCGCACCCAGCTCACCCATGCGGCGGTTAGCGCTGATATCTTCGGCATGGATGCGTTGCGCTTCGGCGAGCAGCCGTGGAATCGGGTCGCCTTTGGGTGTTTCAATGAGACTGCGCATACGCGCCACGGCCCAGCGCAGGTTCACGGCAGTCGGGCGCGCAGCCGCCAGCAGCTCCAGGTCCGGCCCCAGCGCATCGCGCCAGCAGCTGGCGTCGGCCCGGTAGCGCTCCCGCGCCCCCAACACGACGCCATAGGCGGCGGTGATGCCGATTGCCGGTGCCCCGCGCACGACCATCTTGCGGATGGCGTCGGCGGTATCGGGCAGCGTGTCACAGTAGAGGTACGCCAACTGTCCCGGCAGGAGCCGCTGGTCGATCAGCTTGAGACGATCATTTTCCCACTCAACCGCGCGAATACGATCGTAGGCAATCGTTTCTTGGTGCTGTTTGACCATGTACATCCTCGAGTTTGCTGTTTCTCGCTTGATGGCGGGTCCGGATTGAGCGCTCACTCAAAGGCAAATCATATCACCTGCGACGGCACACTATCACGGCACATCGATGATAGACGCAGATTCGTAAAAGCACAGAATACTTGTTCGATCCAGGAGCACTGCGAAGTACGACACCACGAGTGAGGCAAACACAGATACGCGTTGAGCGCGAAACACTGATTGTATTAAGGCGTCACGTTAATACGCTTGGTTATCATTTCGTTAGCGCCGCTGTCAGACCCACAGGACGCAAGCCATCAAGGCGACCGTCGATTGTGAATGCGCGAGACCAAAATAGCTGCGAATTACGGATTTTTTGAACGCATTAACGCGACGCGTTAATACACTGTACTGAGCCTCCCATGTCTGCGGTCGTACCTGGGTGGGCCGGGGGCGAATGCGGTTCGCCGGTTCTGAATGTGCCGGCGCGAGCCAATGCGTTAAAGACACTGCCCGTTTGCATGGCACCAACGCGATCCGTCAATACCGCCGGCTTCGCAGTATTAAACCGCCGTTGGGCACGCAGAAACTGGGTGCGCCTGCGTAATGATGCCGGTGCTGGGTAATGCCGGAGCCGTGCGATTGAACGAATACCAGTCGTTTTCAATGCATTAACGCGACGCCTTAATATAGCGACCCGTCCGGACAAACAGATAGATCGGGTATACTGCGATTCGTGCAGCTAAGCGCGATACCATGGAAAGCATCGATACGTTAATAAGCGCGCGTTGGGTGATTCCGGTGGAGCCGGATGATACGGTGCTGAATCATCACAGTGTCGCCATCCGCGACAGCAAGATTGCCGCCGTTCTTCCTACCGTCGAGGCGACCCAGAAGTATCAAGCCAGGGACACCGTCGTCCTTCCCGATCATGCACTGGTCCCGGGTCTGGTCAATGCCCATACCCACGCCGCCATGAGCCTGTTCCGCGGTCTTGCAGACGACTTATCGTTAATGGACTGGCTCGAGAATCATATCTGGCCGGCCGAGGCGAAGTGGGTCAGCGATGAGTTCGTGCGCGACGGCACACGGCTCGCCATAGCCGAGATGCTGAAGAGCGGCACCACGTGTTTCAACGACATGTACTTCTTTCCGGAGGACACGGCGCGAGTATGCACCGACGCCGGCATGCGCGCCGCCATCGGCCTGATTGTAGTGGATTTTCCGACTATTTGGGCGCAGACGCCGGAGGAGTATTTGCACAAGGGTCTACAGCTGCACGACGACCTGCGCAACAGCG